>CAZJWF010000180.1:0-4596 GCA_964549375.1 uncultured Neomegalonema sp.
TTCTCTCGGCTGATACATTTAGGGCTGCCCTTCAATTGAAGAGCAGCCCTATTTTCATCAACTCTCACGATGGATTGTTCTTCAGCGCTTAGAAAAGCCCCTGAATTTCTCCATTCCCATCGAGCATGATCGATTCTGCCGCTGGAACACGCGGCAGGCCGGGCATGGTCATGATCTCACCGCATATCGCAACAACGAAACCTGCACCTGCGGAGAGGCGAACTTCACGGACCGGAATATCAAAGCCCGTGGGTGCGCCGCGCTCGTTAGGATCAGTTGAGAAACTATATTGAGTTTTAGCCATACACACCGGCAGGTCGCCGTAGCCTTGTTCTTCCCACGCTTTAAGTTGATCTAGGATTTTCTTGTCCATGACCACACCGTCTGCGCGGTAGATCCCTTTCGCGATGGCCTCAACTTTTTCCGCCAGCTTCATGCTGTCCGGGTAAAGCGGTGCGTAGTTGGCTTTGCCTTCGTCGATGATTTCGACAACGCGGTTCGCCAGATCAATGGTGCCATCGCCGCCATCCGCCCAGTGCTTACAAAGGATCGCCTCTGAACCGAGGCTTTCAACATACTCCTTACACGCGGCGACTTCCGCGTCGGTATCACCGGAGAAGTGGTTGATCGCGACGACGGCAGGAACACCAAACTTTCCGATGTTTTCAATGTGACGTCCAAGGTTAGAGCACCCGTTCTTGACCGCATCGACATTTTCGGCAGCGAGGTCATTTTTCGCCACGCCGCCATTCATCTTCATCGCCCGGATGGTCGCAACAATGACGATGGCCTTCGGCTTGAGGCCTGCTTTGCGGCATTTGATGTTGAGGAATTTCTCCGCACCAAGATCAGCGCCAAAACCTGCTTCGGTAACGACATAGTCACATAGCTTAAGTGCCGTTTTCGTAGCCACCACTGAGTTACAGCCGTGCGCGATATTCGCAAACGGACCTCCGTGAACGAATGCCGGATTATTTTCAAGTGTCTGAACGAGGTTCGGCTGCATGGCTTGCTGTAACAGTACGGTCATGGCGCCATCGGCCTTGATGTCGCGGCAGAAGACAGGCGTGCGGTCGCGGCGGTAAGCAACAATCATATCGCCGAGGCGCTTTTGCAGATCCTCAAGGTCGTTCGCGAGGCACAAGATCGCCATCACCTCAGAGGCAACGGTGATGTCAAAGCCAGTCTCGCGCGGGAAGCCATTGGCCACACCGCCAAGCGATGCCGTGATCTGGCGCAACGCTCTGTCGTTCATGTCGAGCACACGGCGCCATACGACGCGGCGTACATCGATTTCCTGCTCATTTCCCCAATAAATGTGGTTGTCGAGCATCGCGGAACACAGATTGTGCGCGGACGTAATCGCGTGGAAATCGCCCGTAAAGTGGAGGTTCATATCCTCCATCGGCACTACCTGCGCGTACCCGCCGCCTGCCGCGCCGCCCTTCATCCCGAAGTTCGGGCCAAGCGAGGCTTCACGGATGCAAACCATTGCGTTTTTGCCGATTTTGTTCAGACCATCACCAAGGCCGACCGTCGTCGTGGTCTTGCCTTCGCCCGCCGGGGTTGGATTGATGGCGGTAACAAGGATTAGATTGCCATCACTGCCGCTCGCCTTCGATTTGATGAAATCAGCAGAGATTTTCGCCTTGTCATGGCCGAAAGGCAGCAGGTGTTCGGTGGGAATGCCCAGCTTGTTGCCGATTTCCTGAATGGGTTTCTTGTTCGCCTTGCGGGCAATTTCGATATCAGACATGGCGAGTCCTTTAATGGGCTATGCGGGCGTATCGCCCGAAATATTCTCCAGCACGACAAACCGTGCAACCTTTTCAACGAAGACCAGAATAGACCTCGAGAACACGCCGACCAGTGCGAGGACGCCCCGTTCTATCGCGAAAACGACGAACCACGAGACCTCGCTTAGACTGAGGAGGCCGCCAGAAGGACGCCGCAACACACCATGAAGGCCATGACCGAAAACCGTAAATTCCAGTTAAACGCGAGCTTTTTCACCGAAAAACCTGTTTGACGTGATAAAATCAGGTTCGTCCCTCCGAAAGGGGATCCGGTGAGGTTGACGGCCCAACCGAGGATCAGCGCGAGCGCGAGGAGATCTGGCTCTAACCCGATTCCCTCAGCCCGCGATGCGGCACCTCCAATAAAGGTGACGGTCAACATCGGCGGCATCGCAATCACCGAGAACACGACAACCGTTGCTGTAATCGACATGTAAAGCAGCGATACATGCGTCCCAAAGACCGAAAAGATGGCGTCGAGGGCATCGGGCGGAATCACTGCGGCCAAGACCGTTCCGGTAAATCCCGCCAGCGCGAGCGTCGACGCCTCTGGGCTGTTCATCGGCAAAGCGGATATGGCAATATCTTTGGATCGGGTGAGCAAACCTCTTCCATCTCCCCGCCCCGCTCTCATTTGCAGGACAATCCACAAGGCTGTCACGGGTACCACAGAAAGGATAATACCGTTCACCAAAGGGGTCTCCAGCAGCCAAACGAAATAGAAGCTCAGCGCGGTCAACAGCAGATATACGCCGCCCAACCGTGCAAATGCTGAACCGGGAAAGATCGGATTGAGGGCTGGGCTCCTTTGTCCGCCGAGACGCTTGCGTAGCCTTGCCCCAAACATCAAATCCTCGATCCATCCTGCGACGATGACACAAGCCGCCGCGATGGCGCCCATGATGCTCACGGTCAATGTCGATGCCCCGCTGACCACCGTTACGGCGACCACCTGAGCGATAGAGGTTGGAGCCCAGGCAATGAACCACGAAAACCCGCGAGACAGCGCCATCAACTGCCGTTGTTCTCTGATTTGAACGATCTGAGGTGACAGCGTATCGCTGTTCGCTTTGGCCCCCCGTTGGACAAGTGGTGCCAACAAGATCAACGCGCCGAAATTCATCACCACGCCCATCGTGTGCCCGCCAAGAGCCAGGGCCCAATAGCGGCGAGTCGGTGGTTGTTGGGTGAGGAACCGCCCTACTTCGACTACCGATGAGGACGTCATCGCGCCATCCCTCAGAACCGAAAGGACGAGAAAAAAGCCCGACAGATAAGCCGCACGGATGGAAGCTTCAGCGAGTAACGGCATTGGCTGTGCTACGACAGCCACCGCAATCAGCGCGGAAACGATGCAAAGGCCAATGAGATACCGCTCGCGCAGCCGCAGATAATGAATACCGACGACCAGAAACACGGCGTAGCACGCGGCACCTACCAACCCAAAAAGCGGAGCCTTTGTGATGATATAAAGTATGATCGCCGCGCATAGACCGTTGAGTGCAAATGCGGTGAGCGTCGTGCGGCTCACAGGATTTCAGCTTTCTTCAGGCGGTCTTGCAGCTCCGCCAAAACATAAAGGCGGATCGCGGCGGACAAGTTGTCTCCGGCTTGTCCATTTTGCAGACGAGCGGCATCAATCTCTGAGGCTAAAGCATTTAGTGATAGCGACCGTGCTGCCGCACATTCGCGAAAGGCATCCCAAAACTCTGTTTCGAGTGAGACGCTGGTTCGATGCCCTTTGAGGGTCAGCGAGCGTTTGACAATCGGCACGCTCGCCCCTCTCTAGTGCAGCGAAGATAAATCAACGATAGGCAGCTTCACACCGACATTGCGGGCCGCGTTCATCAGCGGCGATTCCGGGTCAAGTAAGGCCACCTCAAAAGCACGCTCGCCGTTAAAGGCCGACATCGCGGTCCGTGCGAGCGAGGTTGCAATATTGTCGGCCTCTTCAATGCCGCCAACCGTTAGCGCGACACCCAGAACAACACGGCGGATGGATTCTTCCTCGTCGTTATCAATCGCGAGGCTGAAAATGATGGCTTCATGGATTTCCCGGCGTAAGCCCGCGAGTTTCGCGGTAATGCGTCCAACGGCTTCGGGGGCGAGTTCTGGCGGTGCGGTCACGTCCATCGCGCTGCCCGCTGAGACTTCTTCGGTCTCGACGATGGCCTCTGCGCGATCATGCAGCCACGACACGACTTCCGCCGGGATCATGACAGAAGACGGCGCAACGGTGAGGTTGACGGCGACTTGCAATTCGCCCTGAAACATCTTGAAAAAGGTACTACCGGGCAGACCAATGTAATTCATTGGCTCAGTCGCCCAACGGGCGAGTCGCTCTTCGGTGTCGAATAACAGTAACGTTTCACCGCCTTCGACTTCCCAAACCAACGGTTCTACAGCCTGCGCTTCACTTTCGTTTTCGTCACCGTTTTCGTCATACGCATTGCGGATTGGCATGAAGACCGTCGTCGCGAACAGCGCGTCGTAAAATGCGCCGCTGTCGTCGGAATCGCTCCGCGCGCGCTCGAACGCTAGGTCAAGCGCGGTTTCGATTGTCGGGTGAGACATGCTGTCGTCACGCTCAAAATTTGTGTCGTCAGCCATGATCAGTTCTTTCGCTGCGTGTCATTCCCGCAAAAGCGGGTTTAGTTTTTCCGATGGTCATGCCCGAAACAAGTCCGACTATGACTCAGTCTTTCGTTCAGTTGATAGCTTCCAACCCGCTGAGGGCATTTGCAAGTTTTGCGCGTTCGGCTTCGGCACTCTCTAAACGTTCGCGTTGTTTTTCAACCTC
>CAZJWF010000181.1:0-4574 GCA_964549375.1 uncultured Neomegalonema sp.
TATGATACCAAATCAGATTATTCAGTTCGTTTCGTGGAGATTTCAAATGAACATGCTCGACCTGCTTCGCTCCGCTCAAGGCGGAAACGGGATCGAAAATCTGGCGCGTCAATTCGGGCTTGGACAAGACCAAACCGAAAGTGTCCTCAAACACGTCCTGCCCGCCGTATCGACCGGTTTTAAGCAACGCTCACGCAACCAAGACGGCCTCGCAGGAATTCTAAAAAGCATTCAGGGCACTGATTATGAAGACGTTTATCAGGACGGCAACAGTCTTCACAACGACAATCTCCGCGCGCGCGGCAACGACATTCTTGGGCAAATTTTTGGCAGCAAAGACGTCAGTCGCTCTGTCGCGCAGCGGGCTGAGCAATCGTCTGGCGTAGGGGCAGATCTGGTCAAAAAGATGCTGCCTGTCATCACGTCGATGGTCTTGGGCGGGATGCAAAAACGGGCAAGTACCCAAGCGGATGTCAATAGCGGTGTCGGCGACTTGCTGAACGGATTATTGGGCGGCGGCGGACCATCGCGTCCCTCTTCGGGTGGTGGTGGTCTCGATCAAATCCTCGGCCAAATTTTAGGACAACAACCCCAGCGCCGCGCACCGCAGGCGACACCGCAACGACGCGGCGGCGGTCTGGGCAGTATCTTGGGTGGGCTGCTTGGCGGAAATCGGCGGCGCAGACAGCAGCAAACTCCACCATCCCCTCAAAACAGTGGTGGCTTGGATGATATGCTTGGTGGCCTATTCGGATCCGCCCCCCAACAGCGGCAGAGCACAGGCGATCCCAAACTCGATTCCGTTATTGGAATGTTTGACTCCAATGATGACGGCGAGGTCGATATGGACGTCCTACGGCAGCTTGCGAGACGTCGCTAGCGCCGCCAAAAAGCTGGAGCCATCATTACAAAAACGCTGAGTAGCTCCAGTCTGCCAATGAGCATTGCGAAGATGCACGTCCACTTTGCCGCCATTGGCAGCGACGCATAATTTCCGCTTGGGCCGATAATGTCGCCCAAGCCCGGACCAACATTCCCTAATGTCGCAACCGCCCCCGAGAGGGACGTCAGGAAGTCTAGACCAATCAAACTGAGAGCCAATGTGACGAGTGCAAGCGTTAGGAAAAACAGCATAAAAAACGCCATGACAGACGATAGGACTTGTTCCGAAATCGGGCGTCCGTCGTAGCGCGCTTTGATGACCGATGATGGGTTATGCAGCGCATGGATTTGCGCCCGAATTGTCGCGGCAAGAACTTGATACCGAAAGATCTTTACTGAACAGCTTGTTGATCCCGCGCACCCTCCGGTCAGGGCCAGCAGGAAAAATATCATCATCGCAAAGGGGCCCCACAGCCCGTAATCCTCGGTCGCATAGCCGGTGCCAGTGATAATCGAGACCGTGTTAAACAGCGCGCTGCGAAAGCTGCCCTCCGGATCAGCGGTTAGCGCCCATTGAACGTAGGACAGAACGCCCACGACAACGGCAACCGCCAGAAAGAACGTTCGCACTTGCGGATCACGCAACATCGGCATCGCAGTGCCGTTTAACATCTGCACAAACCGCACATAGGGCAGCGCAGAAAGCAGCATGAACATCACTGCGGAGTAATGGATCGACGCGCTGTCATAATGCCCGAACGAGTCGTCGTAATTCGCCAATCCACCCGTCGCGATGGTCGTCATGGCATGGACGACTGCGTCAAACGCTTCCATCCCACAGGCCGCATAGACGAGAACGGCGGCCCCCGTCAGCCCCAAGTAAATATAGCCAAGTTGCGCTGCAATCTCTGCCGCGCGGGGGAGAATTTTACCGAACGTATCAAATGCTTCAGATCTAAAAAGCTGCATTCCACCAACTTGCAATTGCGGCAAGATCGCAATCGCGACGACGACAATCCCCAGTCCTCCAAACCACTGCAGCAAACCACGCCACAGCAAAATCCCGGCGGAAGTCGTCTCTAGCCCCTCCAACACGGTTGCGCCGGTGGTTGTAATGCCTGACACCGCCTCAAACATGGCATCGCCAAAGCTGAGATCAACGCTGCCAAACATGAAGGGCAAAGCACCAAACAAAGGCATTGCAACCCATGCGAGCGTTGTCAGGATAAATGTTTGTTGGATCGACAGCCCGCCCTGCCGGCTACTTCCGCATGTCAGCACCAACCCGCCACCACAGACGATTGTAATCGTCGCTGACAGCGAAAACGCCCGCCAATCGGGGTCAGCCGAAATGGCGTCGATGATGGCCACGGGGATCATGGCAACGCCAAGAAAGGTGACGAACAACCCGATAACGTAGCCTATGGGGCGCATAGCGAACATATGTTGCAGCTAGGCGAGCCTGCTTGTCCCTGTCAACGCGAGAGAATTCAAGCGAGAGGGTAGCATGTTAACCGTTCCGGCCTTATCATCTGCCGTGGCGGATACTGGGCTGCGCGTCACGGAGTCTGAATCCCACTGGCCTTAAGCATCTCTGCGGGAGCTGTCCCTGCTCTGGACCGTGGTCCTAGGTACATGGCGCCCACCTGGTTTACCAGGCTTGCGGGGATCAAACACTCCAACGGTTGTCTCGGGTCCGCCACCTTGAGCGATGAGATGACGATGACGGACCTTCATAAAATCAAAGATCAAGCGCGGCGCGATGCGCGGGAACGGCGGAAATTCGCCGCTTCGCAGCAAGTGAATGCAGCATTCAAAGCTTGCCGGACCTTTCTCAAACATGTCGAGATTGGCGAAGGCGATACGGTCGCGCTTTACCGGGCGATTCAGTCAGAGCTCGACCCACAACCGCTGGTCGAGGCGTTGTGGAAAGCGGGGATTGAGACCTGTTTTCCGGTGGTCGCAAAGGCCGACACACCTCTGGAGTTTCGCGCAGCGAATGCGAAAACCCTTTTTATTTCAGGCGCTTTCGGTGCCGCGATCCCGGAAGACGGCACGCCCATTGTCACCCCGACAATCATCATCGCCCCGCTACTCTCGTTTGATCGGGCTGGATATCGCCTCGGATATGGCGGCGGGTTTTATGACAGAACGCTAGAGAACCTGCGGGCCTTGGCCCCAACACGGGCCTATGGATATGCTTATGCGGCGCAGGAGGTAGACACAGTGCCCATCGAGCCAACGGATCAGCGGCTCGATGGAATCGTCACGGAAGACGGTATTATTTCAATATCTTAGCCACTAAGCCCGCGAGTAAACCGGTTCCGACGCGGCCTCACGTTCATTGGGCGCAATTGCACGGACAATCAAGATCGCCACCAGCGAAATGAACGTTCCACCGAAAATATCGACCAGATAGTGCCCGCCCTCAGTCAGCGTAGACATGACGACAAAACAGTTCAAAACCGCGACTGGAACGAACAAAATCCGATTATCCCGGACTGAATAGGTGACAATAATCGCGAGGATCGTGTGGAAAGATGGAAAGCTCACCATTCCAACGACCGTCTCAAAACCCAAACTCCCATACGTTCCCGCACGAAGTTGTTGAAGCGTTTCGATGTGAACATATCCCAGCTTTGAATATTGATCAAAAAGAACAGGGTCCGGTTGATAATAAAAGTGTGCGCCAAACGCTGGAAGCAACATCGATACAATAGCCACAAGAGTACCTGTGATAGCGTAGAGCGCAATGAATTCGAGAACGCGATCCATTCTTCTCATAAGGCTGTAAATAAATATTACCGACAATACTTGGACAAAAGAAGTGCTGTATGCCTTCACTAAAATCCAGCTTAATGTTGGTCTTTCCTCCATCCATTCAAGCAGAGCAATCCAATCAAAACCAATAGCTTGATCCACTGACGCGAATTTATCGTCCCAAAGCGTAAATGCCGTTCCCATCAATATGTAGTTCAGCACCGCCATCAGCGCCGAAGCCACAATGACAAATCCGGCAGCTAACGAGATGCTCATCAATGCTTCAGAGATATGAAGAAGCTTCGGCGCTTCGGTTTGACCACCATTTGCAAGACGTGACTTCGAATAAAAACCTGCAAAGAACACAAGGGTTAGCGTGCCTCCGACTGTGAATATTTTTTTCAAGGCAGCCGGTTCTATATCGAATGGGCGGATCGTCATCATTATGGTAAAATCAATTACAAATAGGGCTCCAAATATTACCAATACGATTTTAAGCAGAGTGGAATTCATCCGAGCAGCCCTTCTGGCAGATTTCGAACGACCGTGCTCTATATTGGTAAATTTCGCGCTACTGCCGCGCCGAAATCTTGGCGATCAGCGGTGTCACCAGAAGCTTTCAGCGCACCTTCAGGCTGATTAGCCCCAGCCAGCCGCTTTCAACCTCCGCGCGGGGTGGGTCGCCAATCGGGGGGTGCAAGTTCGAAACCGCCAAACTCGAATCCCGGCGAGACGGTGCAGCCAACCAAAGTCCACGCGCCCAATGACGTCGCCGTTTGCCACCATCCGGCGGGGACCACACGCTGAGGCATCTGTCCGGCAGCAATATCTGAACCCAACACCCACGCCTCAGCATCATGACCATCGGGAGAGACCGTCAGCGATAGCGGCCCGCCCGCATACCAATGCCAGACCTCCGCCGCATCGACCCG
>CAZJWF010000182.1:0-4515 GCA_964549375.1 uncultured Neomegalonema sp.
CCTTGATTGGCATCGTCATCGGCTTGTGGTCCCGGCCGGATGTTTCCAAAGGTGTATTCATGCTCGGCCCCGCTATGAGCACTATAGAACATCTCACCTGTGGGCCGCCGTGTACTTAATCCGGCAATGGATGGCAGAACGTAATAGGCCACTTCGACGCGGGCGCTTTTACCCACCGCTTGCACAAAATCGCGAATTGCACCTTTCCCTTCCGCAGTGAAAAATATCTTTCCCTGCAAAGGTTCGATCTCAAAATGCCGTTCCGGAGTCAGATAGCTCGGCGCACCCTGATCCGAACGCAACGAAACAAATAGTTTTTTGGCGTTCAAGTCCGTATGCGGCAAGGTTAGCAGCGTGGCATCCTGTGCGGAAAAGCCCGCGCGCATTTTGATCGGTTTCAAGGGCAAAACAGGCTCTTGTTTTGCGCCCCAAGGTATGTTGCGCGACGTCGGGTGAACCCGAATAACGCTGCGCTTTCGTTTATCGCGATAAAGTGGTGCAGTCTTGTCGGGATGAAGGATCGCCAAAGCGAAACGGCCTTTGGCGTCGCCAGACTCGCGCAAAGCAAGGCGCACGGCATCGCGGCCCGAAATCGCCCCGTCGTGGCTCAGTCCCCATGCGGTTAGAGTATGCTTTGTGCGCGGCAATCCATCACTGTCTTTGATGGTCGCGAAGTGATCACCTTGGCTGGGAACCGAGACGTCAAACTCTCCAACCGAGATCAACCGCGTCCCGCCGAGGATAGGCCGCTCCGTCTGAACTTTCAGGCTGTACTCACCGGCGGGCAAGATTTGCGACAAATGCCAGTTTCCGCCACCCTCATCGTCCATTGCGAGTCCGGCAATATGCATGGGTGCCCCATACGGATCGGCGGCAATTCGGACGTCCAGCAAGTACCCGCTGACGGGGATGGTCTGTTTTGCCGGTGGGTTTCCAGCGGCAACCGAATTGCGGCGCTGCGACGTGATCACATTGTAATCGCGTCGTTGCTTGGGCATGAGATAGCGCGACACCAGCATCGTTTGAGGTTTCGCCTCATCCACGTTGCCAGCAATATCGCGCACACGCAGCAGAGCGACGACAGTCTCGCCGGGACGCAAAGGCGGACCAGCCTCGACAGAGCCATCCCATGTCACCCCCGCATCAAAGAGCGCAGCAGGCCCGCGCCATTGGCGGAGCGGATGTTTTCGATGGGAGTCGCTCTCGCGATAAAGCGTCAATTCCCATTGTTCGATAAAAGCCGCGTAATTCGTGGATAAGTCGATCTTTACAGACCCATCAAGTGACCGCCCCTTCCACGGCGCAGTCGCGGGCATGGCAATTCCCAAGGCCGGAGTGGTGATTGATTCGAACATCAGCCACGTCAGATCAGCGCGGTTTTCCAGCCGCACTTGTCCACTTTGCGTTTCGGCATGTGCCGACCCAACAAATAAGGCAAGCGCGAAAGCCGGAGCGCGCGAAATCTGCTTCCCCAAAATCATCTTCGAGTTCTAATCGAGCAAGGGTTAAGAGAGCGGTAACTACCAAAAGCAACACGCGCTTGAATTGAGGCAACACTTTCGAGTTCGCCTAAATCGAGCCGCAAACTATCACCTCACGACCACGTTATCGCGCCGTGAGTGCCGCAGTGCTCGCTTTTTATACCGGTGGGTCATGAACGACCGGGAAGCGAGGATGTATGAAATTTGTAAGATTGGCTGCTCTGGGTGCAGCCGTGTTAAGTATTGGTTTGGGGGCGCTGCCCAGTATGGCGGCACCGACCGCCCCTGCTGATACGGTAGACGTCGCGAGGATGATGCGCCTCGGCGATGTCGAAAGTGGGACGTTGCTGTTCCGGTCGGAAAATCATGGGCAATACACGTCAGCCCTGACGCTCTCGACGGACATCAAAATAGACGTCACCGGGCCAATTCTTCGGGCGACGGTGACGCAGAAATTTCGCAACGACAGCGATGAATGGGTTGAAGGGGTGTATGCGTTTCCCTTGCCAACGGACTCGGCAGTCGATGGATTGAAATTGCGGATCGGCGACCGGTTTATCGAAGGTCAGGTCAAGGAGCGCGAAGCAGCGCGTAAAACATATGAACGCGCGAAAGCCGAGGGACGCAAAGCGTCGTTGATTGAACAACAGCGTCCGAATCTTTTCACGAACGAGGTCGCAAATATCGGTCCGGGTGAAATCATCATCGCGCAAATTGCGTTTCAGCAGGCGCTTACCCCGAAAGATGGAGCGTATCGCTTACGAATGCCGCTGGTGGTTGCGCCGCGTTATAATCCTCAGCCCGTCGTTCAGATGGTGAACTTCGGTGAGGGCGGCTGGGCGATCAATGACCCCGTCCCGGATCGCGAAAAAATCGAGTCTCCCATTCTTGATCCGCGCGAAACCGAGGGGATACAAAACCCCGTCACGCTAAAGGTTTCTCTCGATGCGGGGTTTCCGCTCGCGAAGATATCATCACCGCACCATCCGGTGAAGATCGAACGTGATGAGCAGACGGCGACGGTTACTTTGGATGGCCCTGCTCCGGCCAATCGCGACTTTGAACTTATCTGGAAAGCGAAACCGCTCATCGAACCGACTGCCGCGCTGTTCAAAGAAGACATCGGCGGCGAGGAATACCTACTAGCGTTTGTTACGCCCCCCGAAATCGCAGACATAACGAAAAAGCCGCAACCGCGCGAAGTGATCTTTGTGCTGGATGTCTCTGGCTCAATGGCGGGGACGTCAATCCGCCAAGCCCGCGACGCGCTAGAGATGGCGGTCGAGCGTTTGCGGCCTGAAGACCGGTTTAATGTCATTACCTTTTCGAACGATTTCGAGATGTTCCATCGGGCACCAGTTCACGCGACTCCGGGTGCGGTTAAGTCAGCGGTACGCCGCATTCGCCGGCTCGAAGCGGATGGCGGGACAAATATGGGACCGGCGCTCAGCGTGGCGTTGCAAGACAACGCGGCGGATCGTTCCGCCTTGCGGCAGATCATCTTTCTGACGGATGGCGCGGTCGGGAATGAGACTTTTCTCTTTACGCTCATCGACAAGGCATTGGGGCGCTCGCGCCTCTTTACGGTGGGAATCGGCTCCGCACCCAACAGTTATTTTATGAGCCGCGCCGCCGAGATGGGGCGAGGCGCACAGGTGACAATCTCTGATCTGAGCCAAGTCCACGAGCAAATGACGGCGCTCTTTGCCAAGATCGAAACCCCCGCCATGACCAATCTCTCGGCGGCTTTCCCGGACGGCGTGGAAGCAGAATTTTGGCCAAACCCGTTGCCAGACGTATACGCGGGGGAACCAGTCGCGCTGACGATCAAGTCGCCTGCAACATCGGGCATTCTGACGCTGAGCGGAGATCGCGGCGATGAGCAGTGGAGTGTAGACTTGCCGCTCGCCAAAGCGGGCACGCGGGCGGGGATTGGCAAACTCTGGGCTCGGTCGAAAATTCGCGCCACCGAAGGTCAACGCAACAAGGCTGGCGCGTCGCAAGCCCAACGCGAGCAAGCCGACGAAACCATTTTGCAAACCGCGCTGACGCATGGATTGGTCAGTCGCCGCACGTCTCTCGTCGCGGTTGATGTCGAGGTGAGCCGACCCAAAGGTGTTGAGCTCGCCTCCGTCGATGTGCCGCTCAACCTGCCCGCTGGTTGGGACCCAGAACTGTTCTTCGATGAACAGGACCGCAAGCGTAAAACACCGGATGCCCGCGACGCCTCTTATGACGCCCCCGCAAGCGCACAGACCGCTGCCAACCGGGTTCGTCAGTTTGCGCCCATCCCTCAAGGTTCGTTGAACTGGGAGCGCAGTATGCTCATCGGAGTGATCCTGATGTTGTTTGGCAGTCTGACGCTCCTCATCGCGCGGCGGCGGTTCTGATGCGGATGAGCAAACGCACTGCGGTAACCCTTTTTGCCGCCACCCTCTTCATCGCCGGAGCCGTCCCCTTTGCAGGGGCGGCTTACATGAAGGGGAAAGCCATGCTGGGGGACGTCTTGCTGTCGGTTGCTTGGCAGCGGATGATAACCAAGGGCGAACCCGTCAAGCCTTGGCCGGGGGCAGATGTCGAGCTTTCCGCAAAGCTGACATTCCCGCGTGTGAAGAAATCGGTTGTCGTGCTCAACTCTGCCATGAGCGAAGCAATGGCCTGGGGGGTCGGACATGTTGAAGGCACCGCCAGACCGGGAACGCCGGGATTGGCGGCTTTTGGCGGCCATAACGACAGTCATTTCGCGTTTTTGGAGCATGTGAAGCCGGGCGATGAAATTTTTTTGGAAACCGGCGACGGAATCCAGCAGCCCTACCGTGTCACAGACGGTTATGTGGTTGATAGCCGACATTGGCGCTTTCCGCTGGTCCACGGGGGACCCTCGCGCCTTGCGCTATCAACCTGCTGGCCGTTTGGGTCACAGGCGGAGCATTTGCGCTTCATCGTGTTTGCCGAGCGGGTCAGCGAGAACTCTCCGATTGGAGAGGGTGCGCCTATCAGCTCGACCCAACCGCAACCCGGTGGGCGCGCCGGG
>CAZJWF010000183.1:0-2369 GCA_964549375.1 uncultured Neomegalonema sp.
GTAGATTGAAGCAGCGATTTTGTCCCAGCGCCTCACCGTCTAGCTCGGCGGTCCGAAGCAGGTTGTCGACAACAGCACGCGGCGAGGTCAGCCAACCTTTCGTCGCTTGAGGGTCGACCGGGCACATCGCAGGATCTCCTTGCAACGGCTCGCGTATGATTGACGAGAAGAAAGATGAGGCAGCGGCATTCGGTTTGCCGGGGCGCACGACGACCGTCGGCAAGCGCACGCCGCGCCCATCGAAAAAGCCTTTTCTCGAATAATCATTCAGCAGCAATTCGCCGATGACCTTTTGGCTACCGTAACTGGTTTGTGGATTGGTGTTGGTCCAGTCCTCAATCGGTTGCGGGACTTCACCGCCATAAGCCGCGACCGAGGAGGAGTAGACAATAACCGGCTTGCGGCCTCCAGCGCGGGCACTTTCGAAAATGTTGAGCGTGCCAAAGAAATTCGCGCGCAGACCCGTGACGAATTCCGCTTCAGCCTGTCCGCTGACCACGGCGGCGAGATGATAAATTGCGTCCCAGCCTTGGAGCATCAGGTCGTCGACGGCATTGCGGCTGGCGATGTCGATGGCATGTGTGGTTACGGGGAAGGGCGCGTCGATGAGCTGTGCTTCGGTGACATCAGCAAGGCAAAGGTGTGAGATGTCCTCGCCGCGCAGCGTGCCGCGCGTGGCCAGCGCTTTCGCGAGTTTCTGACCGATAAAACCGCCGCCGCCGAGGATCAGTATCCGCACATCATTGCCTTTCGCGATAGGGTTCGAACCAGCTCAAGCCCTCTGTCGTCGTTGTTCGCGGGTGATACTCGCACCCGACGTATCCCTCATAGCCGAGATCATCGAGCAGGTCGAAGAGATACGGATAATTCACTTCGCCCGTATCAGGTTCGTGCCGTTCGGGCACCCCGGCGATTTGCATGTGACCTATGTGGGGGAGGAGGGCGCGAATTCGGGTGGCAAGGTCTCCGGCCATGATCTGACAATGATAAAGGTCGAGTTGCAGGCGCAGGTTATCGGCACCCACAGCGTCCAGCACGGTCAATGCGTCTTCGGCTGTGTTGAGGTGATAGCCAGGGAAATCGCGGGTGTTGATGGGTTCGATCAGCAGGGTCAATCCGGCGGGTGCTGTCGCAGCGGCGTGTTTGAGGTTTTCGATATAGGTTGTGCGGCTCCCGTTCAGCCCTGCCATGATGTGCAGGTTGCGCGGTTGGATCGTGCCGACAAAGGCGAAGGCGGTTTCCATCGCTGCCGCGAAATCATCTTCGCGACCGGGCAGGCTCGCTAGCCCTCGTTCCCCGCCGGGATAATCTCCGGGCGGCGCGTTGATCAGGACGGGTGCGAGACCTGTATCGCCGAGCGCCTGTCGGATGGCCGCTGGATCCTCGTTGTATGGGAACAGGATCTCTACGGCCTTGAAGCCTACCTCCGCTGCGGCACCGATGCGGGGGATCAAATCGTGCTCGGTGAACAGCGTTGTCAAGTTGGCGCAAAAGCGGGGCATCTGTTTATCCGCTGAAGGCAACCACTTCGGAGCGCTGCGCGCCGAGGCCCTCGACTTCAACTTCGACAACGTCACCGGGGACGAGCCAGCCCGGAGGCGTCATGCCCATTGCGACGCCTTCAGGCGTGCCTGTCGCGATGACATCGCCGACGCGCAGGGTCATGAACTGGCTCATATAGCTGATGATGTGAGGGACCGAAAAGATCATGTCGGAGGTGTTAGAATCCTGCCGCGTTTCACCATTGACCTTCGTTGTTACACGCAGGTTCATTACATCGCCCGCCTCATCCGCCGTCACGAGTTGCGGACCGATTGGACCGAAACCGGGAGCAGATTTTCCTTTCCCCCACAGGCCACCGCGCGCGGTCTGAAAAGTGCGCTCGGAAATGTCGTTGATCGTGCAATACCCGGTCACATAGTCGAGGGCGTCTGCTTCGGAAACGTATGAGCATTCGCGGCCTATGACGATGCCGAGTTCAACTTCGTAGTCGAGTTTGTCCGACCCTTTCGGCGTCGGGATCTGATCGAAGGGACCGGAGAGCGCCGAGGTGGCCTTCCAAAACAGGATCGGTTCTTCGGGAATCTCCGCGCCGGTTTCTTTGGCGTGGTTTACGTAGTTCAGACCGACGCAGTGGAAGTTCGGCACATCTGCGAGACAGGCGCCGATGCGCCCGCCTTCGGGGACGGTGGGAAGGTTGCCAAGGTCAGAATTACGGATCGCGTCCATTGTTTCCAATGAAAGGCTATTGCCCGAAAGATTGCCAACCAACCCGGAAATGTCACGCATCGTGCCATCGCTGTGCAGCACAACTGGTTTTGCTTCGCCCTCAGGCCCAACCCGCATCAGTCTCATGTCGTGTCCCCGTC
>CAZJWF010000183.1:2469-4482 GCA_964549375.1 uncultured Neomegalonema sp.
CCGCCAGTTTCCAATTGCCCCACATGGCTGCGGTAAAGCTCCTGCCACGGGGTTTGGTGCGGGCGATCTGGCGCGGTCCATTCTTCCCAGCGTTTTGCGCGCTCTGCGTTGTCGATCTCCAGCGTCAAGGTCCGCGCGGGAATATCGAGCCGCACCGTGTCGCCGGTTTCGATAATTGCTAACCCGCCACCGACTGCCGCCTCTGGTGACGCGTTCAGGATCGATGGGCTTTCCGACGTGCCTGATTGCCGACCATCCCCAACAGTCGGTAAGTGCGGGACGCCGCGTTTGATCACCGCATCGGGCGGCTGCATGTTTACGACCTCAGCCGAGCCGGGATAGCCGACTGGCCCGACATAGCGGATAAAAAGGATCGTGTTGTCATCAATTCCAAGGCTCTCGTCATTGATACGGTCGTGATAGTCTTCCGGTCCTTCAAACACGACCGCCCGTGCATTCATCACGCCCTCGCGTCCCGGCTCTGACAGGAACCGCTTGCGGAAATCATCGGAGATGACGCTGGTTTTCATCAGCGCGCTGTCGAACAGATCGCCGGACAGTACGAGGAACCCGGCTTCTTTTCGCATGGGCATGGCGGCGGGGAGAATGACGTCGGTGTCCTCGCTCTGGCGACCCGCGAGGTTCTCGCCCATCGTCTTACCGGTGATCGTCATCGGCGCGGGGTCGAGCATTCCTGCGGATAACAGCTCTCCCATCACCGCCGGGATGCCTCCTGCGCGGAAAAAGCTTTCGCATAGGTATTTGCCCGCTGGCTGGATGTTGGCGAGCAGCGGCAGGTCAAAGCCGATGCGCTCCCAATCCTTGACCAGCAAGTCGATCCCCGCATGGCGAGCAATCGCTGCCATATGCGGCGGAGCATTGGTCGATCCGCCGATGGCTGTGTTGACACGGATAACGTTGTCAAAGGCCGCGCGGGTCATGATGTCGGAGGGGCGGAGGTTCTCGTGTACAATCTCCACAGCGCGCTTGCCCGTGGCATAGGCCATCTGCGCGCGCTCTTTATACGGGCCGGGGATCGCGGCGCATCCGGTCAAGCTCATGCCGAGGGCTTCGGCCAGACCGTTCATGGTCGAGGCCGTGCCCATCGTATTGCAATGACCAACCGAGGGTGCCGACGAGCAGACACGGTTCATGAACTCGTCATAGTCGATTTCGCCCGCACCCAGCATCCGGCGGCTTTCCCAGACCACGGTGCCAGACCCGGCCAGCTCGCCGCCCCAATGTCCGTCGAGCATCGGGCCACCAGAGAGCACAATCGCGGGAATATCCACCGTCGCCGCGCCCATCAACATGGCAGGGGTGGTCTTGTCGCATCCGGTGGTCAGCACCACGCCGTCGAGCGGATAGCCATGCAGGATTTCGACAAGGCTGAGATACGTGAGGTTTCTGTCCAGCGCCGCCGTGGGGCGCTTACCGGTCTCTTGGATTGGATGGACGGGGAATTCAATGGGCACCCCTCCGGCATCGCGAATACCGTCGCGCACCCGCTGCGCCAGCTCGATATGATGGCGGTTGCAGGGGGCAAGATCGCTGCCTGTCTGAGCAATGCCGATGATCGGACGCCCGCCCTGAATTTCGTCGCGCGTCAGGCCATAGTTGAGATACCGCTCGACATAAAGCGCCGTCATGCCCGGATTGTCCGGGTTGTCGAACCATTCCTGACTCCGCAGGGATTTCTTCGTTTTTTCGGTCATGGGCGCTCCTCCGTCCCTTTTTCACAGGCGGGGGCGAAGGGGTCAATGGCGGAGGGGAATGATGTCCTGCCTTGCAAGACGATACGGGGTCTTCTTTTTTGAGAGCCGAAAGCAGGCCCCGGCGCGAGGCTGGGGCCGCGTTTTCTGTCTCTTGCGCCTTTTGCAAAGCGCGATAGAGTTTGGCCCGGGAAGGGTGCGGGGTCGATGTCTGACGAAGCAAAAGAAAAGGCGGTCGAAAAACAACTCGACTATGTCGCCGAGGTGTCGAAGAACGCGCGGACGACGTGGTTCGGGTTGA
>CAZJWF010000184.1:0-4464 GCA_964549375.1 uncultured Neomegalonema sp.
GTGCTGGTGTCTCCGGCGCGGTGGCCTTTACCCCTCGCCTAGAACGTTGCATTAGCGTGAAGCTGAACCATTCCTCCAGTTTCTTGACCTGCTGCGCAATGGCCGCATGGATTACGTTTAATTCACGTGCTGCCGCAGACAGGCTCCGATGTCGAGAAGCTGTCTCAAATGCGCGTAAGGCTGTCAGTGGTGGAAGTTTCATTTGATAGAAATTCTTACAATTTAATGCACCGCGATCCGCGCACTGCCACACGTCTCCAGCACATTCATGGCCCTCACGATCCAACTATAGGGCGGACGCTTAGAGGCCGTGTAGGCATGGATGGATCGATCCTACGGCCAAGTAAGTCGTCGCGAATTGCAGCCACCGTCCGGTCAAGCATCACCGGTCTGGGCAAAGCCCTTCGTCGAGCCGGTGAATGGATCGAGGATGCGGCGGTTCCTACTGGTTGTCGTTGTGCGCCGTAAATTGAGTGTGGATACGCTTTCGAGATTGAACCAATCGCCGTCCTAGGGTTTTCTCTGGTTCATCCCTTCTACGTCTCGGAGCGCTCTTCATGACCGACAAGCCCACCATCTGCGTCTATTGCGGTTCTTCTCCCGGTTCTGATCCTCAGTATCTCACTGCCGCCGAAGAGATTGGACAGGGGATCGCCAGCGCTGGGTGGCGCATGATTTACGGTGCAGGTGATCTGGGATTAATGGGAGCCTCGGCCCGCGCCTGTGTCGCGGCCGGCGGCGAGGTTATTGGTGTGATCCCCCATCATTTGCGTTTTGTTGAACGCGAGGCAATGGGCTTAACCGCGACCATACGGACGGAGACCATGCACGAGCGGAAGAAGGTGATGTTCTCTACGGCGGACGCTTTTCTCGTGTTACCGGGCGGCCCCGGTACGCTGGATGAAACCATCGAGACGCTGACATGGAGGCAACTTGGCCTTCATGAAAAACCGCTGACATTGGTTGATATTGACGGTTACTGGCAACCCTTCGTGGCCCTTATGGATCACTTGGTAGATCGCCAATTCATGAAGGATAGTTTTCGAGGATACTATCAGGTGGCACCATCGTCTGATGCCGCGCTTGACAGCATCCGCGCGGCCTTGTCCTGACGGATCAGCTCGGCGCAGTAGAGCGCGACTGCAATCCAGATGAAACCAAAACCAATAGCGCGATCCCATCCAAACGCTTCGCCGAGTATCAGTGCCGATACGAGTTGCAGGGTAGGATTAATGTAGAACAAGACACCAACGGTTGCGAAGCGCAGCCGCTTGGTCGCTTCGACGAAGAGAATCAATGGAATGCCGGTGAACAGCGATCCACCCACCAGCAAAAGAGCATCCTGCCAACTCTCGAAAAACTGTCCGCCGCTAATCCACAGCAAATAAGCGATCAAGAGCGGTGAAATTAATAGCAGCTCCCACAATACACCGATCATCGGTCCAACCTGCGCGGCTTTTCGGATAACCCCGTAAAAGGCAAATGACGCCATGACGGTCATCGAGATCCAAGGAATTGACCCGAACCGCAGCCCCATCCACAAAACACTTGTTGCGGCGATTGCAGCGGCCAACCATTGCAGCGGCGTGATACCTTCTTTGAAGATCACAACTCCCAGCAACAGCACTGCTAGCGGATAGATGTAATAGCCGAAACTTGCCTGTGCCGTCTCGCCAATCTGAATCGCATAGATGAAGAGGACCCAGTTCGAGAAAATCGCTGTGGTAGACAACGCCAGTGCAAACAGCTTGCGCTTATCGCGCCCTGTTTCGATAAATCGCGCTCGCCGCCCCGTTATCAGTGCATAGGCAACGATGGGTGGCAAAGACCAAAGGATGCGATGAACCACGACCTCAAGCGGCGGAATATGGTTCATCATCGCATAGTAGAGGGGGGATATGCCCCAAGCGACCGTCGCCGTCACGACACAGATCACGCCAGTCGCCGCTGAGGTCATCAAAGCCATCGACGCCCTACAGAGCGTCTGAACGGCCATATAGACAAAAAAAGCCCCGACGCGACCGCCGAGGCTTCAAAATGACGTGTCACAGCGATCAGGACGTCGCGAGGCGGCCCGCTACATTCTCCCAGTTCACCAGCTTCTCAAGGAAGTTTTCAAGGTAAGCGGGGCGCTTATTGCGGTAGTCAATGTAGTAGCTATGCTCCCAAACATCGCAACCGAGCAGCGTATTGCGGCCCAAGCAGAGTGGGTTCACACCATTGGGCGTGCCGATGACCTTCAGTTTTCCAGCGTCTTCCGTTAGCCAAACCCAGCCCGAACCGAATTGACCAACACCCGCTGCAGCGAAAGCCGACTTGAACCCGTCAACCGAACCAAAATCGGCAACGATGCGGCTCTCCAACTCTGGCGGCATGGCACCGCCGCCGTTCGGCTTCATCATTTGCCAAAATTCGTTGTGGTTCCACGCTTGGGATACCTGATTAAAAAGGCCTTGTTTGTCAGGGTCTTCATAGGTCAGCTTAATCAGTTCTTCGAGGGACTTACCCTCCATATCCGTTCCGGCAATCAGCTCATTGGCCTTAGTAATGTAGGCATTGTGATGCAGATCGTGGTGAAACTGCATCGTTTCCTCGGACATGCCACTCGATGCTAGCGCATCGTGCGAATACGGCAGATCAGGAAGTTCAAAAGCCATTGGGATTCCCCTTTTTGTCTCAGAACGGGTTAACCTCGCACCGTTCGTACTTCAATGGACGTGATCTATTGCTTTCGGAGCGTGTCGTCAAAGGTTGAGCGACGAAAACTGGATTAAGCGGCGTCCGCGATTGCCGTTTCCGCGGCGACCCCCGGTGGAAATATGACGGTTACCCGCGCCCCGCCACTCTCGACGTTCTCCAGCGCAACGTCACCTCCGTGCATTTCGGCGAAGGCGACAACCAATGACAGACCTAATCCTGTGCCTTCGCGCTTTCGGGTAAAGGCGTCATCGCCTCGCTCGAAGGGCTGCAATAGTTTGTCGATGCTGTCGGGGTCGAACCCACGTCCTGTATCTTCTACAATCAGCATCAGGCCTCCATCGCCCTGCCCTTTGGCCGTCACCGTGATGCCGTCACCTTCACGGGTGAACTTAATCGCGTTGGACAGGAGGTTGAGAATTATCTGACGTAAGCGGAGCGAATCTCCGTAGAAGTTGTCTGGTGCTTGCGAAACATCAAATTCGATATTCCGTTGCCTCGCCATTGGCCAACCCATCGCCAATGGTTTGACTTGATTTATGACATCCGCAATTGCGATGAAGCGGCGTTCCAGTTGTGCAGCGCCAACTTCAACCTGCGAGATGTCCATCAAATCGCCGATCAGTTCGAGCAAATGTTGCCCCGAACGCTCAATGTCCGCCGAATACTCGATGTATCGGTCGTTTTCTATTTTTCCGAAAGTCTCAGAACGGATCAGCGACGAAAAACCGATGATTGCATTCAAAGGTGTGCGAAGCTCGTGGCTCATGTTCGCGAGAAACATCGATTTCGCACGGTTGGATTGATCTGCTTCAAATCGTGCTGCCTGCGCTTCGAGTAAGCTGTCCTGCAAGCGTTCATTTGAGGCAGAGAGTTGCGCCGACTTTTCTTCGAGGCGCGTGAGCGCATCTTTTGCAATCAAATGTCCGGGCCAGAAGATCAGGCAGAACTCGACGAGAATGGTCAACAGCCCTGCAGCGAGGATCATGACTTGAAGCATGTGGAAATCTTCGACGCGGTCGGCCGCGTCAAGTTCGAAGGTTTTTGTGACTGCCACCAACCTCTGTGACATCTCCAACGCCAGCATAGTGTCGATTCGCGCCAATAGTTCTTTACTGCTCTCTAAGTTGGCAGACTGCACGATCCGAGCTTCCTGTATAAATTTACGGACTGTTTCGTTTAGCGGGGCAACGCCATTAGTCTCTTCGAAGAAGATCAGACGCAGACGGTCGCTTCGGACGGGTTCCATTGCCGGATCGCCAGCACCTTGAAGAATGTGTAGGTGACCCGTTTCGAATTCGTCGATCATCTGTCCGAGTTCATGTCGCATCGTCGCATCGTCACGCACAGCGATTAGGCGCAGTGCCCGTACCATAATGCTTTCATTGAGCGTTTCTTGGCGAGCCGTTAGTACGCCGATTTTTGTATCGGAGTTCATCAGGTTAAACGTGGCAATCGACACCCAATGACCGCCGATATAAAGTGTAGCTAGCACCAATAGCGCCACGACATATCGTCGCCAAAGGGTTCTTGGACTCGCCTTGGAAAGTTTAACAATTTTGCAGCCAAGACGGTTCACGCTACTACCCGCTTTTGCCGAAGGTTGACGCAGGTATAGGAATTAAACGTTATCCCGAAGTGACGGCGGTAGAGTAATTTTCAGATGATTTTAGTGATAGTACGTCGTATTAAGTTGCAGAAAATTAATTCATTAACTCCTCACCTGAAAACCGGTGCACAGGGCATCAAAATTCCTGTGCACCATCC
>CAZJWF010000185.1:0-1776 GCA_964549375.1 uncultured Neomegalonema sp.
GCCTCGCTTAAATTGGCTTTCGCCAAATCAACGCCCACGAGATCAGCGCGTTGCAGGTTGGCGCGGCGTAGGTCGAGGCGGTATTCGTTGGCATCCTCATAGGCTCGGTGCTCTGCGCTGCGATCCGCGATCACTGTCATGACGGCGCGAATGTCCGAGCGGAGCGGTTTTACGGGACTCCAGAATTTTCTCCGTTCGTCAGTCCGTGCTTTGATCCGCGACAGATATTCATCAAGCGGCACGTCATCCTTGTCGGGCAAATCCTCGCCCGAATAATCGTCCGGTTCGCCTTCAATCGCGTTTTCCCGGATATAGGCGCAGAGGGTTTCCATGATCGGGATGTGATCTTTTTCTTGCGAGGCACGGCTGATGCGTTGCAGGGCATAGATCGCGCCGAGGCGCACCTCGATATTTGGCGCGGTGATTTCTTGCATGATCGGGACGTGGTTTTCGTCATAGGCCAGTTCGCCGTCTTTGGTCTTGGCGTGGCTTTTGACCACCTTATCCGCGCCGAGTTGTTCGACGGCTTTGGTGAACAGGTCCGAGAAGCTGCGGTCTTCGGCGAGTTGGGCTTGCTGTGCCGCCGTGTCCGCTTGCCGCTGTGCGACCCAAGAACGCCAGACAACAAACGGCGCACCGATAACGGCGAGGAAGATCAGACCGACATTGCGGAAGGCGTCGCCCTTGCCCGTGTCTCCCCATAGAACGAGGACAAACTCGTAGACGATCCAAAGGCCGATGACGGCGAGAAAGCCACCAGCCAGAACGCCGAGCAATTTCAGCAGACGCCAAAATTGTTGGACAACAACGCCCGTTTCCGTGAACCACTCGATTGGGTGGAGGTTGGGTTTTTTCTCACTCATAGCGCGACGATGCGGGATTGGGGACAGGGTGGCAATAGTCATTCCTGCGAATGCGGAGTATCGTGCGGCAAGGGCGTGCGCCGAATGAAATTTGATGTTGAGGCTAGACGGTTTACGTCTTTGAAAAAAATGGAGCCGTTGGCCGTGACACGATACTTACTTTCTCTTTTTGCCTTTGCCGTCTTGACCCGCACGATTCCGGCGGGGGCGGTTGATTTCGATAAGTTCAAATCGACCGGGTATGACGTTTCGGAAAAGTCGATGAGCCAGTATTTGGATGAGGGCTTTTCGATCAAGGCTTTGGATGGGCGGGATTTTGTGCTCACCAACGATGAGGGAAAGCATGTGCTGTGTCAGTTGCTCGCCCCGCTCGACCCCAGCTTGCAAGATGTGTTCAAGGGCGCAACGGCGGTGTCGGCGTGTTACCTCTTGCACTGAGATGTCACGCGGTAATTGATGCTTTCAAGACGCGGGACAGCGCGCGAGGGGGCCGTTCGAATGTGGGAAGTCCCATCGTAGGGTCAGTGCCTCGCCTGACAGTTCCATGCCTAAAATATACTGGCGCACGGTATCTTCGCCGCAGGCAGCAAAGGCGACGGTAAAGAAGCCGTCGCTTCGGGCCTCGATTGGTCCCCAGTTCAGTTTACACCAAAACTCGCCATGTTTGAGCCAACCCGGTCTGATCTCGAATGGCTCAGCGAAGACCTCGACGCCTGCCTTGAACGGTGCGCGGGCGCATTGCTTTTCAGTGCCCCAAGAGCCGTAGAGGTCGTCGCGCTGGTCCTCGGCGGCAAAGGCTGGCAACGCGAAAAGCATGATGAGAAAGGCAAGGCGCATTTGACGTGCATACCGAACTGCCGTTGCGCCCTCCAGTCACTTCGCGTTGAACAGTCCCGGCGTTTCGGCTTTGGGT
>CAZJWF010000185.1:1876-4450 GCA_964549375.1 uncultured Neomegalonema sp.
TTTTGGACCGCGCGGTGCTTTCTTTTCTTGACAGGGCTGGAAAATCCAATTTATGTGTTCGCTAATTGTTCTATATAGGAGACGGCATCGGAAATGAGTTTGGAACGGGCATTGGAAACACAGCGGCTTCGGTTGCTCCGTCTTGTGACGGGGTGGTTGGCGGTTGTGACGCTGATGTCTGTTGGGCCGGTTGCCGTCCCTTTGCCCCGTTATGTCCGGTCGTTTCTGTCTGATCTATTGGCCCGTGCAGAATGCGCGGTGCAAAATTTGATTTTCGTATCGGCGCGGGTGCAGGCGGGTGAAAACTGGTCTGTCGCCAACGATGTTCGAGGATGTCCTGTGCCCCTGCGCGATGGGTCGGTTGCGGATGACGTGCCATCCGTTGCGGTATTGATCCGCCGGATGAAAGCTGTGCGTCGGATGTTGTTGGCGTTGCCGCGCTATGGGCGGCGGTTGTTGCGGCGGCTTCGTCCAGCCCGTTCGGTATCGCCCCCGGCGTTCGAAGCAGGTTCCTCTCGCGACGTGTTGAGGCCCGCTTTTTCGCAATGGATTGTGCCGGGGGTGGAGCGTCCGCCCGACACCGCCTGTCTGAACTGTTTTTGACTTTGCGCTCGCGTTCGTTTCGGACGGGAGGCGTTTGTGTTGGGTGCGCGCAGGATGGGATTGTCGGAATGAACCCGACAATCGCCTGTCTACCTGCCTAGTTATGCGTGGTTTTTGAGAACGCTTCTTTTTGGGCGTCCGTCGCTTCGGTTTGGTATTTCGCTTTCCAGTCGTCAAATGGCATGCCGTAGACGATTTCGCGCGCTTGCATTTTGCCGATCTCGATGCCGCGCTCGGCAGCGGCCTCATCGTACCATCGGCTGAGGCAGTTTCGGCAAAAGCCGGTATCGTTCATCATGTCGATATTTTGCACATCGGTCCGCTCGCGCAGGTGATCGCGCAGGCGGCGGAAGGCGGCGGCTTCGAGTTCAATGCGGGTGGCGTCGTCCATAGGGGAATCTCCGATTGCGGTTTTCCCCAATGTAGAGGTGTTAGGACGAAGGGGCGAGCTTTTCGCTGAGTTTCTGGAACTCTTGACGCAATTGTTGGTTGCGGAAAATGCGCTCAATGCCGGGGCTTTCCAGGTTTTGCAGGGCCTCGAAGGATAAGGTCGCACTCTCCATCATCGCGCGAAGTTGAAAGCTGGCATCGACGGTGCGGAGGGTGTTGTCCGCGATCTCTAACTCGCGCACCGTTTTCTGGCGGGCGGTGACGATCTCATTGCGTTGGTCGATGAGATGCCCGCGATAGAAATCGGAGGCCTCTAGCGCAATGGCTTGGGAGTTGATGTTGGCAACGAGCGCCTCACGCTGGCGGGCCGTGTTTTGACCCGAAAGCAGGCGCTCGGTATCTCGGCGGGTCGCGAGGACATCGTTTTGAATCGCGCCAATTTTTGGCAGGTATTCCGCGTCGACTTTTTCAATAAACGTCGTTTGGGCATGAACGAGCAAAGCCAGCAGCGCGGTGTGCATCGCATAATAGCGCTTCGCGCGTTTGAGGTCTTCGCCCGATTGATCCATGAGCTCCATGAGCTGCCGACTGACCCCGCGCGCGGCCTGATAGGCGGAGGCAATGCGGACAAGGTCGTTACCGGTGACGCTATCCAGCAGCAAGTCGGCCTCTTCTGCGGTGACATTCGCGCCCGCCTCAGCCATCGCCCGGCGAAAGCGGTCTTTGGCCTCGCGGATTGATAATTCATTACCGACAATCCGCGCATTCGCGTCTTCAATCTTGGCGTCGATGTCGGCTTGCGTGTCCGTCAGCCCGATGGTCGTCGTGATCTTGCCCGTGACACCGTTGGGGCGAGCCGGCGCAGAAATGCGGTCTTCGCGTAGCCGGGCAATCCGGTCCCGTAACTTCGTGATTGTGCTGCGGCGCTGGGTGATCTCTTCCTGAATTTGCGTAATTGGCGCTTCGGAGACAACTGAGAACGCATCGGCCAACAAGTCATCTGCGCGGCTGCGCGCATCCAAACCAAAAGGACGCGCGAGAATTGTTCCGACGCCCACATCCCCCCGCGCATCGCTTCGCGCTTCGGCGGCGTTTTCGAGAACGTCGCGAACAGCCCCAAACAGGCGTTGACTGCGTTGATAGGCGGGATCATTGGCACGCGGATCAGCTTGCACCTGCGTATTTTGGGCAAATACCGTGGTGGTTGCCGCAGGTATACCCGCAAGCATCGTCATCACCATCGCCAAAGGTCCGGCGCGCAGCATCGGCTTCTCCCCGTCTATTTCGTCGAAACTTAAGTAGAGAACGAGGCGAGCATATGTCGATACAATGTAGGTTAAATTAAAAGTGGAGACGGGCACCGTGAAATGTCTGTCGATTGAAAACAGATTAGTTCTTCGAAGTTATGATGGATTCACTTTGAACTAAAATCATCCGAATACGGATCTTATCGTAAAGAATTATTAACCAACTCGACGCATGATTGCAATCATAGGCGCTCACGCGTCTTAACTCCTTAGATAGTATCCTCCCTGACTAACCGCCCCTTCGGGGGCGGGCTTTTTATTTGGGCGTCGTTTA
>CAZJWF010000186.1:0-4368 GCA_964549375.1 uncultured Neomegalonema sp.
CGGATTTTGGGGCGTTCCAATCCCGACATCATACGCGTAGCCAAGATTAGTTTGCGCGGACGGGTTTCCGCTTTGCGCCGCACGTTCATACCACGAAAACGACTTCGCCAAATCTTTCGCCGTCCCGCGGCCATCCGCATAAAGGTCACCAAGCTCATCCTGAGCGATCCCATCACCGCCCAGCGCAGCTTTTTCCAACCATTCAAAGGCGGCGGCGTCATCGCGAGGCACGCCAGAGCCGTCGCGATACAAAAGCCCCAAGTTTCGTTGTGCCGTCGGATGTCCCGCCTCGGCGGCCTCCGTCATCAAACGGACAGAGGTCGGGATATCGCGCGCGACGCCATCCCCAATGAACAAGGCCACGGCCCGCGCCACTTGTTCCTCCATTTCCGCCAGATTAGATGGGGGTCCAAGAACAGGCTCACCATCAACCAAAATGCGCGCCGCACCATTCTCAATTGTCACGGCAATTTTCTGGAACACGCCCAGCTTGGCGGAACGCCCATCCATCGTCAGCGTCTCTCCGCGCAACTGGATACGAAGGTCATCTACCGCAATATTCGCGCTGTCATTGGCTGTGCTGAGACTATGGACCGAACCGCCGACAACGCTAATCATCTTGCCATTCACCACGACGGAAGATTGCGATTGCGCGTAAGAGGCACTGAACGGAACCAACAACCCAAAACACAAAGACACGATACGAGCGGTTTTCATAAAAATCTCCTCTGACGGGAATTTCAGAAAATATTACGCGGAACGCAAAGGTCTGACAACGCGGAAGACACAATCCAACGGAGTTGATAACGTCCGCACGAATAAAATAAGGCAGGATCGTCGGTTATGCGCGGGGCACTCAGCAAACTCACAGTCGCGTCGGCCGTTATAGGTGGACTGATCCTGCTGAGCATTGTCGCCGTAACGGTCACAAATGTTGGTGCTTTCGCTCTTGATCGTGTGGCCCGGTATTGGGGCAGTACGGTCAGCGGCCTCCCCGGATACGAAGATTACGTGCGCCTTGCCGTCGCCTCTGCGATCCCGATGTTTCTGCCTTATTGCCAAAGCCAGCGCGGGCATTTGGCGGTCGACTTGTTCCTCAAGAACGCGCCAGCGAGCTTTAATAGATTCATCAACCGGCTTTCTCTCATTCTCATGGCCGCAACCGCCCTATTCCTCGCCTACTGGATGATCTTGGGTATGCTGGAAACAAAAAACGACGGCGCGCTGAGCCGGGTGCTGGGATGGGAAGAATGGCCCTTCTACCTGCCGGGCATTGCATCCTTGGTGCTTTGGGCGATTGTCGCGCTGTCGCAACTGAACGATGAGTCTACCGCCACAACCGGAACGCCTCGTCATGGGTGATCGCGAGATTGTCGGGGTGATTGGGCTGGGTGCAGTCTTCTTATTGCTCATCCTCAGAATCCCCGTGGCGCTCGCCATGATCTTGGTGGGGATCGGCGGAAATTATGCTTTGGCGGAAGTCACCGGATTTCTCAAATTCGCCCCGTACCTGAAACAGTTCAAGACGTTATTCTTCAGCTCGGTCGCGAATTACGAGTTGTCGGTCGTGCCACTTTTCATCCTCATGGGCTATCTGGCCTCGGAAACTGGGATCTCGCGGGACCTGTTTCAAGGCATGCGCGCGCTCGTGGGCCGGTTTCGCGGCGGAGTCGCGATGGCTGCGGTGGCCGCCTGTGCAGGCTTTGGCGCAGTTTGCGGGTCATCACTCGCAACCGCCTCCACGATGGGCAAAGTCGCCCTGCCGGAATTGCGGCGTATGAACTACTCTGTGCGCCTTGCAACCGGGACGCTCGCAGCGGGAGGCACACTTGGAATTCTCATCCCGCCGTCGGTCGCGCTCATCATTTACGCACTGATCGTCGAAGCATCGATTATCGAGATGTTTCAGGCCGCGATGATCCCCGGCTTGATTGCCGTCGCCTTTTTCATCGGGGTGATTGCCATCATCGCAAGGCTCAGACCCGACCTTGCCCCGCCTTTGATTGAGATCGAGGGAACAGAACGCCGCGAAGCCATTTGCCGTCTAATCCCAATTCTGTTGATCTTTCTCGGTATCATTCTCGGCCTCGGCTTTGGCCTCTTTACCCCCACCCCCGCCGCTGGGGTCGGTGTCTTCGCCATCTTTGTCTACGGCCTGATTGTGCGCAGCGGAGATCGCGGCTTGACTGTGCCTCGCCTCGCAACCTCGCTCCGCGAAACCGCTGTCACAGCGGGGATGATCGCCTTTATCCTCTTCGGCGCGGAGGTTCTGAAAACCTTTTTCAGCCGAGCGGGGCTGCCCGCTGCGCTCGCGGACTGGGCGGGGGCAAGCGGATATAACCCGTGGGTCGTCCTCATTGTCATGCTGCTGATTTTGATCGTCTTGGGTTGCTTCATGGAATCCTTGGCGATGATTCTCGTTGTGGTTCCATTCTTTTGGCCTGCGTTGATCGAACTCAACGGCGGCGATTATGCCACCGCCGCAACGGCGGCTTACGGCATGGACACGGATAACCTCAAACTTTGGTTCGGAGTACTGGCACTGGTTGTTGTCGAGCTGGGCCTCATCACCCCGCCCGTCGGCCTCAATGTTTTCATCATCAGCGCATTGGCGAAAGACGTTCCCATTGCGGAGACCTTCAAGGGCGTCATGCCGTTTTTCGGAGTCGAGATTATCCGCATCGGCTTACTTCTGATATTGCCGGGATTGGTGCTCTGGTTGCCGGGTATCCTTTGAAAACAATCAAAATAACCCTGCCCCAGTGCCCAAAACACCCGCACAAAATTAACTCTGTCCTCTCAAACGTCTTCGCCCATCGCGAGAGACGTTAAACTTTCAACGCGGAGAAAATCCCCCAACAATGCCGCGAAACGCAGCACTACCTAAGGGATTTTGATAAATTTATTGCAAAATAGTTGCGACTTTACCTCAACCTTTAGGGGCGGCCTTTACCACTTGGGAACCATGTTCGTTCACCTTGTTTGGCATCAAGTAAGAAACGCAACTGAGCAACCCAAGCAGAGCACGCCATGAACCTTGCACCGCAACTCGTGAAGGCCGAAGACCACAGTCCGTCCTACGAAAACGGGACGCTAAGCACTGTGAATGTTCTGGTTATTGATCACAGCTTTGACGATTACCTCGCCATCGCACGCTTTCTTAGAATGCCATATCGGCAGCGCTACAAAGCGGTTCATTGCGAAACTTTCGAGCAAGGCATCGCGGAAATGCAATCTAAGAAATTCGACGTTGCGTTGCTTGGCCATCAACTCGGCGACCAATGCGGGATTGATTTGATCAAGGCGTTCGATGGTAATCCGCCGCTTCCGGTCATCGTCCTCACGGGCTGCAGTGCTGGTGACTTCAGCGATATCGAGAGCGATGCCCTCGAATCTGGCGCTTACGACATCCTCGACAAAAACGATCTGTCTTGTGCAGCGCTGACACGCTCGATTGGCTTTGCCTGCAAGCGGTTCGAAACGGAATGGGAAATCCGCCAGCGCGAGGCCGAAATCCGCAAGGCCCATGAAAAGGCCGAAGCCGCACATTTCAGCAAGTCAGAATTTTTGGCTCATCTCAGCCACGAACTTCGCACGCCGCTGAATGCCATCATCGGATTTTCTCAGGTTCTCAAAGACGACACGATGAACCTCGGAATGGACGACAAATATCAAGATTATGCGGAAACCGTTCATAAAAGCGGATTGCATCTGCTGGATATGTTCAACGATCTGCTAGAACTAACGCAAACTGACACTGATGCCTATGACGCCCGAATGGAGCGTTTTAAACGCTATCGCACATGGATTTTGGACCGCGAAGAGGCCCGCCGCGCGTTCGCAAAGACGACTAAGACAGATCAAGACGTCGGCTCAACCGCCTAAGCCTCCCGCCGGACATCCGAGGGGAGGTAGCGCAAACGGCACTGCAAAAAAGCTCTGATCAGGCGGGCGCTCGATCCGGGGCGCAGCCAAACGCCAACGTTGACACGGCGCAGATGCGCCCTGATCCCCGCAAAGCAAGACCCGATTCATATCCCCGGTGCAGCGTATTTGTTTTTGAACCCACCGGATCAACCGCGCCGCATGGCGCGGCAGATCGAGCAACATGGCGCGCACCCGCATCAACCGCGCGCGACTTTCGGCCAGCGAAACATCGGGTTCATCGACCACGACCACACGGGCGAGCGCATCCGAAAACCGGCTATGATCAATATCCAGCGCATGGCGGAAAACCATTAAGCGCGCCTGCGCGATCACCAAATACTTCGCGGCAGCCTCAATCCGCGACAAAAGCGAACCGACAAACCCCAGGTTCCATTCCACAAACCTACGCGAAACCGGGCCAATCGCGAGAACCCCAACCAG
>CAZJWF010000187.1:0-4353 GCA_964549375.1 uncultured Neomegalonema sp.
TCGTGAATGCGGGCATTCGGTTCGTCACCGAGATGTGCAAGATGCGCGCGTTCGTCGACCTTTGGGATGAGATTACCAGCGAGCGTTACGGCGTCACCGATCCGAAACAGCGCCGCTTTCGGTATGGCGTTCAGGTCAACTCTCTCGGCCTGACCGAGCAACAACCCGAGAATAATCCCTATCGCATTTTGCTCGAGATGCTCGCCGTCACGATGAGCAAGAACGCCCGCGCCCGTGCTGTGCAATTACCCGCATGGAACGAAGCCCTCGGCCTGCCGCGTCCTTGGGATCAACAATGGTCGCTACGGATGCAACAAGTCCTCGCCTATGAGACCGACCTGCTCGAATACGACGACCTGTTCGACGGCAACCCGGCGGTAGAGCGCAAAGTTACGGCACTGAAAGAAGGTGCCCGCGAAGAACTAGCCCGGATTGATGAGATGGGCGGCGCGATGGCCTCCATCGACTATATGAAACGCCAATTGGTCGAGGCCAATTCAGAGCGCGTCGCGCGCATCGAACGTGGCGAGCAAACCGTGATCGGCGTGAATAAGTTCCAAGAGACCGAGCCTTCGCCCCTCACCGCAGGGGGCGGCGATATCCTCGTCGTGGACCCGGCGATGGAGCAAGATCAGATCGACCGCCTCAATGCATGGCGCGACGGACGCGGCGACGTATCGGCGGCACTGAGTGAGTTGAAATCGGCGGCTCAGGAAGGCCGGAACATCATGCCCGCCTCCATCGCTGCGGCGAAAGCAGGCGTCACCACTGGCGAATGGGGCCGCGTCATGCGCGACGTGTTTGGCGAGTACCGCGCGCCGACCGGCGTCTCCGCCTCCGCCCGCGCGACCTCAACAGATGAGGGCGCGCTGGAAGACGTCCGCGCCAATGTCGAACGCGTCTCAGATACAATGGGTCGTCGCATTAAATTTCTCGTCGGTAAACCCGGTCTCGACGGTCACTCAAACGGCGCAGAGCAAATCGCCGTGCGTGCTCGCGATTGCGGCATGGAAGTCGTCTACGAAGGCATCCGCTTGACGCCCGCGCAAATCGTCAATGCGGCATTAGAAGAGGGCGTTCATGTTGTCGGCCTCTCGATCCTTTCAGGATCGCACTTGCCATTGATCAAAGAAGTCATGGATCAAATGCGTGCTGCTGGTTTGGAAGACGTTCCCGTCGTCGCAGGCGGCATCATCCCCGACGAAGATTCCGAAACCCTCCGCGCCCATGGCGTCGCCCGTGTCTACACGCCGAAAGATTTTGAGCTGACAAAAATCATGGCCGATATTGTCGCGCTCGTGGAAGGGCAGGCCGCGAAGGCGGCTTGATCTCCAAAAAATTTGACGATCAATAACGTTTAAGTCGTGTTTCCGTTCGAAAGCTGGAAAATGACGCCACGCGTAACGTCGAGGTTAAATTAAGTAACTCATGGTCCCCACCCGACCTTTTGAGGTTAATCATCTCGACTGATATTCCGCTTTTGTTCCATCACTGAACATCCCACTATTGACTTCCAGCACATAAACACCCCTCTGGACCTTGATGGACGGTTGATCCATAACCCTGTCGAAAACGAGCAGAGCAGTAATCTTTCGAGGACCATATGGGTATTCTGTCTAACATCTTTACGTGGTGGAACGGTTCCACGATGGGCACCCAATGGTTCACGCGCCGCAACGGAGAGCGTGTGGGCGAGGATACATTCGGCAACGTCTATTACCGCAACGCAGACGACAGCCGCCGCTGGGTGATTTACAAGGATCTGGCCGAGGCATCTGCGGTCACGCCGGAATGGCATGGCTGGTTGCACCATACATTCGAGCTGCCCCCAACCGAAGCGCCCTTAAAGCGCTGGCAGTGGGAGGCCGAAGCCAAGATGAACATGACCGGCACGGACGAGGCTTATGCACCGCCGGGCAGTTTGCTGCACCCATCGCCGGCAGGAGCACCTAAAACCAAATCTTACACCGCCTGGACCCCAGAATAGGGAGGCCGCTTCATGGCCAATAACGTTGCAGAAACGCTGATCGGCGCCGCCGTTCTGATCGTTGCAGGCGGCTTTCTCGCCTATGCCTCGCAGAATGCCGATTTCGGCAACAGTTCGAGCTACGATCTCAAAGCGAAGTTCTTTTCCGCTGATGGGGTCTCGCCGGGCATTGATATTCGCATGTCGGGCGTCAAGGTGGGCACGGTTAGCGATCTGACCCTTGATCCAAAAACGTTCGAGGCCATTGTCTCCCTCGACATTGGCAAAGAGTTTGAAGTGCCCAGCGATACGTCGGCAAAGATCGCCAGCGATGGATTGCTGGGTGGCTCTTATATCTCGCTTGAGCCAGGCGGTTCAGAATACCCTCTGGAGCCGGGGGAGGAGATAGAACGGACTCAAGGTTCGGTCAGTATTATCGAACTGCTTGGCAAGGCGGTTCACAGCGCGACGCAATAACATGGCTGACGCTTGGAACGCCGACCGTTACGAAGCCAACGCCCGTTTTGTTTCTGATCTGGGACAAGGCGTCTTGGACTGGCTCGCCCCCCAACCCGGCGAACGCATCCTTGATCTTGGATGCGGGGATGGCGCGCTGACGGAAAAGCTAGTTTCTGCTGGCGCAGACGTCGTGGGCGTAGATGCCAGCCCAGACATGATTGCGGGCGCAAAAGCGCGGGGCATAGACGCCCATATCGTGGATGGCCACGCCCTCGCATTTTCTTCGGAATTCGATGCAGTCTTTTCAAATGCGGCGCTGCACTGGATGAAACAACCGGACGCCGTGATTTCTGGTGTCGCCAAAGCGTTGAAACCTGGAGGTCGCTTTGTCGCGGAGTTCGGCGGACACGGAAATGTCGCCGCCATCCGCACGGCGCTCTCGTCGGTGATTGAGGCGCGCACGGGTATCAAGAGTGCCCCCGATGCAATCTGGTATTTCCCCTCCGCCGCCGAGCATAAAGCACGGCTGGAGGCGGCAGGTTTCTTGGTGCAGCAAGTCACGCTCATTCCTCGTCCCACCCCAATCCCCAGTGATATGGGTGCGTGGATGGAAACCCTTGCCGCTCCGGTCCTCGCGTCCGTGAAGGATGAGACGTTGCGCACCTCCATCCGCGACGAGGCCCAAGACCTCCTGCGTTCCGCCCTTTGCGACAGCGACGGAAACTGGACCGCAGATTATATGCGGCTGAGGTTTGAGGCGCGGTTGTAGCTCTGAACACGGAGAGATGCGTCGTTTGATCGATCTAACTTCATCGGCGAACACCCTTGCGAATGACCTCAAACCACCGGTAGATGATGTCGTCGACAAGGAGAGAGCATGACCCAACAAATTCATACGTGGTTCGAGGGTGATTGGCATACGGGCAATCCGGCGGTGATGAAGGCGGCGGATCATGGTACGTGGCTCGGCACATTGGTCTTCGATGGCGCAAGGATGGTCGACGGCCTGTCGCCCGATCTCGACAAGCACTGTGCGCGGGCGAACCAGTCCGCCCTTGCATTGGGGTTCAATCCAGTCATGGAAACGGACGCAATGGTTGCTCTGATCCATGACGGATTGAAGCGTTTTGAAAGCGGTACGCCCGTCTATATCCGGCCCATGATGTGGACGACCGAGAATGACGCAATCATTGCGGGTGATCCAGAGTCGACCACCCTGTGTATCTGTCTCGAAGAAGTCGCGATGGCCGGACCAGAAGTCAGCACGACACTGACGACCACACGGTTCCGGCGCCCGACCCTCGATGTGGCCACAGTCAATGCCAAGGCGGGGTGCCTTTATCCCAACAACGCTCGGATGATGCGGGAGGCGAATTCGAAGGGTTTCGGCAATGCGCTCGTCGCCGATGCCAATGGCAATGTTGCGGAGACCGCGACGTCAAACGTCTTTATGGTTCGCGATGGTGAGGTTTTGACGCCGATGCCGAATGGCACATTCCTCGCGGGCATCACCCGTGCGCGTCATATGGAGCTGCTACGCGGAGCTGGAAAAACCGTCATCGAAACAACGCTGACCTTTGATGATTTTCACAGCGCCGATGAAGTCTTCCTGACCGGCAATATGAGCAAGATCACCCCGGTAACCGCCTTCGATGATACCAGCTATCAAGTCGGTCCCATTGCCCGCCTTGCCCGCGAGCTTTACTGGGATTGGGCAAAATCGACAACCTAATCAACCTCCTGCGCGCCCGGCCGGAGGGCGGGGTAAGTGAACTAAAAGACAGCGCGAACGATGGTGGGTCGGGCGGGCACTCAATGCGAATATTCGCCGACAACCGATCATCATAAGTACGATAAAACATTGTGGATTTGAAATTAATCCAGAATTAATCAAGCAAGCCATGATCATCAAAAACAAATATGTTTTC
>CAZJWF010000188.1:0-4318 GCA_964549375.1 uncultured Neomegalonema sp.
GGCCTCTCGCGGGTTATTTTTTGTTGGCTGGTTCCGTTTTGGACAGCACAGCCGTCAATGTAGAGCGCAGGACGGTGACTTTCACCCCGGAGGCGATCTCAGCTTCGATTTCATCTGAATCGTCTGGCCCGAGTTTCGTCACTTTGGCAATCAATCCCCCTGCCGTGACGACCTTATCGCCCTTTTTCACGGCGTTAATCATCGCCTGATGCTCTTTCATCTTCCGTTGCTGAGGACGGATCAGCAGGAAATACATGATGACGAAGATCAAGATGAACGGCAAAAATTGCATCAGCGGGCTGACTTGCGGCGCACCGGCGGCTTGTGCATAGGCGGGGGTGACGAACATTAGCGATCTTCCAAGGCTTTGGACGGAATTTTCCGCCCCGTTTCTGAGCTTTGGCGGACTATATCGGGGCGTAATGCTTTTGCAACAAGGGGCTGTGGTCGCAAAAACGTGAATTTGTGCTTTGGCAGTTGTTTTCTGTGCCCCGGTACGACACGTCTGGGCCGATTAACTGTGGAGATGACGATGAACGGAGCCGCCGCCCTAACCCAAACCCTGCGGAACGCGGGCGTTGATACGGTCTTCAGCCTGTCAGGCAATCAGATCATGCCGGTCTATGACGCGGCCATCGACAGTGAGCTGCGGATTGTTCACACGCGCCACGAGGCCGCTGCGGTCTACATGGCCGACGGATGGGCGCAGGTGACGGGCCAGCTCGGTGTCGCGCTCGTCACAGCCGCCCCTGGCTTCGCAAACGCAATTTCAGCACTCTACACCGCGCAGATGCAAGAAGTTCCAGTCCTGTTTCTCAGCGGCGACTCGCCAGTTGGCGGCGACGGTACCGGCACGTTTCAAGAATTGGATCAGGTGGCGATTGCCTCGCCTGTGGTGAAGCACTCGGTTCGGGTGATGAACGCCGAAGATATGGGCGACACCCTCGCCGAAGCGATAAGAATAGCCATCTCTGGACGCCCCGGGCCCGTGCATGTCGCCCTGCCATTTGATGTTCTCAAAGCTGAAGGCGGTAAGGCGGGAACAGACTTCACCCGTACCGTTCAATCTTTTGACGGGGCGGATGCGCTAGTGGCGCGGTTGGCCGAGGCCGAGCGTCCCTTGATTTTCACTGGACCAACGCTGACCGATAGCCGCGCGCACACCGCACTCGAAGCGCTGCGGCAAGCAACCGGCGCGCCGGTCATCCCCATCGAAAGCCCGCGCGGTTTGCGTGATCCCGCACTTGGCGCACTGCCGACTGTCATGCCAGAGGCGGATCTGATCGTCAGCATCGGCAAGGTACTCGATTTCGCAACAGGTTTTGCTCGCGCGCCGGCCTTTTCTGAAGACGTCCCGGTGATTGCCATTGATCCAGACTCAGCGGGCCTTGAACGCGCGGCACATCTCTGCGGAGACCGCCTGATCCAACGCGCCCAAGCGGATGCCGATAATGCAATCGCTGCCTTCACTGCTGCGGCAAAGCCCGTCGCGCGTGACGCTTGGTGTGCGCGAGTCGATCGTGCGCTTGGTCACCGCACCTCGGAATCCGACGCAGGCAATCGCATCCATGCAGGCAGTATCGCCAATGCACTTCAGCGGGTTGTCGACCAAGACCCGGACACGATCCTCTGTCTTGATGGCGGGGAATGTGGCCAATGGATGCAGTCGGGCACGAAGGCCAAGACCCGCTTGATCAACGGTCTCTCCGGCGCAATTGGCGGCATACTGTGCTATGCGATTGCCGCCAAGATTGCGCGCCCGGACGCGACCGTTATTGCGGGCATGGGCGACGGCACCGTTGGCTTTCACCTCGGCGAGTTGGAAACCGCAGCGCGTGAAAACGCCAATATTGTTGCGCTCGTCTGTAATGACGCGCTCTGGAATGCAGAGCATCAAATTCAAATCCGTGACTATGGCGAAGACCGCACCTACGGTTGCGGCATCCTCCCCGATGCCCGCTATGATCTGGTAGCACAAGCGCTGGGATGTCACGGATCTCACGTCACGGATGAGGCGGAAATCGACGCCGCTCTCAGTGCCGCCTTGTCCAGCAAAAAGCCAACCTGCATCAATTTGCAAACAGCAAGCCTTGCGGCACCGGTTTATTTGCCGTTCGCTTAATAAGAGTGCTCGATAGATAAAGCTGTCCTGCTTGTTGTTACAGTCGCTCTCGTAGAAATGACATTCGCAAAATTCGAATGTTTGACTGTCAGAACCGCATAAAGCTGCCGCCATGCATCCCATTTCTGCGGAGCATCCGTTATCCCTGTGTCGGTGACATTGATGGCGATGCCATCTCTTGAGGGCGTTTTTTGTACGGCTGTGTTTGATCTGACAGTGCTTTTCAAGAACAGCGCAGGCTGATAAAGCACGTTTGCCCTAAAAGGCCCGGTCGCAGCCTACCCGGAAAAAACAAGGATTTAGATGTGAAGACTCTCGTCGTCTGTTCCGGCGGATTAGACTCCGTTACGCTCGCGTATAAGGTCGCGAAAGAGGCTACTCTTATTGGGCTGATTTCATTCGATTACGGCCAACGCCACACCGTAGAGCTCGAGTTCGCGCGATTGGCGGGTGAGCGGTTAAATGTTCCCGTGCATGTCATCGACATCTCAGCAGTGGGAAAATTACTCAACGGCTCGGCTCTGACCGATGACGTCGATGTTCCGGATGGCCACTATGCAGAGGACAGCATGAAAGTGACCGTTGTCCCAAACCGCAATGCCATGATGCTCGCGATCGCCTTTAGCGTTGCGGCAGGTCAGGGCGCAGAAGCTGTGGCGGCCGCGATGCATGGCGGTGATCACTTTATCTATCCCGATTGCCGCCCAGCATTCATCAACGCATTCGCTGCCATGGAAAAGCTCTCGCTCGATGGCGACCCCGACATACAGCTCTACACGCCCTTCGTAGATCAGACCAAAGGCGATATCGCTGCGGAAGGTCTACGCCTCAACGTGCCCTTTGCTGAAACGTGGTCCTGTTATAAAGGCGGCGCAATCCACTGCGGGCGATGCGGCACATGCGTTGAGCGGCGCGAAGCTTTTCATCTTGCGGGCGCACCAGACCCAACAGAATACGCGGACCCAAATTTCTGGCGCGCGGCAACAGGAAATACGTGATGTATAAGATCACCAAAGAATTCCACTTTTCTGCTTCGCATCAGCTATCGTCTCTTCCCGAGACTCACCAATGCGCGCGGCTGCATGGACATAACTATCTCGTCGTCGTCGAATTAAGCAGCGCCGATCTGGATGAGCATGGCTTCGTGCGCGATTTTGGTGATCTCTCTGCCTTGAAAACTCATATCGATACGGAATTGGACCACCGGCATTTGAACGATGTGTTTGGTCATGATAAAGTCACATCCGAGTTTCTGGCGAAAACGCTTTATGTTTGGTCAAAAGCACGGTGGCCGGAGGTAACAGCGGTTCGGGTCAGTGAGACTCCGCGCACATGGGCCGAGTACGGCGAATGAGCGATACCATTCGTATCTCGGAAATCTTCGGCCCTACGATCCAAGGCGAAGGCGCATTAATCGGCGAGCCGACAGTTTTCGTCCGCACGGGGGGGTGCGATTTTCGGTGCGCTTGGTGCGATAGTCTTCACGCCGTCGATAGCGCGTTTCGGGAGAGCTGGACTGACATGTCTGTCAGCGACGTCTTCACCCAAATTGAGAGTTTATCGGGTGGTGCGCCAATCATGATCACGCTATCCGGCGGCAATCCGGCAATCCAGCCGCTTGAGCCGCTGATAAAACGCGGGCATGCGAAAGGCTATCGTTTTGCGATGGAAACCCAAGGCAGCATCGCGCCCGATTGGTTAAACGCTTTGGACGTCTTGGTGCTCAGTCCAAAACCGCCTTCAAGCCAAATGGCATTCGATGCAGATCGGCTGAGGGCCTGTGTATCCGCCACACGCCGCGAGCAGCACGTTGTACTTAAATTTATCGTGCTAGACGAAACGGATTATCAATTCGCCCGCCAGGTAGCTGAGTTGTTTTCGGATTTGCCGGTTTTCTTGCAGCCGTGCAACCATACGCCCCCGCCCCCCGATGACGACAGGGCAACTGTTGATGTTGACGGGTTAAACCAGCGAATGCTGTGGCTGGTAGAACGGACGCTGAAGGATCAATGGTATGATGCGCGGATCTTGCCACAGCTCCATGTCATGCTGTGGGGCAATAAGCGTGGTGTCTAAAAAAAGCAATTGTGCTTAATCGGGAATGATCCGAATGCGGTTGGTAAATTTGGGACTTCTCTAAAGCCACGCACTGTCATCGAGTTGTTGTTGATTTTTGCGGGGGTGCTTTGTTTTGAG
>CAZJWF010000189.1:0-2378 GCA_964549375.1 uncultured Neomegalonema sp.
CCACGATTTACCGAGAGATCAAACGTAATCGGTTCGTTGATCCTGAGATGCCCGATCTGGATGGATCCTATCCGCGAATTGCGGATGAACGCAGTCTGGAGCGTCGTGCACGACTTCAAAAGCTCGCTCATCTCGATGACCTGCGCGACGGCGTGATTGACCGGCTGAAGGGTGGTTGGTCCCCGGAACAAATTGCCGGACGGCTTGCCGTCGAACCGGTTGCTCCGCACCGGCTTTGCCATGAGACGATCTACCGGTTCGTGTACTCAAAACGTGGATTCGATCTTGGCCTTTCGCGATACCTTCCTGAACAACGACGCAGGAGGCGTCCACGCGGCAAACGTCATCGCAGAGACGAGGCTTTCCCGCACGAAGTCGGCATTTCGAACCGCCCTGCCCGGATCAACGAACGCGCTGAATTCGGCCACTGGGAATGCGATCTGGTTCAATTCCGTAAGATCTATGGCAACCGGAATTTGACGACTGTCGTCGAAAGGCTCACCCGATACACGGTCGTGGTTCCGAATAAAGATCGGCAATCTGAACCTGTGATGACCGGTATCGCGGACGCCCTCCTCCCGCTGCCACTATTGGCACGCCAGAGCTTTACATTCGACCGTGGCCCCGAGTTCGCATCATGGCGTCAATTCTGTTCGGTGACAGGGAGTGAAGCTTGGTTCTGTGATCCACGCTCCCCATGGCAAAAAGGAGCTGTAGAAAATACCAATCGCCGCCTTCGCCGCTACCTGCCAAGGGATACCAATCTTGCCTCACTTGGGCGCGGCGATCTCGCAGAGGTTACGGCCAAGCTCAACGCGACGCCCCGAAAATGCCTCGGCTTCAAAACGCCGTCAGAGGTGCTCCGCGACGAGATCAGAAAAATCGTTTATCCTCTCAACGGAAAATAACGAAGGCTGTCGCACTTCACGTAGAATCCAGAGCGAACCCGGCGACCTTCGCTATACCCCACCCATCAACACATCGATCGCTCGTGTGATTTCGTCACCCTGCTCAATGGCGCTTCCTTTGCGCTGCAAGCTTGAGTGACGGACCGCACCGATGAGACGGGTTGCAAGAACGAGTTGGTCTTTTCCGATCCGGATCGAAGGATTAAGGTAGCGCACTGCCGGATAGTCGCGCAGGAGCGGGATAACGACAATCGCAGGATCAGGTGGCAGAAGTTCACTTTCGACCACGACCATGGCGACGTCGCGATGCACCGCGATGTCAAAGCGGTTTAATCGCTCCATGTCGTGCCCGCCGGACCTACCAGGATGTCTGCCAAGGGATGCCCATTGCGTTCATGCCATGCTGACTGAGCAGCGAAAGCTTCTGAGTTTTCTTCGAGCCAGTGACGTCGGCGCGCGTGCGTTACCGCCCGCTGGAGCGCTTCGTCCGCGATTGCCGAAACATTTACGCCTAACTCACGCGCAGCTTCCAGGGCTGCGGCGTCGAGCGTAACTGAGGTCTTACGTTTAGCATCCATGCCGATCTCCCATCATGTCACTATACCGCCTATTCATACCGCGATCAAGGAATACCAATCCATCAAAGTGAAAGCACCACTCCGATTTCGCGCGCCCGATAGGGGCGCGAGAGAAAGGAGCGCACAATGGCGAAGCACAGCAATGGACCGAGACGCGATATTGCGGCGGAGATAACGGCGAAGATTGTCGCCCGTATCGAGGGCGGGGATGAACTGCCCTGGCGCAGGCCGTGGCGGTGTAGTGCGCTGGCGCAGCCGCTGCGAAGCACGGGGGAACCATATAGGGGCATCAACACGCTGCTGCTCGGTCTCGAGACATTGGATCGTGGTTTCACATCGCCGTACTGGATGACTTATAAGCAGGCGAAGACCTTGGATGCACAGGTGCGAAAGGGCGAGGCCTCGACCCAGGTCGTCTATTACTGCACTGCCCGCAAGAAGGGTGCAGAAGCTGCTGCGCCTGACTCTGGAGAAGGTGATGACACCTACCGATTTCTCAAAGGGTTCCGGGTGTTCAATGTCTGCCAGATCGACGGTTTATCCGATGAGTTCTTTCCCGTCGAAGCGGATTTGGATACCGGAGCGCGGGCCATCGAACCACTCGACGCCCTGCTCCGCTCGATTGGCGTGCCGATCCGCGACGGTGGCAATCGTGCCGCGTATCGGGAGCTGACCGATGACATCATCATTCCCGACGTCTCCCGATTCGAAACGGCCGAACGCTACATCGCAGTCGGGGCACACGAGCTGATCCATTCGACGGGGATTGAGTCGCGGCTCGGGCGGTCCTGCTTTGCCGACTATCACACTGACCTGGCAATCCGTGCCGAGGAGGAACTGGTCGCCGAGTTGGGCAGCGCGTTTTTCTGCGCGCCGATGGGGATCACGCCGC
>CAZJWF010000189.1:2478-4315 GCA_964549375.1 uncultured Neomegalonema sp.
GCCGCCTATCTCAAGTCCTGGCTCAAACGTCTGAAGAACGACACACGGTTCATCTTCAAGGCGGCAGCGCAAGCGCAGCGGGCTTGTGACTGGCTCACGTCGAACGCCGATATGGCGCTTCTTAACGCGCATTCGGAAACTGCCGTCGCCGCGTGACGACGGCGATCAACGCAGGCTTGAGCGCCCGGGCTTTTGTCCGGGCGTTTTTTTGTTCTGCCGGGGCATTGGACGGTCTCGGAAGATTTCACGGAAATCACGCCCTGCCCTGATGATGCAACAGACGCGGTGCGCTATCGGACCGGGTTCTTCTGCGGCGACGGCACGGGATGCGGAAAAGGACGTCAGGTCGGCAGCATCATCCTCGACAACTGGCTGCAGGGACGCCGTAAGGCGCTCTGGGTCTCGAAATCCGAAACGCTGCTGCAGGATGCGATCCGGGACTGGACCGATCTGGGCGGCTCACCAACTGACATTCGATTGCTTGGAAAATGGAAGCCGGATGAAGTGATCGGCTTGTCTCAGGGTATCCTCTTCACCACCTATGCCACCTTGCGGTCTGTTTCTCAGCACGGCCGGTCCCGGCTCGAGCAGATCATCGAATGGCTCGGGACGGATTTTGACGGTGTGCTCGCCTTCGATGAGGCTCATGCCATGGGGAACGCTGCGGGGGGCGAAGGGTCGCGGGGACCGAACAAACCTTCCCTGCAAGGTATTGCCGGGTTGCGGTTGCAAACGGCGCTGCCAAGCGCCCGTGTACTTTATGTTTCCGCGACCGGGGCAACCACCGTGGAAAACCTTGCCTATGCGACGCGCCTCGGTCTTTGGGGCCAAGCCGCCGCCTATCCCTTCCCCTCGCGTGAGGGGTTTGTCTCGGCCATGCTGGCGGGTGGGACGGCGGCGATGGAGGTGGTTGCGCGGGATCTGAAAGCCCTGGGACTCTATCTCGCACGCAGTCTTTCCTTTGAGGGTGTCGAATACGAGATGCTCGACCATCCGCTGACACCGCGCCAGCGTGAGATCTACGACGCGTGGGCGGATGCATTCCAGATTATCCATACCAACCTTGCTGACGCATTGATTGCCACCAATGTTGACGATGTCGATGGCAAGAGCCAGAACGGCCAACGCAAATCTGCCGTGATGAGCCGGTTCGAGAGTCTGAAACAACGGTTCTTCAATCACATGCTGACCGGCATGATGACAGGGACCGTGATCGCGTCTATTCGGAAGGACCTTGAGGCCGGTATCAGCGCTGTCATTCAGATCATCACCACGGGTGAGGCTTTGTTGATGCGCCGTCTCGATGGATTGCCCGAAGACGAACGCGCCGATCTCAACCTCGATCTCACGCCGCGCGAATACGTCCTCGACTATCTCGAAAACGCCTTCCCTGTAGAGTTGCAGCGCGTGATTGATGACGGCGAGGGGGTAGTGACGACCGAAACAGTCTTGGACGAAATCACGGGCGCTCCGGTTCTCTCCCGAGAGGCCGAAGCGATGCGCGATGCCCTGATCTGTCAATTGGGTGCGCTCGATTCCGTCCCCACAGCCATCGACCAGATCCTTTGGGCGTTCGGTCCCGATGCCGTTGCCGAGATTACCGGACGAAAACAACGCCCGGTGTTCCGGGGGGACGGGGAGATGCGCAAGCTTGTCATCGAAGCGCGCCCTGCGTCCTCGAACGCAGCCGAGACCAAAGCCTTTATGGATGGGACCAAACGTATCCTGATCTTCTCCGAGGCGGGCGGCACCGGGCGCAGCTACCATGCCGCCCATACCGCGCTCAATCAGGACAGACGCCATCACTATCTGCTGGAGCCGGGATGGCGCGCGGATG
>CAZJWF010000190.1:0-4245 GCA_964549375.1 uncultured Neomegalonema sp.
ATGACCCCCAGCTCCGAAAAAGACGCATTCCCGTTCTGGCCCCTTATCATCGGAGCGACGGCTATCGTCTTCACCCTTTGGGGCGGCGGGTTTCTGATTATTCGCTACGCTCTTCTCGGCGATTGGGAAACACGCGCGCAAGCGGGCGATACGTTCGGTGGCATTACCTCGCTGTTTTCCGGCCTTGCCTTTGCGGGGCTGATTGTCACGCTCTGGATGCAACGGCATGAGCTGCGTTTGCAGCGCCTCGAACTGTCTGAGACACGAGCCGAACTCGCAAATCAACGCGCGGTGATGGAGCGTCAGACTGCTGACGCGCAAAAGCAAAATCTGGAAACCACATTCTTTCGGCGGCTCCAGCATTTTGAAACCATCATCGCCGCCATCGACCGTCAGTACCCCGACCGCGAGAGCGGCGAGACCATCACAGTACAAGGGCGCGATGCACTGGAACGTATCGGACGTACGGTTCGGCGCGCGACACTTTTCGATGGAAACCGCACACCCGATGCGCCGCCCGAACATAAGGGCTGGCAGGATCGCTATCGCAATATCTATCTGAAACTGGAATCCGACCTCGGAAACTATTTCCGCGTGCTCTACACGGTGCTGGATCATATTGACGGACGCAAGGATCTGACCGATGCCGAGAAATACGATTACATCAAGATCGTCCGGGCTTCGCTGACCCCGGATGAATGCCTATTGATCTTCTACAATGCTCATTCAGAATTTGCATCCACACGGATGCGCGGGTTGATCGCGCGCTATGCTTTGCTCAAGCATTTGCCGCGCCGCTTTGTCGAGGAAGCACCTTTCGTTGCGAACCTCTTCGCGGAGGGTACTTTTGGTCCGCGTAAAGGATCATGAAGGTTGCCGAAGTCAGGTGAATATCTGTTCGTTGGAACCGGCCTCGCGCCCGCCTATATCAAAGCAAAGGCAGAAGTCTGAGACTTTCGCCTAACGCTTTCATCACGGACGCAGACAATCGACATGCAAAGAAACTCAGATAATAAAACGCCGAAACTGGTGTGGGATTTTCCGACCCGTGCATTTCATTGGGCTCTGGTTTGTGGGATCGGCACGTCGTTCATCTCTATCGAGTTCGGCAATATGGACCTGCATTTCATCAGCGGTGGCACGGTCTTGTTTCTGATCCTCTTTCGTCTGATCTGGGGTTTTCTGGGGCCGGAAACAGCGCAGTTTTTTCGGTTTTTTCCCACCCCTACGCGCGTGCGAGAATGGCGCATAGGGAACGGCATCGGACATTCCCCTTGGGGCGCATTGTCGGTTTTCGCCATGCTCGGTTTGATTGGCGCGCAGGCCTCACTCGGTCTTTTTGCCGATGATGAGATTTTCACGACAGGGCCGCTGCGCGAGATGGTCAGCGACCGCACTGCCTTTGCAGCGACCAGCTATCACAGCATTATCTCGACGATTCTGTTATGGTTGATTGCGCTGCATATCGTGGCGATTGCGGTTTATACTTTCGTCAAGCGCTCTCCGCTGCTGCGGACATTTATCCGAGGAACCGCCTCTGAGGCGCGCAAGGCGATACAGCCGCGTCCTTTGATGTGGATCATCGTCAGCATCGTCATAGCTGCGCTGCCTGTTTTATGGATATTCGCCTAGCGCGAAGCGCATCGAGATTTTGTCGAAACGCATTAAGTGAACGGCAAGGCCTTAGTTTGAGATATGTTTTTTCCGCACGGCTTTGATCCACGGCGTTTCATCGATCAAGCTGTAAGACCACGGAAGTCCCGCATTCAGCCACGCATTCTGTACGTTCATGCCAATTTTATCGTCCCCGACATATCCATTCGGAATATGCCAGACGTTGGTGTATCCTGCCGACGATAGTTTTCGTGCAGCTTCTGCCGAGCGATAACCTGATCCGCACGTTAGAATGATCAAATCATGTTTTGACTTACCGGCCTCCGACAGCACCTCGCTCCTTTGATCCAGAAACTTCCCGTTGGGAACAAGTGCGTACTCGTTGATTTCTGGGTCGAACAAATCAGATTGGACATGGATCGGGACAACCGCATCAACGGGTTGAGGATGCCCCAGCAACGCGATTTCCAACGGATCACGAACATCAACCAACAAAATATCTGGGTCTTCGCTGACGAGTCGATGAGCTTTGGAGGACGACATGTACAACCCAAACGGGGTCGCTTTCTCTGGCATCACATCAGACGCACGCACATCCGAACTGAAATCTTCAGCCGACGCGGAAGCACCTCCCCAAACTAGTGCGACAGACAAGACCGCATAACCGAATTTCATGGCTTCCTCCAGACGTGCGTCTGTGAATCTAGACAAAATCAATCAATTTTGTTCGATCTATCTGACAGCGCACCCCTAGGTAGGTCATTTTGTCGCAGAAAAACAAGGCTGTCTTGATCACAATTTTAGATCATGCCCAAAAGCCGCAAGAATCCTGAAAAGTTAGAGTGCCCAATGACCTCTGAGACCGCCCTCGAAGAACATATCGCGCACCACGCAGCGGCGATTGACGATATATCAAAGCAGATGGCCGACCAATGGGACGCAATCCGGCGGCTCGACAAGAAGCTGGACCGCATTATCGACCATCTCAAGGCGATGCAGGAAGAGGCAGAAACGGCCCCGCCCGCATCTGCACCCCCGCCGCACTACTAAGTCTTTTCTTTCAGGTACGCCTCAATCTCGACAAAGCCAATACCGTCCTGCATACGTTGAAACGAGCCGTGCTCCGAGATTTCTCTCGCGGCATCGATCATCGCACCATAGGCGACACGGAAAAACGCGGACCCAACGCTAATCCGTTTGACACCCGCATCCGTAAGCTCTGCCACAGAGAATGTCGCCCCCGGCATCCCCATCACGACATTCACCGGCTTGGCCAACGCCCGACAGACCTCTTTGATTGAAGACAGATCGTGAAGGCCCGGTGCGTAAAGCACATCGGCCCCCGCTGCCTCATAAGCTTGCAGCCGCGTAATGATGTCATCCAGATCCGTACTGCCATAGCACAGCCCTTCGGCCCTTGCGGTCAGCACGAAGTCATCCGACAGGGCGCGGCACGCCTCTGCGGCGGCGGCGATACGCTCTGTCGCCAACTCCTTTTCAAATATCGGTGCGACCAGATCGCCCGTGAAATCTTCTATCGATCCGCCCGCAAGTCCGGTCCCGGCGACAACGCGGATCGTTTCGGCAACACTGTCCGGCGTATCGCCAAAGCCCTTTTCCAAATCGGCAGAAACCGGCAATGCTGTCGCATCGACCAGCATTTTGAGGTGATCTATCTGTGCGGGCCGAGGAACCTCGCCCTCGCAAACACCCAGCCCATAAGCCATTCCAGCACTGGTCGTCGCGAGCGCTTTGAACCCCATCGCCGCAAGAATACGCGCCGAACCGACATCCCACGGATTTGGAATAACAAACGCCCCCGGCGCAACATGCAAAGCGCGAAAAACAGCCCCCGCGCCCCTCATTGATAGAGCTGACCAGGTTGCAGAACTTCGAAAGCGGCGATTTCAAAAACCTTCGGAACGCCTTCCGGAGTCAATGCGCGGCTGACGAGCTTTTCATCCTCGTCATAATAGATTGCCTGAACCGTGTGCAGCGCGCGATAGCAATGGGTGCCATCCGGGTAGATATATTTGATCATTGTGCTCTCCTTTGAAGGCGTCTTCTAATTGATCACTGCTGACAACATCGTGTCAGCATGATGCTATACTCGACATCATGAGCCGATCAGACCGTATGTTCGAGATTATCCAGACCCTTCGCCGCGCGAAAGCGCCAGTGACGGCGGAAGATTTGGCAGACGCTTTAGAAGTCACCAAACGCACGGTCTATCGTGACATCGCAGCCCTGCAAGGACAGCGCGTGCCGATTGAGGGAGAAGCCGGTTTAGGGTACATCTTACGTCCCGGTTACGATCTACCGCCGCTGATGTTCGGCACCGAAGAAGTTGAAGCGATTTCCGTCGGCCTTGCTCTGTTGGCGCGATCTGGAGATGTCAAACTCCACTCGGCGGCAGAGCGTGTAACCCGGAAGATCAACGACGTGTTGCCGGGCAATGCCAGTTCGATCGACGATACGCCGTTATTGGTTTCCGGCTCGAACGCCATCCCCTCAGGCACTACCGGCCCCGAAGTCCTGCGCGAAGCAATCCGCACCGAAGAGGTATTGTTGCTCTGCTATGAAGACGAAAAGAAGCGACAAACCACGCGCACAATTAAACCCTTGGCACTA
>CAZJWF010000191.1:0-4239 GCA_964549375.1 uncultured Neomegalonema sp.
AATCGTGAATCACGCCGAGCATGATTTGTGAATCCCTCTCAACTCAACCCTTAATCCAGAATCCGGAAACAGATATCAATCGAGTTTAAATTTTCACATTTTGTTCTTATTCAGTTTTGACTGGGCTACTTGAAACGAGATACGCGCAAGTGGGCGGCAAGGACCGCGCTGTTCAGATCAAGCATCTTTCTCTTTTGGGTCACATGGTCTAGCAAACGCCCATGTTAAGACGGTTATATGATTGGACGATCGAGAAGGCCGAGTCGCCCTATGCGCTGGTCTTTCTTGCATTGCTGGCTTTCGCAGAAAGCTCGTTTTTCCCGATTCCACAGGAAGCCATGATGATCCCAATGATCGTTGCGGCACCGCATCGGGCGTGGCTGATCGCAGGGGTTGTCACGCTGGCCTCAGTTGCGGGGGCCGCGTTGGGGTATGCTATTGGTTTCCTGTTTTACGACACTGTCGGCACCCAAGTGCTCGAATTTTACGGCAAAGCCGACCGTTACGATGAGTTTCAGGCGACCTATGCCGAATATGGCAGCTGGGCGGTAGCCATCGGGGCGATTACGCCGTTTCCCTTTAAAGTCACCACGATTGTCAGCGGCGTCCTTCAAATGAACTTTCTGGAATTCATTGGGGTAAGTTTGGTCGGGCGCGGCGTCCGGTTTTTCCTGATTGCCGCGTTGCTTTGGAAGTTTGGCACACCAATCCGTGAATTTATCGAGCGCAGACTGGGCTTGGTTACGGTTGCGTTCTTTGCCATCCTGATTGGAGGCTTTGTGGTGTTGAAATATGCAATCTAAGTTCTTTTGGGCGGCAGCGATCGGGTCTGCGACTTTCGCGGCGGCTCTCGCATTTCAATATATTGGCGGGCTGCATCCGTGCCAGCTTTGCATCAGTCAGCGATGGGCCTTAGGTGTTGGCATCGCCGGGGCGGTGCTTGCAGGCTTGTCGAGCGGGACAAAGCGCGTGATTTTCGGGGTGGTTGGCGTTGCGGGATTTATCGCCGAAGCGGGACTGGCGATTTATCACACGGGAGTCGAGCGTCATTGGTGGCAAGGTCCGCAATCTTGTTCAGGCGGCGGCGAGCTGCCAACGACCTTCAATGCTGGAGCGGTTTTTGAGGGCGCATCAGGCAAAGCCCCTGCAGCATGTAACGAAATTCCGTGGGATTTATTCGGGCTTTCGATGGCGAATTACAATGTCGTTCTTGCGGCGGGAATGGCGGCTCTCTGCATCACCGCGTTACGCGCAAAGCCCGTCATTTGACCCCTCGGTTTCGCGGTTTCGCCGCCGCGATCAGTGTTCTTTTTATCTGGGCGTCCTGGCTGGTGGTCAGCCGTATCGGCGCGCAATCACCGTTGACTGTTTTTGATCTTGCGGCGATCCGATATGGCGTTTCGTCGGTGATCGTTTTACCGATTGTCTGGTGGTTGAAACCGTGGCGCGAGATGACGCTTTTGCGGATCACGGTGATCACTGTCCTGCTCGGTCCACTCTATATCTTACTGGTCTTTGGTGGATTCGAGTATGCGCCCGCAGCACATGGCGGCATTTATATGAACGGCGCGTTGCCGGTCATCACGTTGGCAATTGCGTGGATTTGGGTTTCAGAGCGCCCGACATTTCGTCAGGTTGTCGGGTCGCTCATCGTGATCGTAGGGGTCATAATGGTGGTTGTCGATACCGCTCGGATTGACCTCGGCGATGCTTGGTTGGGCGATGGGATGTTCATCGCTGCGGCGATATTTTTCTCAGGCTATATGGTGGCCAGCCGGATTTGGCGCGTCAGCATCCCGCAACTTCTGCTCTGTAGTTCTGTTTTGAATGCCGTTATTTTTCTGCCAATTTGGTTATTGTTCCTGCCTTCTGAACTGGAGAATGCGCCCCTCGGCGCGCTCAGCTTGCAGCTTTTCTATCAGGGCATTGTACCAAATCTCATTGGCTTACTGTTAGTGACCTATGCGGTTCGAACGATTGGCGCCCCGGCAACGTCGGCCTTTATGGCTGGGGTGCCGGGGCTTGGCGCTGTTCTAAGCTGGGTCTTTCTGGGCGAGTCTCTTGGGCCATTGGGCTGGGCAGCGCTGGTCTTGTTGACCGGGGGCATCGTCTTGATGGCATTGAAAGATCGAACGGTTTAAAACAGACCGGAATCGAAAGGAAATCTGATGAGTGTTCTTGAAGGTCCTTCTGTTGCAGCGGCCTCTGGTACAGCCGATAGCCTCGTAATTTTTCTCCACGGCTACGGCGCTGATGGGAATGATTTGATCGGGTTGGGACAGCCGTTGGCGGGCGTATTGCCGAATACGGCTTTTGTCTCGCCGAACGCACCCGAAGCTTGCGCGGCGGCACCAATGGGGCGTCAGTGGTTCCCGATTCCCTATCTCGACGGGTCTTCCGAAGTCGCCATGATGGAGGGGTTGGGCCGGGCAAAGGCGGCGCTGAATGCTTTTATCGACGCCCAAATCGCGGAAACCGGCCTTGCCGCGGATCGCGTGGCGCTTGTTGGATTTTCTCAAGGCACGATGATGTCGCTTGAGGTCGGCTTTCGCCGAGAGGAACAGCTTGCCGGGATTGTTGGATTTTCGGGACGGTTACTGCGGGCCGATAAGTTAGAAGCCGAAATGGTCAGTAAGCCGCCGGTCCTCCTGATTCACGGGGACGCCGATGAGGTCGTTCCGCCGCAATCGCTGGAGGATGCTAAGGCCGCGCTGACGGCTGTTGGCGTGTCTGTCGAGGTCCATACACGTCCCGGCCTCGGCCACGGCATCGACAATGAAGGGTTGAGCCACGCTGCCGAATTTCTGCTCCGGGTTCTGAAATAGCCGAAAATCAAGCCATTAGGGGGTGCGAGCGGTGCCCTCCGGGTCAAGATTTAGAGGCGTTGACCGCTATAGGTTCCACATGTAGCTTTCCTGCACAGCGTTAGGAGAGTGACTTCGATGACCAGTTTGATTTCAACGACGCCGGCGTTCGTGAGAAGTCCCTCTGGCATTCGTGATCGTCCCGCCTTGGTGCTTAACGCCGATTACCGCCCTTTGTCCTATTTTCCACTGTCGCTCTGGCCGTGGCAGGAGGCTGTGAAGGCGGTATTTTTGGAGCGGGTGAACATCGTTTCCGAATACGATGAAGAGGTTCATTCGCCATCCATGTCGATGCGCGTGCCGAGCGTCGTGTCTCTGCGCGATTATATCCAGCCTGCGAAATATCCTGCTTTCACGCGGTTCAATTTGTTCCTGCGCGACGAGTTCGTTTGCCAGTATTGTGGGGCGGCGGTGGAGCTGACCTTTGATCATGTCGTACCGCGCTCAAAGGGTGGACGGACGACTTGGGAAAATGTGGTCGCGGCTTGCTCACCGTGCAATTTGCGAAAGGGCAGTCAGGATGTGGGACGCGGTTCGGGCATCATGCTGAACCGTAAACCCTATAAACCAACGGCGATGAAATTGCAGAATATTGGCCGGAAGTTCCCGCCCAACCATCTGCATGAAAGTTGGATGGACTACCTCTATTGGGACGCTGAGTTAGAAGCGTAGTCTTCAAGCGATACGGATATTCCGCCAACCAAATCACCTTTGCCTCCCGCCCGAATTCGGGGGGAGGTGATGACACCGAATTTTCTGCGCCATCGTTGACGATCGGGTGGCCATGCCATGCGCGGCGCAAGGCATTTGGGCTTGGATTGCGCCTCGGCGTGTAAAGGTGCTGGGCAAGGTGGAAGAGGGTGCCCGAATCCTTGCTCGTCTGAACGGGTCCGCCGCGCCATCTTTCGCATCACGCGCCGCGCGGCACCGGACAAATCTTCAAGAATCGCGCGTAAAGTCGCCATCCGGCGCATCAGTGCAGCAACGGAGGGTGCGTCGCCGTCTTCGTACCAGCGGGGAGGTTGAGGCATGTCGGCAGAAACGCCGCAGCACGCGCCGCCCTGTAAGCAAACCGCGACACTGACGAGGTTATTTCCCGCAAGTTCGGCGCGCGTGAGCACCGATGCGAAGAACGACCGAAGGGATTGAGGCAAAGGCAAACGAAGCGAGCCGCCGGACAAGCACCCGACCGCCATCAACAACCCCGCCACCAAGCGGAGCAGCCGAAGCCGCTGAGTTTCAAGTGCCGCCTCCAAGTCCATGTCGTCTCGTACCTCGCTTCAAAATCAATGCGACGTAAAATAGAACATAAACTGAACATTTGTCAACGCCGAATTTGAATTGGTCATTTCGGCGACTATTGGGCAAGGCGCCC
>CAZJWF010000192.1:0-4227 GCA_964549375.1 uncultured Neomegalonema sp.
GTCCTCTTGTTACGTCAATACGGACAAAAAGAACTAAATAAGAACATTTGTCAAGGAAAAAGCATCCAGATCACCGGGACCAGCCCAATGATGACCTGAATATCGCGACGGGTCGCGTCGTGCGCTCGTTCGCACCACAGAAAATATGCGAAAAAAGGACAACCGTTTCGCCATCTTCGATGGTTCCTTTTGGCAATTGAACGCCGCCAGTTGGATGCTCAAACACCAAGAGTTCGGCCCGACTTTCGGACGACTGCGGCAAGGGCTTTAGGGACAGTTTTCATGGCCGCTTATTTAGTTGTCTAAGGAGTGAGCGGAGGGAAAGACCACAAAGCTTTGGAATTAACAAACGTGTCTCACGATCCGGTGTGGTGTCAACACTTCGGAATGGCTTCTTCCTGCCCCTAGTGGAGATCGTTATCTTCCCAGATTGGTGGTCGCGAGCGCTCCGAAACGCTTCCCTAAAAGCCCATTCTAAACTTCAGACACAAGGCAACCTGTTCAAATTTTCTGACGTCAATCAAGATGACTTTTGGATTTAACCCCGCAGCACAAAACGGCGCCCCGCGAAGGAACGCCGTTCTGGGGCAGGTTTTGAGCGTTTCAAGTCACCCCGAAACGCTCGGGGATCGACGAAGAAAGGATCAATCTGCGTAGTAAGTGCGATAGCTGCTTGGGTTCAGGCTGATGACGTCTGAACCGAACTCTTCCAGAAGCGAGGCGGCAAGCGTTTTACGGCTTTGTGCAAGAGGCGTTTCAGAGACGAAGAACTCTGCTTCGCCTTGGCCCCGGCATGTATCTGGCGAGCGGTCGCAGATGTTTTGCACTTCGCTGATCCAGTTCCGATAGGCCGCAATCGGCGTATAGTACATCTCGTACCCGGCGCGCATACATGGCTCTCCGGCAGAGTTCTCGGTGCCCATTTCGATGCCCGAAAGAACGCCAGCAAGCTGTCGCTTACCATTGATCATGCCGACAATTGGACCGCCGCTTTCGCCCCGGCAAACGCCTTCAAGACGACCCGATGGGCTGGTGACGGTGATATATCCCGGCCATTCGACCTTTTTCACCGACAGAGCCAGCGCTTGCAGCGTCGTTTGCCCTGCTTTGCTGCCCGTGACAGGCCAGCCTGCAACTTCGGCGATGCCGCCTGCTGCAACGGAGGGGCGACGATAATCGTCCATTGCCGCTGGAACGATTTCTGGTGGCAACGGCTCGTCAAGGCGGATCAATGCGATGTCGTTCGAGAGATAGGAATAGTCAAAGCCCGAGTGGCACACGACATCCGTCGCAACGCGAGAGATGGTCGACGTTCCTTTGAGGCTTTTGTCACCCGCTGTAATCTCGATGCGATCCCATTTGGCGTCATCGCCTTCAGCACCCTGAACACAGTGTGCCGCCGTGACAACCCAACGGCTGCCAATCACAGTACCACCGCAGTGTTCGGTTTCGCTGAAATCACCGTAGTCATAGACCATTTTCAGTTTCACCGTGGATTGAAACTGTGGGTTGACCCCTTGGCCATGACGAACACTTTGGCCGCGTGTATAGCGCGAGCCAGTGGTCGTTGATGCCGTGTGCTGGTATTTATGTGGTGCGCCGCAGGCAAATGCATTGACTGCAGAAAGATCAGCCGCATTCGCTGCTGAACTTGTAAAGACGCATGTCGCGACGAGCGCGGCAGCTTTCTTGATGATCGTCATAACCTGTCCCCTGGTTTGAACGTTTTTGGCCCCCCGGCCGTGGAGACAGAATGACCGTCAGGAGTAAATAAAATCCTCTACAACTTGGCGTTCGGCGTATGTATTACCCTGTAAAACCAGAGACATATGGATGGACAGCGTCCGAATTCGCGCAATAGAGGGTTTTTACACCGTCAACGTTTCAGAAAATTTTCCTTCCCATACAGTGTCCTTATTTTCACTGGCTCTGAAAAATAACGCCCGACCGCTCTAATACCTCCCCGATTTCTAAAAGTTGCCAGTCGCAAGACCCCAAAACGCCTCCCATGAGCGGCTTTAATGCGACGGTTTATCGGGTTGAGAAAGACAGCCGCGCGGCCCCCGGCCTGTCAGCTGCTTCTGACAGTATCGACAAGGGGGGTTAACGCCTTTAAAAGCCCGCGTGCATGTCTTTTCGCAGGTTGAGAAGGCTGGAATGATTCTGCGTTTCCTATCAAGGATTCGCGCCGATGTCCGCATACCGGGCACAAGACAAAGGGATGGGAAAGATCGTGGACTTTTTACCACCACTGATTGGCATCGTAGGGATGGGCGTGGCCTATCTGCTCTACGGCATGGTCATGAAATATGACGAAGGTACCGACGCAATTAAGAAGATCGGGGACCAAATCCATGAAGGCGCAATGGTCTTCATGAAACGCGAATACAAGATTCTTATCTTGTTCCTGATCGCTCAGATCATTGTTACATTCATATTCCTAGGCGGCAGTGTCGCCTTTGCTGTTCTGGTCGGCGCAGTCTCATCTTCGATTGCGGGCTGGATCGGCATGTATGCCGCGACAAAAGCCAACGTTCGCACAGCAACCGCCGCGCAAGCGGATGGTGCATCAAGCGCCCTGACCGTCGCATTCTTCGGCGGTTCGATCATGGGTCTCAGCGTTGGTGCGTTGGGTCTGATCGGTTTGGGCGGTCTCTATGTCATCCTCGGCGGCGACGCGCATTCGCTTGAAGGCTTTGGCATGGGCGGCTCAACCGTGGCTCTCTTCAGCCGGATCGGTGGCGGTATCTTTACCAAAGCTGCCGACGTGGGCGCTGACCTCGTGGGTAAGGTTGAGGCCGGAATCCCCGAAGATGATCCTCGGAACCCCGGCGTTATCGCAGATAACGTAGGCGACAACGTCGGTGACGTTGCCGGTATGGGTTCGGACATCTTTGAATCCTATTGTGGGGCGATGATCGCCTCAATCGCGATTGCATCAACGCTGTCGCTCTCGACCTACAGCGCTGCATTCGGCGACGGTGTCGATGAGGCAGCTTTTGCAGGTGTTCAGGGCGCGATGATGTCGCTGCCGCTGTTGTTGGCTGCTGTTGGTCTGCTCGCATCCATTGCGATGATCTTTGTTGTGAAGTCGCGTTCGTCAGCCGAACCTGCCTCGGCACTCCGCACAGGGACGCTGGGTGCTCCGGTTCTGTTCCTTGCCGCTGCGGCTGTGGTGATTGCGGGGTTGGGCATCAACTTCAACGTCTTCTGGGCTGTTGTTGCGGGTGCTGTCGGCGGCGTGGCGATTGGCCTCATCACCGAATACTACACTGCCTCGAAGCCAGTGACGCGGATCGCAAATTCTGGCGAAACCGGCCCTGCAACGGTCATTATCACCGGCCTTGCAGTCGGGATGGAGTCAGTTGTTCTGCCGCTGTTGACCATTGCCGGTATCGTTTGGATCTCGACATCGCTCGCGGGTCTCTATGGTGTGGGTATAGCGGCAGTTGGTATGCTGTCCACCGTCGGCATCACGATGGCCATCGACGCTTACGGCCCTGTTGCCGATAACGCAGGCGGTATCGCCGAGATGGGCGGCTTGGGTGAAGACGTTCGCGAAATCACCGATAGCCTTGATGAGCTGGGCAACACAACCGCAGCCATCGGTAAAGGCTTTGCGATTGGTGCAGCCGCGCTGGCCGCGCTGGCCATTATCGCCGCGTTTGTTGCGACGGTTAAGAAGAACAACCCTGAGTTCTCGCTCGAACTGTCCGAGCCTCTCGTGATTGTTGGCCTCTTTATTGGCGGTACGATCCCGTTCCTCGTCGCTGCGCTGACGATGACGGCTGTTGGTGACGCGGCCTTTGCTATGATCAACGAAATCCGCCGTCAGTTCAGAGAGATCCCCGGCCTGATGGAAGGGACCGCAGATCCTGACTCGGCCAAATGCGTGGACATTGCGACCACGGCAGCGCTGAAGAAAATGATCCTTCCAGGGATCATCGCAGTCTGCACACCGCCGGCTGTTGGCTTTATCATTGGCGCGGAAGCACTGGGCGGAATGCTCGGCGGCGCTCTGCTGGGCTGTGTTCTCATGGCCCTGATGATGGCAAATGCTGGCGGCGCTTGGGATAATGCCAAGAAATATGTCGAAAAAGGCAACCTCGGCGGTAAAGGCACCGACACTCACGCTGCTGTTGTTGTTGGCGATACCGTTGGTGATCCCTTCAAGGATACCTCTGGCCCAAGCATGAACATCCTCATCAACGTGATGGCGATTGTTTC
>CAZJWF010000193.1:0-4202 GCA_964549375.1 uncultured Neomegalonema sp.
TCGATAGCCGTTGCACCGGACTCGTCTTTAGCGAAGGATTTGAAAAGGTTGCGCATAAGTCTCTCTCCATTTGTGTTTTTCTCAGCTGTCCCGCTAAGATTTGAAGAGATTAGCTGTCAGGGTTTAACAAATTGATAGATAAGATGCTTAACAAACAATTTTTATATTATAAGTTATCATATACTTAGTATTTTTAAAAGCTTGCCAGTATTACTGGATCTCTACTAATCGCGGTGGAAATACAACGCGAGCACTCGTGCCTTCGTTCTTTCTTGATACCATTTCAAAATGGCCTCCGTTCGCCTCAACGAAGCCTTTTGCTAATGGCAGCCCCATCCCGGCACCGCCAAACTTGCGGCTATTGTCTCGCCCTTGGGCATACGGCTGTAAGGCGCGCTCGACCTCTTCGGGGGTCATGCCTTCACCATCGTCTGTTACGTCAATCCTCAGAGCACCGGAGCTACGAATGTCTGCGGAGACCCGAACAACGCTTTGAGTGAACTTCACCGCATTGCCCATAAGATTGGTCAGAGCTTGCCTCAACGTATGAGCATCCGCGACAACCATAGGGAGTGTTTCGTCGATAGAAACCGTGATCGCGACATCGCGTGCTCGGGCCGCGCTTTCAAGCTCTCGTGCGATCCGGCGGATGAGGTTCGCTAGATTAACCGGCGCTGGGTCGAGCGATAATGCATCAGCCTCAATCCGGCGCATATCCAACATGTCTTGAACCAGACGCGCCATGTAATGACCACTGTCATGAATATCCTTGAGATACTCGCGATATTTCTCTGACCGGATGGCCGCGACATCATCCAACATGATTTCCGTAAATCCGATGATGGCGTTCAGCGGCGTGCGAAGCTCGTGACTGGCGCGGGCGATGGCTTCTGCGCGGGCGGAGCCTCGGCCAGCATCTCCATTGCCGTTCTTAATCTTTGTAAGAATAAGCGTGCGCCCTTCGGGTGATCCTGCCTCATGGGGACTAATGGCGACGCGCAGCGAAGTTCGGGGGCCATTATCAATAATTGGAAGCTCGATAATGAAAGGTTGAGCCTCTTCCGGTGGTGCCGCGAACGCTCGGCGAAAGGCGCGGACAGCCGCCTCATCGAGCGCTTCATCGAACATCCTTCCAACCAACGTATCAGCAGGGGCACCTAACAAGGCGGCTCCGGTCTCCGTAATGGAGCCAATCGTCGCGTCCGCGCGCAACGTCGCCATACCGATGCCGAGCGCATCCAACGCGCGATCCCGTTCATCACAAGGGCGGGGGTACATAATGGTTGAGTTTCGCTGTTCCAAAACCTCCGTTAGTTTTGCTAGCCACGCTGCGCCGCCGCGCCATTCACCGCGCCAGACATCCATTTTCATCGAAATCGATTCACCGTCAGCACGGCGTATGCTAACGGGCAGTTCAACGCGTTCGGACTGACCGTCGCGGATTTGTGTCAACGCTTTGACGACCGTCTGCCGTTCATTCGGAAATAGTGACGCAACATTGAGGTCTACAGGTACGTCGGAAATGGACAGCGCCGTGCGGACGGAGTCATTGAGATGGAGCACTTTCAGCGCATCATCAAAAGCAATCGCACCAGCTTCTTCTGCCACAGCGAGCCTTAGTGCTTCGTCAGGATTCTGTATCCTCGGTATCATCACGGCTTCAGTGCGATCTCCGATGTCATTAAAGAAGGCGATTGCGGCGAGACCACCCGTCATCGGATCGTGCATCCGGCGCATTGTCACACGGTGTCGGCGGCGGCCCACGACGCTCTGGAGGTCAACTGCTTGGCTGTACGTTCCATTCACCAGCAAGGAACGGAGTGCGTCACGGGCGAGGCTGCGATCTCTATACCGTTCAGCCAGACTCGTCAGGCCAGGGCCGAAGCTTTGGTCTGCGGCGACATTTTGCATGAGAAGTGTGCCGTCTTCGGCAAACAGCGAAATCGGGTTGGGGATGCGTTCAATAATCTCGCGCAGACGGTCAATTTCGGCTTCCTCGCCAACCGGGGCTAGGACGGCCTCAACTCGTAATCCGGGGCGACCATCGGGTAAAGCGACACGACTGGCGCGACAATCAATGCGAATGGGTGAGCCGTTTGGGGCCAGAACCATCCGCGCTTTAACCCGGCCACTCTTCCGGTTTGATACGGCATGTAGCAAATCGCCGAAGTCTTGAACGGCTTCGTCGAAAGTCGCGAAATCTCGCTCTACTAGATCCAAAAGTGATTGTTCGCCCCAAAAGCGAAGGCCAATATCGTTCGCCCAGATAATTCGCAGCCTGTCCGGATCCCATACCCAGACTGCGGCAGTCTCCATCGTCGATACGGCGTTCTGGTCCGTATTGGTCATAAAACGCGCCCCAACTGGGAGAATCTAATGTAACGCGCATTGGCCTGCATTTTCCGCGCCAAGGCGAAAAGATCGTGCATCCACGCCGATGCGGAATAGTTAATTTTGTGTTAAAATTCTCGTATCACGCAACTAGATTCCTCCTATTTGGAGATTTTGTCACGGATATATCAACTGGCGTGTGAGTTATTTTCTCTTCTTCTTGCCTTGCGACCGCGCGCGTGCTGCAGCTGCGCGGAGTTCCTCGGCGATTTCCTCGGCCTCATCAGGTTCAAAATCCATTGGAACTTCGAATCCGTCCGCTTTGACGAAAATGCGTACTGCGCCCGTGGTGGTTGGCCCTATTTGAAGGTCGGCGGAGATTTCGCTTTCGGTGTCGATGCCCATGAGGAATTTCCAATTTTCAGGAGGACGCGGTCATAAACCCAACGCACCCAAAAGCGCAAGGGCGAGGCTTGCATTCACTGAATTCTAAGCGTATTTGAAACCGGCGTGCCGCCTTAGCTCAGTTGGTTAGAGCACTGGTTTGTGGAACCAGGGGTCCCCCGTTCGAGCCGGGGAGGCGGTACCATTTTCCTATATTATTCGGATACTTTCGTCGTTTTCACGTATCGCGATCATGACGATCACAGCCGTTATTTGTTCAACGTAAAATCAATGGGAGGTGTGATTCCCATTCGGAGCCTAGGTTACAGAAATCGAGCTGGACAATGCCGAGCTCGAAGATTGCCGTAATCCGCGTTCGATCGTCACTCCAACTCGTGCCCACATTCCTTAGACAGCGTACATTTAATTTCGCGGGCGATACTCTCGGCTAACAGCCGATGGCCCAACACTGACATGTGGAAGTTGTCCTCTGCGAGTAAGGTCGGTAAGTCATCACCAGCCGCACGCATTTCCTCGAAACGGTCAATGACCGGGATGCACAGCTCCACGCCGACCGTGTCGATCATCTCGGCCATTTCTTCGTAATGCGGCTTGCTTGCAATTCGCGGGTAATATTGTGGGTCAATCAGAATCGCATCCGCGCCCGATGCACGGATCAGCGCGACGCCGGTTCGAATTGTCTCAGCGACATCTGCCGGTTTTAGACGCGCATTGGCGTCGTTAGTCCCGACTTGCCAGAGCACCAAGTCTGGATTTGTATCGGCAATTTCTCGTCCCATGCGTGTCAAGGCACCCGCTGCTTTTTCTCCGCCAATTCCTCGCGCCACGACATTCGGTTTAATCGGCGAGCCGTCGAAAGCAGGAATGATCTGGGCCGGATAGGCCGTTGTTTTTTTACCTGCACCAACACCCGCCGTACTCGAAGACCCAATCGCGAGAATATGCGGCGTCGGCAATGCCGCGCGGGTATGGGGCAACCTTTCCCCAATCTCGCATGCAAATGCGGGTGTGCTAAACACAATGAGGACAGCCGTGAGAATTTTCATGCAGCACCCAAATAGCGGATCGAGTCGTCCCGACCCATAAGATAGAGCAAAACACGAAGCGCTTCACCGCGCGGTGTTTTCAACTCGGCATCCTGATTGACGATCAGCCGCGCATCATCGCGTGCAACCTCCAGCAAGTCGGTATGTGAAGCAATATCGGCGACGCGCATGTGTGGCAGGCCCGCTTGTTTAATCCCCAGCAGATCACCCGCGCCGCGCAGCTTCAAATCTTCCTCGGCGATACGAAAACCGTCTTCAGTTTCGCGCAACACCGATAAACGCGCCCGCGCGCTTTCGCCCAAAGGGCCTTGATAGAGTAAAACACAGCTCGACTCGCCGCTACCCCGCCCAACCCGCCCGCGCAGGTGATGAAGTTGTGCGAGGCCAAAACGTTCTGCGTGCTCGATCACCATAATCGTT
>CAZJWF010000194.1:0-4166 GCA_964549375.1 uncultured Neomegalonema sp.
GTGCAGCGGCAAATTTTCCATTGACATATGTTCCGCTTTAGTTCTTATGTGTCCCTCTTGAATCGAACGAGAGGTAACGGACGGCGTGGACATTGAACGGACCTTGGAAACTCAGCGGCATCGGCTGCTCCGCATTGTCGCGGGGTTGATTGTTGTGATTGGGGTTCTGGCTGTCGGTCCGGTGTCGCGTCGGTTTTCTGACTGGACCCTTGGTTTTGTTGTGTCGGTCCTGTCGCGAGCCGAAGCTGCCGCGCGGTTTATGTTGATCACGCAAGCTTGTCTAATAATCTCCCGCAATGGTCTCGACTTAGATCGCCACCGTATTTCTGAGGTTCTTGCCCCTGACATGCGGGGGAATGAAACGGGTATGTCGCTGTTTGAGTGTCAGAAGCGTCTGAAAATATTGCATATTATCCTACGAGATCTGCCGCGCTGCGCTCTGCGTCTGATCCGGCGGATGGAAAAGCTGCTACGCCATTCTTCGAAAGCGGGTCAATCGTCGCCTCGGCTTGATCAAGACAGTTTAGCATTGTCCGGCGACGATGCTCTGCCTGCAAACCGTATTGAGCGTCCCCCGGATAAAAGTTCGCTCGTATCTCTGTCGAAAGTACCTCTCCCCGAATATCGGGCGGGAGGCAGAGGCGGTTTTGCCGTTGTCTGATCAAGGCATTGGCGGTCGTACTTTTTGAATTCAAACGATTACAGCAGGGCGGTAGCTGTTTAAATACCCGTAGGGCGCAAAATTCCGACAGTTGCACACGTCAGAATAGTTGGATCAGCCCGCGTGCGAGCGATGTTTCGAATTGTCGGAAAAAAGCTGCGCGCCGACAAAGTCTCAGAGACGTCGGGAAACCAAGCGATTTCCTTACATAAGCTGCAAAGGTGAAACATCCCTCACAGGAATGTCACGAATTGTCCTTTGAAAATTATGACTTACACCCTGATATGCCCGTAGAGCCTTACGACATGATGGCTTTCGTCACATCCTGACTTGATCAGGTAATTCAGGATTTCAGGCGGTGACTTCCGCCGTTCTGAATCGTCGGGTTACCGCCCGGCACAGACGGAAGATCAAGAGTGTTGTCTGGCATAGAGCAGTAAGTCTTCGTCAAAGGAGTACACAATGAAACGTTCAGATATTAGCCGCCGGAACTTTGGTCGACAAACCTTGGCAACGGTCATGGGCGCGGTTGCATTGACGACTGTTGGTCCCGCAGCAGCAGCGCCAAGCGCCGAAGTCTGGAGTCGTTGGACCAAGAACGATCCGAACTCTTCTTTGACCATTGATCATAGCTTGTGGGACAATTTCACCCGTCAATACATCTCTCGCGGGTCGAACGGTGTGGCGCTTGTGAATTATGCAGGTGTTGCCGAAGCTGACCTGGCCGCTCTTGACACGTATCTGCGGACGCTCGCCGATACGCCCGTGAGCAGCCTGAACCAAAATGAGCAATATGCCTATTGGTTCAATCTTTATAACGCGCTGACCGTGAAGATCATTTTGGATCATTTGCCCGTCCGCTCGATCCGCGACATCGATATTTCGCCCGGATTGTTCTCGAATGGTCCTTGGGGCGCGAAGCTGATGATCATTGAGGGCGAGCGGCTCTCGTTGGACGATATCGAGCACAGGATTTTACGTCCAATCTGGCGCGATCCGCGTATCCATTATGGTGTGAATTGCGCCTCGATTGGGTGCCCAGATTTGCTGGCGGGTGCCTTTACGGCAGACAACGTTGATAGCGTTTTGGATCAAGCGGCCACCAACTTTATCAACCATCCGCGCGGGGCCCAAGTGAAGCGAGGGCGGCTTATCGTCTCAAGCATTTATGACTGGTTCAAAGCAGACTTTGGAGATTCCGACGCGGGTGTCATCGCTCACTTGCGTCAATACGCAAAGCCTGAACTGGCCGCACAGCTAGAAGGCGTGACGTCAATTGGCGGCGACGACTATGACTGGAACCTGAACGCGGGGAGCCAGCAAAGTTCGTCGATACGGAATGTGCCCCGCAACCGCTTTTCTTGAACCACGACCGCCAAAGGTTGATAACTTTAAGACGAAGAAAAAGCGGCCTAGAAACGGGCCGCTTTTTTAATGTGTTTCTCGATCGGAAGCGTATCAGAACAGCGTGCGGGTTCCGTCAACGCTGTGCGAGTAGTCACCGAAGATTTGGATCGCTTCGTCGAACTCGGCGGTCGCAGCGACTGTGACACGTGCGCCCGGTTGCTTGGCCGGAGAGTAGCTGATGACGATGTCACTGCGTCGCGGTGCATACTTGCCCGCCTTTTCAATCACCAAATCGCGGACATCTTCTTCAGTTGCTCCGGTGGCGCCGCTCACCAAAGTCAACGCTGCGAATTTTGCGCCTTCGTTCACGCTCGATTTGAGAACGCGGTCTGCATAGGAGTATCGAGCGATCTCCATCGGAGGAAACATGAAGGTGATGAACAGCGGTAACGTCAGCCCCATTTCGAGGGTTGCCGTACCGCGTCGGTCAAATTTCCATCGGCGTAAAAATTTTCTCATTTTAAATGATCCTTCCCCGTGTTCGCTCAATAACGAACAGACGCATGATAATTAAACGTTTCAACGACATCTGCGTCGGCCGACGCTTGTTTCGGCCTAACGGACATCTCTAAATCGAGATAACGACCCGGAGTCAGCCCATCATCGCAAGCCGTGACCGTACACATCTGGGCACTGTAGGTGCCTTGTAACGGACACCCGCAAGTCCGCGACACATTAATTTCGGCATACTGAGTCGAACGTAAATTCTGTTCGACGATATCGTTGAATAACGTGGTCAGTTCTTCATCAGTTCGTACATCGATATTCGGCAATGCCCTCATGGTCATCACTATGTCGTTCAACGCCTGCTCACCTGCATGGGCGTTGTCGATCGATGTGACAGTGGACATTAGCCCGACAAAACCAAAACCGAGAAAGCTCATAGCGATGGCAATTTCGAGCGTAATAACACCACGCTCTTCTTTGCGGAAGCGTGAAAGAAGCCCTTTCCGGGCTCCTTTGCTGAAGTTTTTGAGGCTCACCTTTTTCATGAGATTACCTCTCCTTATTGCGCGTATCGAAGTTGCGGAACCAGCGTCGTTTGCGTGGTTATTACGGTGGTTGGTGTCGCATTGGTGTAGCCGGTGGCGTCAACCAGTTCTTGCTCTGCCTTCGCTCCATAAGCCTTCAACTCGGCACTGCCTCGCATTTCGATCCATGAAGCGTGAACCGACATGTGAGCGTCTGGACCCGATGGAGCCAGATGAGCGTTGTTATCGATGACTAGTCCACAGTTTGGTGCGTAAATAACGCCGTCGAAATTGAACTCTGCACCGCCAGCGAATTTGTTTTGGCCGTTGTAACCGTTGTGGCAACTTGCCTGATCGGACTGCCAGAACAACATACCCGCTGTGTCACCCGTGGAAGGCGCGCTGAATTCCACGTCAGTACCGTTGTCAATGATCCACTTTCCGGGGTTGTTGCCGCCGAAGTAGAAAGAGACTCCTTCACTATCATAAATTGACGCGCCGCCACGGACCAATAAATCGCCATTGACGAGGTGATAAACGCCAGGTGCAAATTTTGCTTTGCCACCGTTCTGGATGATGATGTCGCCGCAATATGTTCCCGGTTGAAGCTCAGCAACCGAGGGCACGTAATTGACGGTTCGACCGTTATTATCGCACGAACCCTGCGTCGGGGCAGGAAGATTTGCAAATGGGTCAACAAACGGAGCCGCACCGCTTTCAGGCGTCACACTCGTCGTTGAGTTTCCGTTCCAATCATTCACGACCACTTCACCAACGCCACGGACGTGATCCGCTACGATACTTGCGTTCCGCAAGTATACCGAGCCTTGCTCAGTCCATCGATTTGGTGATACGTCTTCGGAGTTAGAGTGAACACCGCAATCCGTGGCGTCAATGCTCGCCGTGTTGTGCATATAGATCCCGCGCTTGCGATCTGGATCGTTGTCCAGCGCTGTGATGCAGGCATATCCGCCGGTCGTTTGCGTCGTTGTCGTCACTTCTTGCTGTTGGTTCAAAAGTTCCACTTCAGCGAGTGCATTGAGCAGCACATCTTCGCGTGTAATTATAGAACTAAGAAAACGATCACTCTGACGTTTGATGTTCACCGAGATGACGTTTTGTTCGAA
>CAZJWF010000195.1:0-4126 GCA_964549375.1 uncultured Neomegalonema sp.
GCATGGGTGCTCGGCTCGACCATCTATCGCGTGTTCTATGTCGGCGTTCCCGAAGCCGAGATTATGGGCGTAATCGCGTTTCTCGCACTGCTCACGAATCTCGCAAGCGTGCTGCTGCTCGTGCGATACAAGGACGGTGACGCCAATGTCCGATCAGTTTGGCTTTGCTCGCGCAACGATGCCATCGGCAATGTCGCGGTGATGTTTGCAGCCCTCGGAGTTTGGGGAACCGCCACCGGCTGGCCCGATTTGGTCGTCGCCACGATTATGGCAGGACTGTTTCTGTCATCAGCCTTCCAGATCGTGCGTCAGGCGCTTGCTGAACGGCGGGAGATAATCACACATCGCCATAGCGAGGCGTGATGGCAATCGTTGTAACGCTTCTCAACCTCGGGTTTGCGGCCAGATCGGACTTCTCATAATGTTCAAGTTATCATCCGAAACCGCACTCGCAGCCGCATGGATCGTCGCCCTTGCGTCATCACTCATCGTGCTGTTCATCGGTGAAATTCTGGGCCAAACGCCATGCGTTCTTTGCTGGTTTCAGCGCGCCTTTATGTTTCCGATGGCGGTTATTCTGGGCCTTGGGCTCTGGTGGCACGATAGAACAGTAGGCCGTTATGGCGTCGCATTGTCGCTCGGCGGCAGTGCCATCGCGCTTTGGCATCTTGGCCTCTATTGGGGTGTTATCCCTGAACCTATTCGACCCTGTACAGCCACTGGCCCGTCCTGCACCGATGCTAACCAGCTTGTCCTCGGTATACCGATCCCGCTGTTGTCTCTGATTGCCTTCGCATTGGTTGCCGTTCTGTCAGTTGCTTCTCTGAAGGAGAAAACCGAATGAACCGTCGTTTGATGATCCTTTCCGTCCTCGGCCTTGCTGCGGCGGGCTTTGGCGCAGCGAGCTGGTATGCGACGCGACCGGGACCCGTCGCTAAAACAGCCTCGGGCGCACCGGAAATGGCCGAGGGTCTGATCCGCCCGTATTCTCCCATTCTGGGTCCAGAAGATGCGCCTGTGACAATCGTCGAGTTCTTCGATCCTGCCTGCGAGGCGTGTCGGAGGTTCCATCCGGTGGTGAAGGACATCCTCGCCGAACATGGCGATGCGGTGCGCGTTGTTCTCCGCTACACACCACTCCACGGAGAGGGATCGGAAGTCGCCATACGGGTGCTCGAAGCTGCGCGAATGCAAGAACAGTTCGAGCCGGTTCTCGAAGCTCTTTTGCGAGAGCAGCCTCGGTGGGCCTCACATGGTAACATGCGCCCTGATTTAATCCTGCGTATTGCCGCTTCTGCCGGACTAGACATGGAAGCTGCGCAGGACCAAATGCTGGCACCTCAGACGCTTGCGATTCTCAAGCAGGATCGTGCGGATATTGTAACCATGCGCGTGCGCCAGACGCCGACCTTCTTCGTGAATGGCAAGCCGCTTGACCCGTTCGGTGTGGCCGAGCTTCGCGCATTGGTTTCTGCCGAAGTAGCCGCAGCCGAGAACTGAACCCATATAAAGAGCATGAGCACCAGATCCGAACGGGTACACGAACGAAAGCGAATTCGATGCAGGTATTGCTGGACTGGATTTCGGTCAACGAACTTGCGGTTTATGCGATCCTGTTCGGCTATTGCGCGCTGAAGAGCGGGGCGTTGCCGCTATTGGCTGGCGTGGTCGCACAGCAAGGCGCACTGGACCCGTTTCTAGCAACCCTCGCCGCCTTTCTGGGCGGATATCTCGGAGACGAAGCACGCTTCGCCGTTGCCCGCGCCTATGGCGATAGAGTGTTCCTGTCACGCCCAAGGCTCCGCAGTTGGATCGAGAAGGCGGCCAGAGTTCTGGATAGGTATGGAGCAGCCTATATCTTCCTCTATCGGTACCCCAAAGGGATGCGCACCATCGGTGCGTTACCGGTCGGGCTTTCAGACATGGGGTGGGGCTATTTTACGGTCCTGAATGCTGCTTCGGCTATTGTTTGGGCGGCACTGCTAGTTGGGATCGGATACCTTCTGGGAGATCAGATTGCCGTCGCCGCAGAAAGCTGGTGGGGTGTGGCAAGTGTCGCCCTTCTGGTCATTTTCTTGATGGTGTCGTGGCTTGCATTTCGACAAGTCGGGAAGTCAGCACTTAAAACGGCAAAAGCGTGAAACATCCATCCTGCCCCTCGCGCATTGAACAAAGTGAGCGTGGAATGAGACTGATCGAATTCACCATCGAAACAGGGCCGTTGAGAAACTTCCGCGCATACAGATCGAGATCGTAAATGGAACCGGTTCTTACTGTCATCGGACTCACGATTGCGGGAGCAACCATCGCCGCGCTTCTCTGGTCGATCGCGCGACCGGATCGCCGGATTTGGCCGCCGGAAATCTATGGGCGATGGACGCCAGTCTTCGTGTGGGTGCCAACTTTTACCCTGTTTGGCGCAATCGTTGTTCTCGGTTATTTGCAGTGGGGCGAAATCGGGTTGCCTGTTTGGTTGCGCTACGGACTTGGCCTTCCGATAATCGTTCTCGCGAACCTCGCGGTCTGGTATGAGGTCGGAAAATTTGGGATCAAACAAACCGGAGGCGCGGAAGGGACATTGAAGACCGATGGGCTATACAGGTACTCGCGTAACCCCCAGTACGTTGCCGATACTGCTATGATCCTCGGATGGTTGATGCTCAGCGCTTCACCCGCCGCAGTTCCGGTTGGCGTCGCTGCAATAGCTGCCTTGTTCATCGCTCCCTTTGCCGAAGAACCTTGGCTCACGAAACTTTATGGAGAGAGCTATTATGACTACATGGCGCGAGTGCGACGCTTCCTTTAGCGGAGCAGAGCTCAATCATGGCGGTGTTGTCGCAGTAATTTCTCTTATCTTCGGTCGATATCGATTGCCAACTGGACGATAAACGTTTGGCAAACAGCTTTTCTGGGCCTCTTGGCTTTGAAATCATTGACGAGGCAGCAGATTGCCGGGTGTGAACTGAAAACACGGATAGAAGATGAAACAGACCCTCATTGCGAGCACGCTTATGTTATTTGTTTTCAACATGCAGCTTCATGCAGGGGGTCTTGACGACCTTATCAATCATTATGCGACGCAAGCCAAAAGCGAAACGCAATCCTTCGCGGGTTTTGATTCCAATCGCGGAAAAAATCTGTTTCTGAAGGAATTTACAAGCGGTAAAGTAGACACACCATCCTGTACGTCATGCCACACAAGTAATCCAACGCAAATTGGAAAGACTCGAGCCGGTAAGGCGATTGAGCCCATGGCGGTCTCAGTGAATCCAGACCGCTATCAATCGCTTGAAAAGGCAGAAAAGTGGTTTCGGAGAAACTGTAAGTCCGTTCTTGGTCGGGAATGCAGTCCCATCGAAAAAGGCGATTTTCTGAGTTTCATGAAAGATTCATAAGGAGCAATCATGCGTTTAGCTGTGGTTCTAATTGTCTCGTTAAGCTCATTGCCTGTCTTTGCGGATGATGAACATATTCCAATAATCACAGATCAATTGACTAAAAACGAGTGCAGCGCTTGTCATTTTGCATTTCCTGCCTCGATGCTTCCAGAGGCTTCGTGGAAAAAAATCATGGGAAATCTCGAAAACCATTTTGGTGAAGATGCCTCATTAGATACTCAAACAACGCAACACATTTCCGAATACCTCAATGCGCGAGCTGGTGATAAAAAACCTTGGTCTTCAAAATTTGTTCGCGGACTTGATACACAAAATCCTCCAATTCGGATTACCGAGACCAAATACTGGATTAGACTACACCCTGGAATTGCTAAGGATAATTTGCAGTCAGGATTTGCGATTTCAAAGGCTCGTTGTGCAGTCTGCCATCGCCAAGCCGAAAACGGTGATTATGAGCGAAAACGATGATTGTGGGGTTCCGAAGGATTGATCAATTTAGCAGCACGCCTGTTTCTAGTTGCCATGATCGGTTTCTTGATTCTCAGTGCGAGTATGCGTGCTGGTTATGAGAAAATTAGCCCAGTCAAACACGCATTGACCATGGAGGAATGTTCGGAATGTCATTTCGCGTTTCCGGCGGCCATGCTTCCTTCCACATCATGGACCAGTTTGATGAACTCTCTTGAGTCTCATTTTGGTGAAGATGCAAGTCTTGATGAAGATTCAGT
>CAZJWF010000196.1:0-4094 GCA_964549375.1 uncultured Neomegalonema sp.
CGGTCAGCCATCTCTTCCCCGGAATCGAGGCCGAGGCCTTGCCGCTGTTAGATTAACGCCAAAACCGGCGAACACGTCCTGCCAGATCAATGAATACCGCGCCGGTCGCCCTGCCATGTCGCACTAAATCTTCTGCCTCTTCCACAGGTGCAGCTGCAATCGCGGTCGAAAGCGCATCGGCGCGCCAGCCTTCATCGGCCATGACGGTTACAGACGCCCATCGCTCTCCACTCCGCGCGAGTGGATCAAAAATATGCGGTTGACCGCACACAAGTGTTGCGCGCGGCTCTGATGTGGCAACCGCCCCAGCGCCTTCAATGACCTCAACAATAACTCCGGTCAGCGGATGCTCAACGCCGATCCGCCACGGCCCGCCATCTTCGCGTTGTCCGATTCCACGAAACTCACCCAAATTTGCCAGTGCATCGCCATACCCAAGCCGTTCCAACACGGCAATCACTCGATCCGCCGCATACCCCTGAGCGATACCGTTGAAAGTCGCGGCCATACCGTCACGCGTAAAGCGCGCCTCACTGTCTGAGACTGCCAGTGCTTTCCAATCGACGGTCGCATTATTCTTCCAAAAGCCTTGCACGGTCGGGTCAAATCCGCCGTTCGAAATTTCGGCAATCTCACGCGCATATCGAACAAGCTCAACGAACAGACGTCCCGGGCGTACGACGAGGCCCTCTCGATTGAGGCGGGACAACACTGATTCCTTGCACCACAAGCTAAATGCAGCTTCAACGGCGTCAACCTCACGGCGGCATTCAGCAAAAGCCTGCACCGCCAGTTTCGGATCGCCATGCAGTGAAATCTCCGCCTCAGCGCCCAGCGCGATGAACCGATCTCGATGCACAGCCCCCACAGGCCCGCCAACAACGCAAGCCGCAGCCGATATCGCAAGGAAGCGTCGCCTCGAAACAATCATTCTGCCGCCTCCCTCATCGGGCGGTTCTTTGCCGCTAAAATCAGAGGCACGCATTGTTTCGGATCATCGTGGATGGTCACGCAATCAAGACACTGAAAGCACTCGCTGTACTCGATCTTGCCTGCAGGCGAAATCGCGTCGTACTTGCACCGCACTTTGCAAAGCTGACACGGCGAACCACATTCGTTCCGTCGTTTGATCCAATCACGCCCACGCAGCAACCCGCCAATCGCGAGGAAGGCTCCCAACGGACAGACGTATCGACAAAACCCCTTAAACAGCATCATCGACAACAACAGCCAGAACGCCGCGTAAGCAACGTAATACCATTCGCGCACGAAGATCGTTGTCACCGCCGTTTTGAACGGCTCAACCTCGACCAACTTGTCGTTGAGAACCGGCCAGAAAGCGGACCCTAACAGCGCAGCAAGTATGCCATACTTCAACAGTTTCAGTGCGCCGTCCCAGCGTTCGGGGACTCGAATTTGCTTCAGCCCCAACGCCTTCCCGAGATGGTGCGACAGCTCCTGCATCGCACCATACGGGCAAAGCCATCCGCAGAAAAGTCCCCGCCCCCACAACACGAACGACACGATCACGATGGCCCAAATTAACAGCGAGAAGGGGTCATAAAGTAGGAAGACAAAACTCTCCCCTTCGAGCGCAGTACGCATCGTGCCAATCACCGTCACAATCGAAAGCTGTCCCTGACCCCACCAGCCAATGAACCCAATCATAAACGCCAAAGTTCCTAAGCGGATCGGCGTAAAAAAACGCAACGCGGCAAGCTTTGATTGCGCCAGCAGCAACGCGCCGCCCAATCCAACGAGAAAGATCCCCAGTACACTCAGATCCATCGTCCGCGCGAGAATACTCTCCACCCATACGGGCTTCGGCTCGATCACGACTGACTTCTGAAAAAAGCGCTCCGGTGCAGCCTGTGTCGAGACTAACTCGCGGATACCGGTCTCGGGACGAAACACGCCGTGCCGACGTACTGCTTGGATCGTCAACTCCCACGGAGAGGTTGGATCAAACCCCATCCGGCGATCCGTCCGCACGATCATGCGCTGCTCAAAATGGGGCACACCATCGGCCAATTCGACCTCAATGTCCCCGTCCCGCAGCGACAAGGGTAAGCCGTTTTGGTTAAGGCTTAGGCGGTCGGGGGCGGTGTTGCGCACGAACTCCTCGGATACCAACCCGTGCCGCCCATTCGCGAGTAGCAAAATCGGTTCGTCATAGTCGGCGACCGCCATCAAGGTCTCGCGCTGTGCCAATGTCTCCTCATCGAGAACCGCACGCGCCACGCTATCCGGGCCGATGTCAACGATCCAGAGATCGAGATAGGCTTGCTCCGGTGCGTCTTTCGCATCCGGGTCATCATCTTCCCAGAGCGAGTCTGCGAATACGGCTTCGATCTCAGCGTTAGTCACCACGAAACGGTGTGCGATACCCTGCGCGACCAACGCATCCCAATTCAGGTCGGCGATTTCTTCACGAATAGGCGAAGCCGTCGGGCCTCCCGCCAAGCCTTGCATTTGCTGTCGCACGACTTGAAGACTCGCAGCGAGGATCGATTCATGTGCAATCCGAACCGACGCAGTCGCCTTGGTAACGCCATCTAAATACACGCTCGATGAGCTTTCCCGATCTCCTGCGCCATAGGGAACCCCAACCGTCAAAGGATCGAAGACGGACAATCCGCGATACTGGCGCATGAATTCGTGAAACGGAGCATGACCAAGACCCGAGACAAAGATGGGCTCGTTATGCTCGATCAGCTCCGCACCCAGAAATTGCCCATCTCGATCTAGCGTTACCAAAACGTCGATTGGCTCGCCCGAGAAGCCCGGCAGAGGCGCTAGTGCGCGAGTCTGGAAAATGTACCCGGCATGATCACCAGTGAGATCCTTGATTGACCATACACCGTCGTCATTTAGCCTCTCGTTCAGAACGAAAGGGGGTTCGACTTTTTTCGACAGACGTTCTTGATCTAGTAACTGCGCCGCAAGCTGATTGGGCGCTGAAAACACGCTTATCAAAAAGAGAAGAGCTGAAATGGCGACCCGGATCATTGCTCGCACAATCTCGAAGTTTCGATCCATCAAGCCTCCGATAAGTCGCCACAGCAGAGCAAGCTATTTCTTGACTGTTCCATTCGCGTTTCTGCTTGCGCCGTAGGTTCTACCCCTCTCCTCTGGAGCCCAATTAAACAAGGGACAATAGATTTTGAAATTTTTGCACAGCACTTCCACACCGAAGAGTGACTCCTAACGTGGATTGAAGAGAGTGACGGGCAGCAACGATAGTATTTTAAGGTTTGGAAAATATAGCGCTCCTATCAATCTACGAGGCCCAAACCGCGATCTTGGGTGTTATTGCGGTCAATGCCGCGCTCGGCGTCGCGCTGTTTTTGCGCTTGTGTGAGTTCGCGTTCGCGTGCGTTCAGCAGTTGCCTTAGCTCTTCTCCGGTGAGGCGTTTTCCAGTTTTACTCTGAGGTTCTCGGAGGCTCTCTTTCTCCTCAGAGATTTCTGCGACGGGCGGAGTTCGATGCTTGTCGTTCGACTGCTCAGTGAGATCGTTCGCTTGGGGCTCAGGAGACTCCACCTCCACATTGCCGGTTCGCGCATCGTTACTCTGATCTGACATTCGGTCACCGATTGCGTATCCACGGCGGCTGCGCTCCTCCCGTCGGCGGATAATCGCTGGATCTTCGGGTGCATACACGTCGGTTGCGTCAAGAGAGACACCGTGCTGAATCGCCCGTTCCGATGCGCGGTAGGTTTTGGCTGCATAGGTATGAAGCTCTGCGATCTCTTGTTCAGCGACGCCGCGCGGGACGTCGCCCGCAGCCATTCGCTCAGTGACTTCCGCGTCGTGCCAGTGGTTTCGGGTCTCAGCGGTTGCCTCAAGACCGCTTTTGATGCGCGTCAAAGCCCGCTCGCCCTTTAACCCGCGCAGGGCATAGGCCTCTGCAACACGCTCGTCGGCCTGACTGAGGGTTTGGGCCGGATCGCGCGGAACGATCGGTCGATCCTCGGATTGAGCGATTTCAAATTCATCGTCATTGCGCTGCAAATGATCTGCGGTCGCGGCGACAACCGTCTCGCGGGTTTCAATCGCGCTGCCCCGACTGCGGACAATGGGCTCCAATCCGTC
>CAZJWF010000197.1:0-4046 GCA_964549375.1 uncultured Neomegalonema sp.
CAATCTCGGAGTCTTTCAGTGGCCGATAGCGACTCTTTCGTACAGGAAGTCACCGAAGAGGTGCGCCGCGACGCGATGTATGCCGCGTGGCGAAAATACGGACCCTTCCTCGTGGGTGCGATTGCACTCGTGATTTTTGGCACCGCCGCGCATTCTTGGTGGAAAAACAGTCAACAAGATGCTGTGCGCGCAGCGGGAGGTGCCTTTATCGAGGCCCAATCAGTTGAAGACTCGGCGGATGCGGCTGAAGCCTTTCTGACGCTGTCCAAAGAGGGCGAAGGAGATTACGCTGCGCTAGCAGGACTTCGTGCGGGTGCTGCGTTTGGAGCCTCTGGCGATGTAGATCGTGCGGTAGAGCAGTATGAAGCGGTCGCTGCAATGCCCGGTATCGACGAACGGCTCGCCGATCTTGCGAAATTGCGAACTGTCATGATCCGTTCGGATATTATGGAGCCAGCGGAGATGTTGGAGGCGTTAGAGCCGTTGTCCGCAACAGGTGAACCGTGGCGCATTCCGGCCCTTGAGTTCTTAGCCGCCGCCCATGTGCGCGCCGGTGATGAATCGTCGGCTATTGAAGCGCTGACGTCTCTGGTTGAAGACGAAGCTGCCACCCCTGCTGTTCAAGCGCGTGCGCGAGAAATGATCGCTGCCTTTGGCGGAACACCACCTGAGCCAAGTGCGGCCTTGGATCCGTCCCATAGCGGCGGAGCATCTGACGATGTATCCGATGAGAGCGAGGATCAGTGATGAGAATGTTTGTGTTGCGCGGCATTTCGATTACCGCTCTCTGTGCGCTATCGGCCTGTAGTTCCCTGGATTCGTTGAATTTCTTCGAGAATGACGAAGTCCCCTTAGACGGAACGCGAATTGCGGTAGGCGGTGCCCAGACAAGTGAAACAATGCGGATTGAAGCCGCTGGAGCGTCGATTTCGCTGCCTTCTCCTGTCTCGAATAGTGAATGGGTACAGCTTAACGGAGGGGCGTCACGGTCAATTGGTCATGTTGCCGCCGGAAATGAGTTATCGCTCGCGTGGACGAGCAGCGTCGGGTCCGGCAATGCTTCGGGAGCGCGCATTGTGTCGCCGCCAATTGTTGCCGCTGGCCGTGTCTATACATTGGATGCTGGAGCGACGGTTGCCGCGCATGATGCCAGCAGCGGTGCACGCGTCTGGAGTCGGGATTTGACGCCGGACGGCGAAAATACGGAAGATGGTTTTGGGGGTGGCGTCGCCTATGATGGCGGTCGCGTCTACGTTTCAAATGGCTTTGGTGCGCTTCATGCGCTTTCCGCGGATACCGGGGAAGTCGCTTGGACAGCCCCTCTCGGTGCGCCAAGTCGTGCTGCGCCTGCGGTTGCCGCCGGTCGGGTATTTGCGGTCACGCGCGACAATCGCGTGATTGCCGTTGATGTGGATTCGGGAAAGGTGAGCTGGACTGAGCAAGGACTCGATCAGGTTGCGGGTATTCTTGGCGGTGCCGCACCTGCTGCAACGGGGCAAGTCGTCATCGCGCCGTTTTCGTCGGGTGAACTAAATGCTTATGCGGTGGGTACAGGGCGTCTTGGTTGGGCGGATGATCTGACCGGCACCCGTCGATCAACGGGGCTTGCGGTATTGAACGATGTTTCCGGTGATCCAGTGATTGCGGATGGGACGGTCTATGCCGCCAGTCAGTCGGGACGCTTTGTTGCCGTTGAGCTTCGCACGGGTGAGCGCCTTTGGACGCAGAGCATCGGCGGTATACAGCCACCCTATGTTGCGGGGGACACGGTGTTTTTCGTCTCTGGCGGCGGAACGCTTGTCGCAATGCAAAGTGATACAGGTAAGGTCATTTGGGCGACAGAGCTTGGCGGGTTTCGTGACCCTGATAGCCGCGAAGGCGCCATTACATGGGCGGGGCCAATCCTAGCGGGCGGGAATCTTTTGCTGACCTCTGATCTCGGAAAGCTGATCTCCGTCGATCCAAAAGATGGGATGCTGTTGCGGGAGGTCGACTTGCCGGGTGGAGCAACGAATGGCCCTGTCGCAGCGGGCGGGACGGTCTATGTGCTGACCGACAGCGCAACGCTCGCGGCGTACCGCTAAGGGACTCTTTCTTTTCTAAGGAAGAGTTGGTGAAAGGCCGGACGGATGACGTTTACACTTGCGATTATTGGCCGTCCGAACGTTGGAAAGTCGACTCTGTTCAATCGGTTGGTGGGCAAGCGTCTGGCGCTGGTCGACGATCGCCCTGGCGTTACGCGCGACCTGCGCGAAGGCGAAGGGCGACTGGGTCCGATCCGGTTTACGGTCATTGATACGGCGGGACTCGAAGAGGCAACGGACGACTCGCTTCAGGGCCGCATGAGAAAGCTGACGGAGCGCGCTGTTGACGCCGCCGATGTCTGTCTATTCATCATTGATGCACGCGCTGGCGTGACCGCCGCCGATCAGGGCTTTGCCGCGTTGCTTCGCAAAAAGAATGCGACAGTGATCCTCGCGGCAAACAAGACCGAAGGCAAAGCTGCCGATGAGGGGTATTACGACGCGTTCTCGCTGGGTCTTGGTGAGCCGATCTCTATGTCTGCCGAGCATAATATCGGTATGGATGAGCTGCGCGAACGTCTCGCACCATTTGACACGAGTGATGACGAGGCGGACACGCCAATCGAGCCGCGCGAAGAGGGCCCGATTCAGATCGCAATTGTCGGTCGTCCGAATGCTGGGAAATCGACATTGGTCAATGAAATCATCGGGCAGGACCGGATGCTGACTGGCCCTGAAGCCGGAATTACGCGTGATGCGATTGGTGTCTCTTTCGATTGGGAGGGGCAACCGGTTAAGATCTTTGACACCGCTGGAATGCGGAAAAAAGCTAAGGTCAATGAAAAGCTAGAGAAGATGTCAGTCCAAGACGGACTGCGCGCATTTAAGTTTGCGGAAGTCGTCGTTGTCCTGATCGACGCGCAAAATGCTTTGGAGACGCAGGACTTGCGGATTGCCGACCTCGCCGAACGAGAAGGGCGGGCGATTGTAGTTGGTGTCAACAAATGGGATCTTGTCGAAGATAAACCCGCTAAGCTGAAAGAACTAAAAGAGGCGCTGACTCGCCTGTTGCCGCAAATGCGGGGAGTGCCGCTGGTGACCATGTCGGCGCTAGATGGTCGCGGCGTTTCTCGTTTGCGCGAGGCAATTTTGGATGCTCATGACGTTTGGAATATTCGAATTCCGACGGCCAAACTCAACCGATGGCTCGCGGATATGGTCTCGCGCCACCCTCCGCCCGCCCCCGGAGGACGGCGCATTCGTCTGCGGTACATGACACAGGCAAAGGCGCGTCCGCCGACGTTTATTTTGTTCACATCAAAGCCCGAAGACTTGCCCGAGGCGTATTCGCGGTATCTCGTCAATGGAATGCGTGAGGAATTTGGATTGGATGGAACACCCATTAGGCTGCTTTTGCGTAAGGGTGACAATCCTTACGCGAATTAACTGCAATTGGGTTCAATCTTCCGTGCTTTGCCGTTGACACAGGTTGAGTCGCGTTACAATTCAATCTCACGTGCTCGATTATCTGTTTTGGGAGAATATCATGAAGAAGTTTGCCTTGTTGGCTTGCGGCCTTGCGTTCGCGACGACGTCAGCGTCTGCGAATGACCTTTTGGGGAACCTGCTGGGACAAGCCCAGACGAATGTTAAGGCGAGCGCGTTTGACGCCGCTGTTGGTAGTCAGGTGCCCGGCGCGAAAGTTCTGACAGACAACCTGTCCGCTGGACAAAAAGCACAGCTTTTTGATCTTGGTGTTGAGAATGCTGGAAGCCTTGGTCAAGTTGCACCCGCCTTGGGCGGAGGTGGTGGAACGGCTGGAACCGCTGCGCTCGCGGTTGGCGCGGCTTCGGCATTGCTCGGTGGTGGCGCAGCGGCGACCCAACCGGCTCAGCCAGTTTATCAACAACCCGCCTATCAGCAACAGCCAGCCTATGGTCAGCAGCCTGCTTACCAACAGCCTGCGTATCAACAGCCAGCTTATCAGCAACCTGCTTACCAGCAGCCGGCACAGCCAGCTTA
>CAZJWF010000198.1:0-4014 GCA_964549375.1 uncultured Neomegalonema sp.
TTAAATGCGCGGAATAGCAGGATGCAAAGGAAGATGCCGGATAAGCTAAAGACCGCCGACTCCGCGACGATCATGCCGCCGGTCCGCTCTTGTTTCTGCAACAGAAACCATGCCGCCGCGATCAGCAGGATCGTACCGATAAATCCGATGCACAATTCCAAAAGGCTTGTCTCAATCGCCCACAGCAAACCGGGGTCCGCAACAAGCCGATAGCTGCAAACGACAATACCGAGTTGGACGAACCAACTAACGGGGCGGATCTCGAATTTACGGTCAAGCCATGCCGCCGAGGCCGCGATACCGGCAAAGCCCAATGTGAGCGCCGTCTCTGTCAGGACAACTGACAGGGCAAAAGCAATCATGTTCAACGCTGCAACGACAAACAACGCGGTTTGCAGGCGGTTGCTGTGTTGGTCGTCGGACATGTTCCGCAAGGTGTGCTCGGCCAGCAGTGTCATCAAAATGGCGACAGCAATGGCATGAGCTGCCCATTGCACCGTGCTCATGTGCGTCAGGGGTTCCCAATAGAGCGCAAGCAATCCCAGTGTGGCCGGGGCGAAGAGGGCCGCGCCTGCGGACCAGAAAATGCGGTGACGACGGTCGTGCAATCCTCGCCATCCCGTCAGGGCGGAGATCAGGATGCCGAACCCGGCAAGCCATGTGACAAACCTTGGCGGTGTCTCGCCCAAATCTGCGTCGAGCGGTGCCGTGAAGGCGCGGGCGACTTCGAGGTCGAGCATCCCGTGCAATCCGATGACCGCCAACATGGCCAGTGCAACGGGGATCGCGAGGTCATCAAGAACGGAGGTTCTGTTGAACCAGTAACTCAGGAGGATCAGCGTGAGGGCCAACCCGCCCAACGCCAGCCAAAATCCTGTTGCACCCGAAAGAGAAACCAGAATCGCGACGACGCACATGGACAAGAGTCCCCCAGCCGCGAGGCGGGTTGGGAATTCGGGCCATCCATTTTTGCCGGGCGCTAGGAACCACGCAAAACTCATTGCGCCGCTGAAGGCCGGGCGGGGGTGTAGGTTTGGTAGACAGGTGGCAGCGACGGCGATGAGGACGGAAAAGGCAAGGAAATGTTCTGACCCGGACCCCAGCCAGACAAGGCTCGCGCTGATATACGGGATGACCAAGCCGAGCGTTGAAATCCATGCGGAGCGTTTCAAAGCATCGACGCCGAGTCCGATACCGCCGATCAATGCGAAATAGTAGAACAGCCAATCAAAATTCTCGCTGGTGCCGTCGCTGGTGAGAAAGGGCGCGGCACTCGCGCCGAGCAAGCCGATTACCGTGATAAATGTTCCGTAAAGCCACCCGAGAACAAGCGATAGCCCAGCCAGCGCCACAAGTGCGATGAACGCGGCCTCCTTTCCGATAAGGCCATACATTTGCTGTGCGGAAAGAATGGCAGCAAACAGCGTCACGATCCCCGCGCCCGCGAAAGCAGAGGGCAGGAAGGCGGTTGTCCCGCTTTCGTCGCCTTCGCGCCGTCTGATCCATTCGCCAGACCCGATAAGACTGGCACCAAAGATCAAAGCGGAAATCACGCGAAGATGTGGAGGTAGAAGACCGTTCTCGATGCCGTATTGAACGAGGAATATCCCCGCCATCGCCAGTGAGAGGGCGGCAATTGCCACCACCCAGTTTTCTTTGATCCATGTGGATAAGCGATGGAAATTGGCATGGCCGAATACAAAAGATCGCGGCGGTGCCCCCTCCTGTGCCGGAGAGTCGGGCGTTTTGTGTGGGGCCGATGGCGGTTGCTTGTAGGCGGAGCCTGCAACAGCCGCACTCGCCGTTTTGGTTGAGTGTGTGAGGTCAGGTTTCGGCTGATGCGCGGGCGCCGTATCGCCATGAGACTCGGGACTGCTGCGTTTGAGGCTGACTACTTCGTTGGTTAAATCGGCCACGGAGCGCTTTAACGCGACATGGCTGAAGGCCAACCAGATCACGGCCACTGGGATCGCAATAATGGCGATAACGAGAAGGGCCAGCAGAGCTCCCATGATGCGTCTTCCGTCGTTTGTTTCGCCATCGACCGGCTGTTATCTGCATCATACTGCACAAAATTGAACACTGTTCAATAACTATTTGAACAGTGTTCAATGTTAAGCCATCCTACTGGGCCTCGCGAACTCGAAAATGGAGCAGCAATGTGCGTTGGCGCAGGCTGAAGTTATCGTCGGAGAGGACGAACAGTTCTGTTCCTCCGAACTTGCCGCGCCGGGTGGCGATGGCTTCCATATTGTCGATGGCGTGGCCTGCGCCGATGTCGATTAAAGGCTCGCCCTCGATCACCGCGCCGGGCTTCAGGGCGGTGAGCTGGAAGCGGCGGATGCGCATCCCAACACCGCCCAACCATGAAAACCGTCGCTCTAGCATGTAGAGCATTTTGCCCTCCGGTCCGAGCGCAAGGTCGGTCGGGCTGTAGGTGGTTTCGCGAACCAGCGTGAAGGGTTTGGAGGTGCCGTTCTCTAATATCCATCCAAGGTGATCGTCGCCGGTGATGGGTTCTTCGGCGATCATGATCAGCCTGCCATCGGGCAGCATCAGCAGGGATTCCAAACCCTTGTTGCTCCCTAATCTGTTCAGGTCGGGCAGGCCGGTCACGGGTTCCTCCGATGCCCACAGGTTCGCGAAGCGCGACACTCGGCCTGCACGCTTGCCTTCGAAGGAGATCAGCAAGCCGTCACCGTCGCGGGTGATGGCCTCTGAGTCTGAGAAAGGCCGGTTTAGGAACGTGCCGTCCGCGCCGTAAAGACGCCAGACCTCCAGCCCTTCAATCGCAGCCAGTGCGCCTTGCGGATTAAAGATCAAGCGCGACCGCACCCAATGCGCCTTATCGGTCAGCGCGGTCAGGATGTTACCGTCGCCCAGCAACATCCCTGAAAACCCGCCAAAGTCCGCGCGATCAGACCACCATTGTAAGCCGCCCAGAAACTCAAGTTTTCCGAAACGGGTTTGTTGCGGATCAGAATCGGACAGTCGGACGGGCAGCGTTCGGCTTTGGCCGAGGGAGACTTTTCCCTGCGCCGTCCCTTGTGTGCTTTCGGCAGCGGCGGGTGCGGCGATCAGCAATCCGAAGAGCGCGAGCCAACCGAGCTTCATTTAGCGTCCAGAACCGTTTGGCAGGCGGCGGGCAGGTCGGCCATGATCAGGTCACGCGGCGGCGGTTTGTCGCTGGGTTTGTACGGCTCGCCCGTGAACCACCAATTCAATTCTTTGCCGCAGCCGTTCCCGGCGGGCGGGGCAGGTTGATCGACGCAGTTTGCCATTCCCTCCGGGCAAGAAAGCCGGACATGGAAATGGGCGTCATGGCCCCACCAAGCGCGGACTTTACGCAGCCAGTCGGCCCCGTCTGTCGCGCGGCAAAGCTGTCGTTTGATCGTTGGGTTCACGAAAATACGCGCCACGGCGTCGTCTTTGGCCGCCAGCTCGATGGCCCGCCATGCGCTTTTCTCCCACAGGTCTTTGTCGAGTGTCGCGCGCCCTTTGACAACGTCATAGGACGACCAATTTTCCCGCTGCTGAGCGGTGGGGCGCGTGGTCAGCGGGCGCAGCCAGACATCGACATCAAGGCCGATCTGATGCGAGCGATGGCCGCTGATCATTGGTCCGCCGCGCGCGCGGCCCATGTCGCCAATGAGCAAGCCTTTGTACCCGACTGTCGTACTGGCGTTGGCGAGGCGTCCGATGAAGTCGGCAAGCTCTGGATGCCCCCAGTTCCGACCGCGTGACAGCCGCATCGCCGCCCATGTCGGACCATCTTCGAACAGTTGAACGCCCCCGGCGAGGCAGCCTTTGGCATAACTGCCCAGCGGTTCGGGATTGGCTTTGGTCGCCGTTTCGATGTGTTTGAACAGCTCTTTGGCGATGGGCGGTTCGGCAACATGCGCGGGAGCGGCGAAAAGGCACACGAGCGCTGTTACGGATAATAGTCGTTTCATGACCTGCTTCGTCCTCAATTTTTGGCCGATCATACGCGGCGCTGACGGCAGGATAAAGGCG
>CAZJWF010000199.1:0-4013 GCA_964549375.1 uncultured Neomegalonema sp.
GCAAGACCCTGAATCGTGCGTTAACCACTCTGGAGAGACGAAATGATCGGCGGAGGAATGCTATTATGCGCTGTTTGCGCAATGCTTCTGCTTGCAGTGTGGAGCCTGAAATACGACGATTTTCCTGACACGACTCTGCGTGGCGGCCTGCTTGCCCTTCGGCTAACGGCGGCAGATAAAAAATATAAGATTAAATCTCAGCAAGATGATGCATCTTCCGAAACGCGAGAAACACGTGTTCCAAAAAGACTAAATCAACTTCGTTTCGATCCTGATGAAATGGCGGAAATCGAAGATGAAGCTGAGAAAACAATGCCCAAATTTTTGCGTGATGCGCGCGAGGAATATTAATGATGCGCGTTTTAACCGTTACGTCTTTGTATCCCAATGCAGCCCAACCCAATCACGCGGTTTTCGTGGAAAACCGGATGCGCCGCGTTCACGGAACGGGTGAGGCCGAGATTTCCGTGATTGCGCCGACACCTTGGTTTCCATCAAAAAACAAAGTGTTTGGCAGCTATGCCGTTCATGCGGCGGTCCCAAAAACGGAAACCCGTTCTGGCATTCGGATTGATCATCCTCGATACGCGATGATTCCGAAAATCGGGATGCAGTCTCAACCAGTCCTCTATCTGCGTGCGCTGCGCCGGGCCGCAGCAAAGCTGATCAAAGAGACTGGGCCATTTGACCTGATCGACGCGCATTATTTCTATCCCGACGGCGTCGCGGCCAGCCGGCTGGCGGGCGAGCTGGGTATTCCCTTTACCTGCACGGCGCGCGGAACAGACGTCAATCAGATCCCAACGGTCAGTGAGTTTGGCCGACAAGCCGTTCTTGATGTTGCGCGTCGGGCTTCGATGTCGATCACGGTATGCGAGGCACTGCGCCAAGAATTGATTGACCTCGGTGCGGACGGGGGAAAGATACGGACCCTTCGCAACGGCGTCGATCTTGAGAACTTTCATCCACCCACGGCTCCGCGCACATCGTTGAAAGAAAAGTATGGTGTCCCGGCGGATGCTCCGTTGGTTGTCTCCGTTGGCGGACTCGTCGAGCGAAAGGGCCATCACCTGACGATCGATGCTGTCGCAAAGCTGGATGGGGTCCATCTACTGATCGCAGGCAACGGTTTGGAACGAGGCACGCTAGAGGCCCGAATTGAAGGGCTGGGCGTCGAAGATCGCGTCAAACTCGTGGGCGCCCTGCCCCATCAGGAACTTGCGGACTTTTTCGGGGCGGCAGATATTTCTGTACTCTCGTCGAGCCGCGAAGGATGGGCCAACGTTCTGCTTGAATCGATGGCGTGTGGCACGCCCGTCGTTGCCACATCTGTTTGGGGCACGCCCGAAGTCGTCGCTGTCCCAGAGGCAGGACTGCTCGCAGAAAGCCGCGATGCTGAGACAATTAGCGCGCAAATTCATGTACTGCTCAACGCGCTGCCAGACCGCGCAGCGACGCGAGCCTATGCAGAGAAATTTTCATGGGATGATACGATTGACGGCGTCATCGATGTGTTCAAGACCGCTGTCGCGCAACATGAGCAGCGCAAGGCGAGCTGACCGGCACCGGGCGTTATCGGACAGAAGCAATGCTCGTAACGCCGCGCCGCATGTCGGGGGGAAACGTGTCTTCGCTCGGCCACCAGCCGCTCCGCATTGTCTGATGATACCCTGCGGTTAAGCCGACATGCTCCATCGCCTGTGCCGCGCCGTCATAATCATAGCTGAGTCGATGTAGCGTCACTCCGCCATTGTCTAGCACGGCGTAAGACGTGCGCGGATCGCCGTCATGGCCGGGTAGTCCGATTGCCCCCGCATTGATCCATTCATGAGCGCCGACATTTTCGACAAATGGCACGCCAGAATGACCGCAGACAACCGCATGGATCGCGCCCAATTCGCTCTCCAGCAGCTCAATTTCGACGGCTTTGCGCTCGGCTGTGTCGGTCGGCCAGATGAAAGCGTTGACCTGCTCTGCGCCGCCGTGAATGACGACATAGCGCTTGCCCGCGTGAGCAAAAATCACCCGCCCCGGCAACTCTCGCATCCACAGCCGCGTATCATCGGAGACTTGCTGGGTCGCGTGGGCGAACCACTCCGCCGACAGCCGATCACACGTCGCCCCCTCCTCAAAGCCGCACCCGCAATCCTGCGCGTTAAAGCCAAGGGAATCTTCGCAATTCCCAGCCACAACGGGGCACCCGAGCGCCCGGACCGTCTGCGCCGTGCGCTCGGCCTCCGCCGCATAAGCACAGACATCGCCGGTACAGATCATACGCTCGGCGGGGATCTCCAGCCGGTCCGCGACCTTCATCAACGCCTGCATCGCGCGCAAATTTGAGTACGGTCCACCAAACAAAAGGACTGAACCAGATAATTCCCCCAGATCGACCGTCTCTCGCGACATGCGAATCCCTTCCCGTTTGGCTTTCCGCACCATATAGCGTGAGAGATCGGCACAGGAAGACCGGAGGCACCGATGGCGAGTGAAACCCTGGACGGCGCAGCGAGCGCGAGCGGCGGTTCGATTTGGACCGCTGTGGCCATTATCGGCCTGCTGTTGCTATCCGCTTTTTTCTCAGGGTCCGAGACAGCGTTGACGGCCGTTAGCCGCGCGAAGCTGCGGCGCTTGGCAGATCAGGGATCGAAAGCCGCGCGGCGGGTGGTTGGCCTGACGGACGATGGAGAGACACTGATTGGGGCCATTTTGATCGGCAACAACGTCGTCAATATCCTCGCGACGTCACTGGCCACATCACTTGCGCTATCGATCTTTGGCGATTCAGGAGTTGCGATTGCGACTCTGGTTATGACCATTCTCGTGATGATCTTTGCGGAGGTTTTGCCGAAAACCTATGCCTTTGCGAATTCTGAAAAGGCTTCGCTGCTCGCCTCCCGACCCATCGCGATGCTGGTAAAGCTATTTTACCCGATTGTTATTGCTGTACAATTCATCGTCCGCGGGGCACTGGGGCTGTTTGGGCTAAAGCTGGATAAAGACGCGCATGTGCTGTCGCATGAAGCCCATGACGAAATTCGCGGCGCGATTGATCTGCACCACTATGAGAGCGGCGGCGTCGAAAAGAGCGACCGGGACCGCCTCGTCGGGGCGCTTGATCTGGGCGACCGAGAAGTCACCGAAGTCATGATGCACCGCCGCAATATCATGATGTTAAACGTCGATCTTCCAACGCAAGAGCTGATCGAAGCCGTTCTTGAAAGCGCCTATACCCGCATCCCGCTGTGGAAAGATGAGCCGGAAAATATCGTTGGCGTCATTCACGCCAAAGACTTACTGCGCGCGGTCGACAAGCTGATACGGCGAGATGGCGGCGGCCTCGAAGGTGTTGATAATCTGGACATTCTCAAGATTGCGATGGAGCCGTGGTTTGTGCCGGACACCACCTCTCTTGCCGATCAACTGCGGGAATTTCTTAGCAAAAAGAGCCACTTCGCGCTTGTTGTTGATGAATATGGTGCCCTTCAGGGGCTTATTACGCTAGAGGACATCATCGAAGAGATCGTCGGCGAAATCGAAGACGAACACGACGTCAAAACCGACGGCGTCACCCGCGAATCCGAGGGCGTGTATCTGGCCGACGGTACGGTGACAATCCGTGATCTAAATCGTTATTTTGATTGGACTTTGCCAGACGAAGAGGCAACGACGATTGCGGGTCTCGTCATCCACGAGGCCCAAGCCATCCCCGCCGAGGGCCAGAGCTTCGTTTTCCACGACTTCCGCTTCGATATCGTCAGCCGCGTCCGCAACCAAATCACCCAATTGCGGATCAGACCCCTGCGACGGGTGTAGTGCCTGAGAAAGCAGGGGCACGATAAGCCGTTCCCGTACTGAACTCATGTTAAGATCATAGACGCTGCCCTCGACTGGAAAGACCTCTTCATGATCTCACGCAATCGTACCGCCCTGCTCTATGCCGCTTTTGGCGCGTTGGTCGCCGTGGCCGTTTTTGGGTTTATCGGCGAGGGTGAGATGCCAGATGAGGCCATCCC
>CAZJWF010000200.1:0-4005 GCA_964549375.1 uncultured Neomegalonema sp.
ACCTCCACCACCTCCACCACCTCCTCCGCCACCACCACCTCCACCGCCGCCACCACCTCCTCCACCATCGGCGCCGGCACTTCCGCTGAACTACACGATCTACTTCGGCTATGACCGTTGTGATCTGACAGCAGAAGCAGGTCAGGTGATTTCTGAGGCGTCGACGGCGTTCCAGACCTACAACGCGCAATATGCAGATGTTGTTGGTCACACGGATACCCGTGGGTCGAAGGCCTACAACACGCGCCTCGCAAACTGTCGTGCAAACGCAGTTGCAGACTCGATGGCTTCTCAAGGCATCAACCGTCAGCAACTTCGCGTCGGCGCACGCAGCGAGCTGGACCCTGCGGTTTCCACAGGTGACGGCGTTCGTGAAGCACTGAACCGTCGGGTGAACATCTCGATCGTTCAGTAATCACTGAATAATTAGCGAGAAAGGCCGTCCTTTTGGACGGCCTTTTTTTTTATTTTGGGGTGCATCTTTGTTGTGGATCGGAAAACCGACGCAATCCCCCGCACTGGCAATTTCATCCAACAATCGCCACGTAGCGGCAGTACAGAGCAACGTATTGTTCTCTATTCGGAGTAAACCGCCATGTGTCTTCGTATCCCGACTGCCGCCCTAATTTTCTCGCTAGGGACCGGAATACCAGCCGCCTATGCGGACAACCCACTGCCAGACGCGCTCAAAGAGCTGGAACGTCAGGCAGAAGACCTGCTCGGTCCTGATGCGCGGGCAGCGGTTGAATCTCTGCTGCCAATGATCGAGTCGTTAATGGAGCGTTTACCTGTCTTCATCGAAAACTTACCTGCCTATGAAGTGCCGGAGATCATGCCCAACGGTGACATCATCATCCGCCGAAAACGAAAGCTGCCCCGTATAGACCCCGAAGCGCCGCCCATGCCCGATGGCGGTATCAAAACCTGAGAGTGAGACATCTATGACCGCTGCGACTGACCTCGGCAATTTGCCAAGCTGGAACCTTGCCGACCTGTACCCTGCCCCGGACGCGCCGGAACTCGAAGCCGCCTTTGAGGACTCGAAAAAGAAGGCCGACAGTCTTGCCGCCGATTACGAAGGCAAACTCGCGGAACTTTCCGGCGCAGAAATGGCGCAGGCGATCCGCCGGTACGAAGAACTGTCCGAGGTTATGGGGCGGATCATGTCTTATGCGGGCTTGCTGTATCAGCAAGACACCTCCAACGCGGAGTCCGGTCAGTTCTACGGCAACTGTCAGGGCCGCGTGACCGACATTTCAACACCAACAGTTTTCTTCACGCTGGAGATGAACAAGATCGACGACGCGGTGCTGGAAAAACAAATCGCAGAGAGCGATGAGCTTGCCCGATATAAACCGTGGATCGACCGGCTGCGCTCTTTCCGGCCCTATCAGTTGTCGGATGAGCTGGAGAAGTTTCTCCACGATCAAAGCGTGGTTGGATCGTCCGCTTGGGTGCGCCTCTATGACGAACATTTGGCTGGTTTGCGCTTTGACGTGGATGGCGAAGAATTGCCGCTGGAGGCCGCACTCAACTTGCTGTCTGATACCGACCGCAGCAAGCGCGAAGCCGCCGCGCATTCACTAGCCGGTGTGTTTGAGGCCAACCTGCCGATCTTTACCCGCGTCACCAACACGCTGGTCAAAGAGAAAGAAGTTGAGGATCGCTGGCGCAAGTTGCCGACCCCGCAATCGGGCCGTCACCTCGCGAACCATGTTGAACCGGAAGTGGTCGATGCGCTGCGCGATGCGGTGCAGAACGCCTATCCAAAACTCTCGCACCGCTATTACGCATTGAAGGCGAAATGGCTGGGGTTGGAGAAACTGGAATATTGGGATCGCAACGCACCGCTGCCCGAGAAAGACGACCGCAAAATTCCGTGGACTGAAGCGCGCGATACCGTGCTGGAGGCCTATGGTGGGTTTGATCCAGAGATGGCGAATCTCGCACGTCGGTTCTTTGACGAAGAATGGATTGATGCGCCGGTGCGCCCCGGCAAAGCCTCTGGTGCTTTTGCCCACCCGACCGTCACAACAGCGCATCCCTATGTGCTGGTAAACTATCTAGGCAAGACCCGCGACGTGATGACCCTCGCGCATGAATTGGGCCACGGAGTTCATCAGTTGCTCGCCGCCGGTCAGGGAGAGCTTTTATCGCATACGCCGCTAACCTTGGCGGAAACCGCAAGTGTCTTTGGCGAGATGCTGACCTTCCAATCGCTGCTGAAAGCTGAAACTGATCCGGGACGGCGCAAAGCGCTGCTCGCCGGGAAGGTCGAGGACATGCTGAACACGGTCGTGCGCCAGATCAGCTTTTACGAATTCGAAAACCGCGTCCATGCCGCCCGCAAAGAGGGCGAGTTGACCGCTGAACAAATCGGACAGCTCTGGATGGATGTCGCGACCGAGAGTCTAGGGCCGTCGATCAATCTGGCGGACGAGTACGCAAACTTCTGGACCTATGTCAGCCACTTCATCCACGCGCCGTTTTACGTCTATGCCTATGCGTTCGGCGATGGCCTCGTGAACGCGCTTTACGCGCGCTATCAGGAAGGCGAAGAAGGCTTCCAACAGCGCTATTTCGACATGCTGAAAGCAGGCGGTGCAAAGCACCACAGCGAGTTGCTAAAACCCTTTGGCCTCGATGCTTCTGATCCTGCGTTTTGGGATCAAGGACTGTCGCTGATCTCGTCGATGATCGACGAGTTAGAAGCAATGGAAGCGTAAATGTCCGGCGAGACAAAAGAAGAGCGCGAAAAGCGCCTCGCCGACGCCCTCCGAGCGAACCTGCGCCGACGCAAAGATAAAACACGCGAAGAAAAGGCGCAGGAATCCAATGATGAGTGAGCGTGCGAACCAATAGCAGCGGTTTTTTTATGTTTGAGCACCGAGAACTTCTGGTTCGCTGCTAAGGCATCTCGGCAGTAATTCTGCGCGGAGAAAAAACCGCCACTCAGATGTTACTCCTTCGCAGAAGTCCGGTCAGTAACGGTCAGTGGTGTCAGGTCGCGGGCGGGATCGAACAGGGTGAAACAGCGTGGCAGGCCGCACTTCGCGAAATCAAAGAAGAAACTGGCCTTGTGCCCGATCTCTTTTATTCGGGAGATATTTGCGAGCAGTTTTACGAGATTGATCAGGACGCCATCTGGATCGGACCTGTTTTCGTCGGCTTCGTTTCAGATAACCAAACCTTTGTGTTGAACGATGAACACACAGATTTTCAGTGGGTCACGATCGAAGAAGCCCAAAACATTGTTCCATTTGCAGGCCAGCGGCGTGTCTATGAGCACATCAAGCACGAGTTCGTCGACCGTCCGCCAAACGAGCTTTTGCGTATCAAGGCAAGCTGATTCAGCCGAAGGTAACTTCGGCCATTGTCTCAACGGTTAATCGCGGGGGCAATCCGCTCTCGCTTGGAAACAGCTATCCGGGCTGGTGCCGTATTGACTTGGGCAAATCTCGACGCGTTTTCCATACCCATATTGCCGCGATCCAAATCGCGATTTCTGGCAGGAATGTCCAATAGAAGATAAATCCCAACCAATAAGGCGACCAGCCGCCCGGTACGTGGACCAATTCGTAAGTTTCCCAATGGAACGGCGCGGCCCAGTAAAGCGGGGCCATTGTGACATCCAGCCCGCAATGGATCAGTCCGGCGAGCGCAAAGACGGTAAAAACCTGCCCCGCTCGTCTATTCAAGAACAGCAGCACGCCCCCAATCAGCACAAGGCCGATCCAGAGAGTTGGCCAGTGAAGTGGCGTCGCGCGATGAAATCCATGAACGATCCCGATGTGATAGCCCATTGCATCGAGGTCGGGGAATAACCCTCCCGCCAATCCAGCCATCACAAGATCAAACCGACGCCGCCCCCAAGCCGCAGCAGCCCCCACCAAATATCCCGCCGGACCATGTGCAATCAGCATCTCTCACCCTTCCCTTGTTCGCATGACAAAAGCAGGCGAAGTGGGGAATTGAGAGACCGAAAAATGGCACGCACGCCACACT
>CAZJWF010000201.1:0-3994 GCA_964549375.1 uncultured Neomegalonema sp.
TTCCGATTGGGTGGTGCGAACCAAGTCGGGCGGTCCCATCGCAATTTGGTCGCCGGACGGAATTGGTGACGCGCTCTCTGACTTGCCGGCGGACAATGATGTTGGCTTTCACAAGGTCGCGAAAGTAGCTCAATCGGACCTGCAAAAGGGCCAAGTGCCCGCAGGCCATGTTATCCTGCCGGATGCCACTCACCCTGACCGTCTCTACGCCATTGAAGCAAAGGCTTTTCTGGATTCCGGTAATGTCACCGTAGCGTCTGCCGCATTCGATCAGAACTCTGTATCAGTCGTCAGTTTCCTATTTACGTCTGAAGGTGGCCGCCGGTTTGGCGATTGGACGCTCAGATCGGTCGGCGAACTTTTCGCGATTGTTGTGGATGGAGAAGTTGTTTCCTCACCGATGATCCGAGAACCAATCCTCGGCGGTAGTGGTCAAATCTCAGGTAGCTTCACGGTGGAGCAGACGGCAATATTTGCCGCTCGTTTAAGTTCGTCGTTGGAAGGTGTCGATTTTGTCGTCAAGACAACTTGCCCCGCTGCTCGCCCGCGTGCGCCACCGAATAAGTTGCTTGCTTGGCTCGCCCCGGTCCCGACCTGTGTATAGGTCGGCGGGGCCTCGTCCCTGACTGACCTTATTAAAGAGACATATTATGCTTCACTTTTCTCCGGTGAAGAAGGCGATGATCCTGCTGACTGTTTTGGTCGGCTTTCTTCTCGCGCTTCCGAACTTTTTTACTGACCGTGTTCAACCGTCTAACGAAGCCGAAGCCCGCATTGAAACCGCGTTGAAAGCGGGAGGCCGACCAGCACCACGAGACATTGATACGGCCTCGCAATGGCCGGGTTTTATGCCCGACTCGCTGTTGCGTCTTGGCCTTGATCTACAAGGCGGCGCGCATGTGCTCGTCAGTGCGGAAATGGAAGAGGTCTATCAAAAGCGGATGGACACGCTGGCCAGTGATGTCCGCCGGGTTCTGCGTGAGGCGGACCGGATTAAGCGCGGGAAACCCGTCGTCAAAGAAGACTCAGTCACCATTCGTATCCGCGACGCGGCGGAGGTAGAGCGAGCGCGCGTTGCCTTGAATACCTTGCCGCAACCTTTGCAGAGTGGCGCCATCACTGGCATCCAAAGCAACGACCTTGAAATCACGCTGGATGAAGAAAAACAGGCGTTTACGCTGCAAATGACCGAGGCAGCAAAGGTCGAGTTGCGGGATCGGACGTTAATTCAGGCGCTCGAAGTCGTGCGGCGACGCATTGACCCTGAAGGCATCAAAGAACCGACGATTGCGCGCCAAGGCACCGACCGGATTCTGATTCAAGTTCCGGGAGCCGACAGCGCCAAGGAGATCCTCGACGTCATTGACGAGGCGGCGGTTCTGAATTTTCACGTCGTCCATCCATCGGGTCAGAGCGATTTGCAAAAGGGCATCAAAAAGCCGTCGCAAGTCATCTACCCCGACGCTCAAGAAGGCGGCCAGCTATGGTTGGTTGATCGAGAGCCTTTGGTTCGGGGTGAGCAAGTCGTCGATGCGAATCCGAGCTTCAATGAAAACGGCGAACCTGTCGTGGCCTTCCGCTTTAATCCGGCGGCGGGTCAGGCTTTTGGTCGTTGGACACAAACCAATGTCGGCCAGTTGTTCGCGATTGTCGTCGATGACCGGGTGATCTCGGCCCCCAGTATTCGCGAGCCGATCCTAGGAGGTTCGGGTCAGATCAGTGGTGACTTCACGGTAGAAAGCTCCAGCGAGCTGGCCATTCAAATTGCCTCTGGTGCTCTGCCTGCGAAGCTGATCGAGGAAGAGAGCCGCACGGTTGGACCTGAACTGGGCGCGGATTCGATTCAGGCGGGTACGATTGCCTGTATCGTCGGCTTTATCGCCGTGATGATTTTCATGGTCGTCATCTACGGGCGCTTTGGCCTCTTTGCTGATGTTGCATTGTTGGCCAACATGGTTCTGATCTTCGGTGCCTTGTCGGGTTTGGGAGCAACCCTGACCTTACCGGGTATCGCGGGTATCGTGCTGACGATTGGTATGGCGGTGGATGCCAACGTGCTGATCTTCGAACGAATACGTGAGGAGCTTGCGAGCGGGAAGAAACCGCTGCGCGCGATCGAGGTCGGTTACGAAAAAGCCTTCAGCGCCATCATCGATGCGAACGTCACCACCTTGCTGGCGGCGGTGGTTCTCTACGCAATGGGTTCGGGTCCGGTGAAAGGCTTCGCCGTCACGCTCGGTATCGGTATCGTCACATCGGTCTTCACGGCAGTCTTCCTGACGCGCCTGTTGATTTCGATTTGGTACGATTGGAAGCGCCCGAAAACCGTCAAGATCACGCTGATTGAGATGGTCAAAGCGGGCACGAAGGTCGGCTTCATGCGTCTGAAGATGGCGGCAGCGATCTTTTCGATTGCGGCGGTGGTTCTGTCCGGCGCGTTATTCGCGACCAAGGGATTGAACTACGGCATCGACTTTCAGGGCGGTTCGATTGTGATGGTGGAAACGCCGGATCGCGTTGATCCCTCGGAGTTCCGAGCGGCTTTGTCTGACCTCGATCTTGGCGATGTTCAGGTTCAGGAAATCTCTGATCCGGGTAAAGTGATCGAGGGCGACACGACCTCAACCGTAGTCGTGCGGATTAACCAGCAGTCCGACGAGCCCAAGATTCACCGTGAAGCCATCAATGCGGTTGAAGCAGCGATTGCGGGTGCAAAGGCCACGGCGGATTCGCCCGCTGTCGTCGGAAAGATCGAGGGTGCGAAGATCATGGCCTCCGATACCGTCGGTGCGAAAGTATCCGGCGAGTTGGTGACGGCGGGTATCTTGGCCGTCTTCCTCGCGATTGGGGGCGTGCTGGTCTACATCTGGTTGCGGTTCGAGTGGCAGTTCTCTGTCGGGGCCGTGGTCGCGCTGACGCATGATGTGGCATTGACCATCGGCGTGTTCTCGCTGCTCGGGTTGGAGTTTAACCTCAGCATCATCGCGGCGATCCTGACCATCGTGGGCTATTCGCTCAACGATACGGTGGTCGTGTATGACCGGATGCGGGAGAACTTGCGGAAGTATAAGAAGATGCTTTTGCCAGAGCTGATTGACCTGTCGCTGAACGAGACCTTGGCGCGGACCTTGATGACCTCGCTGACCACGTTGTTGGCGCTGGTCGCGCTCTATGTCTTGGGCGGTCCGGTGATGCAGGGCTTTACCTTCGCGATGATTTGGGGCGTGCTTGTGGGTACATATTCCTCGATCTTCGTCGCGTCGCCGATCCTCGAATATCTCGGCGTGAAGCGGGATTGGTCGAAAGCCACAGGCGAAGGTCCAGCGGGTGTGACCTTTGGCGAGCCAGACGCGCCGTAAGAGTGCGGGTGGATTGAACGAATACCGGCTCCGGGTTCGCGCTCGGGGCCGGATTTATTTTTGAGGGAGGCAGTCATGACCATCGAGTTGCGCGAAGTTCACTTCAATGCGCCGACGGCGATTGACGGCTATGGGCCGGGCGGCTTCCGAGTCGGCGGTCATTGGGTAGACGGCGCGGTCTTCGTGACCGGCGAACAGATGGTGCCGTGGAGCGCGAGTGAGGGCGGACCGACGCGCGCTGATGCGGAGGCGCTGACCGAGTATCTCAACGGGTTAGATGTGGTGCTCATGGGACTTGGCGCAGATCAACGCATGATCCCGCCTGAGATTCAGACGTTCTTTGATGAACGCAACATCGGTGTCGAACCAATGGCCACCCCCGCCGCAGCACGGACGTTCAATGTCTTGCTTGGCGAAGGCCGCCGTGTCGGGGCAGCCTTGATGGTGGTCTAAAGCTGACCGCGACTCCGCATGAGAGGAGGGGTCTCCTTGAGAAAAGGAGGCTCCGGATCACGTCCGGGACAGCAGGTTTTCTAATCGTCCTTCGGGATCAGCCGCAGGCCCAACTCACGCAGTTGCGCGTTGTCGACTTCGGAGGGCGCTTGCATCATCAGGTCTTCGGCGCGTTGGTTCAT
>CAZJWF010000202.1:0-3954 GCA_964549375.1 uncultured Neomegalonema sp.
CTAATTTGAGTTGCGCGTCCTGCGATCCAGCGATGGGCGGCTTAGTTTACATGTACGGCGATGAATTCCGTGCCCCTGCAACCAGTTATATTGGTTCGGTCGACCCGAAAATCGCACCATATCCACGCACGGTATCGGATCGGATTGCTCTAGATTCAGAGTTGTTTGGTTACCCGATTAGGGTTGTGTCAGGTGAAAACCTGTCGGCAATTTATAGCCACGAAAATCTGAAAGTCGGCGCGTTTGAGGGGTATGCCGTTTTGTACGATGCAAAAATACCCGCTCGAGACAAGAGACCAGAGCAGAATTTTGGCTTGTTGGCATTATCGTTGAGCGATGGGTGTGCATTGTTGGATACAGCGCTCCAGAGTGACAAACCATTCGCATCCAACCATCAAGAGATCGTTGATGACATCCTCACCCGCATGACTATTGAAACCTATGCAGATGGAGAAAAAATCCCAATAACGTTCACCGAAAGAATTGGTCAGATGCTGAATGCAATTGACTACAAAGTCTACGAATGGCGAAAGAGCCGCCAAAAGTAGAAGGTGGCGAGTCCAAAGCGAAGCCACCTTGAACAATTAAAACTTCGAAATACGTTAAAGCTTGTTTTGGGGGGTCGAAAAGGATGTTTCCAATTACCAGCCTGCGAGCCAATCGCGAAGCCCTTGATGACAGCCCGCTGAACTTTGCGCGAGTAGTCGTGCGAAAACCCATTATCCGTCTGGCTTTTGCCGCATTTATAGAACAGTGATAGAAATATAAACTTGTAACGCACGCTACCATGACGCGAATTCGCACACGCCAAAATAAAAGGAAACTGCTCCACGATGAAATCATCCCGCGCTGTTGCCCTCACCAGACCCGCCAACACGAAAGGCATTCGCCTGACGATTATCGCGCTTTTCGCGATTATGGCCCTTCTTCTTTCACCGGTTTCTGCGTTCTCGCGCGCTGCGCCCGCCAGCTTTGCGGATCTTGCCGAAGAACTCAGTCCGGCAGTTGTGAATATCTCAACAGCGCAAAAGGTGGAGCGCCCTAGCTTTGGCCCTCGTCCTGGCCCTGATCTGCCAGAGGGCACGCCTTTCGAAGACTTCTTTAAAGACTTTTTCGATAGGCGCGGCGGTGATGATCGCGGCGAACCTCGGACTGTTCAGTCGCTTGGATCAGGTTTCGTCATTGATCCAGCAGGTTACATCGTTACGAACAACCATGTGATCGAGGGCGCAGACGAGATTACGGTTAATTTCGTCAATGGAGATGCTTTGGAAGCAAGGCTGATTGGTACAGACCCTAAAACCGATATAGCGCTCCTAAAACTGATCGAAGAGCCGTCAGAACCTATTCCTTTCGTGCCATTTGCAGACAGCGACAAGACCCGCGTCGGCGACTGGGTCATCGCTATCGGTAATCCGTTTGGATTGGGTGGTTCGGTTTCCGCCGGTATTATTTCGGCACGAAATCGCGATATCAACGCTGGCCCTTACGATGACTTTCTTCAGACCGATGCGGCCATTAACCGCGGCAACTCGGGCGGTCCGCTCTTCAACATGGACGGTGAAGTCGTTGGCGTTAACACGGCAATTTTCTCACCCACGGGCGGTTCAGTAGGCGTTGGGTTCTCGGTTCCAGCCAATATTGCCAGTAATATAGTCGACCAACTGCGTGAGTTCGGCGAGACCCGTCGCGGCTGGCTCGGTGTACGCATCCGGCAGGTGACGGACGAATTGGCCGAGGGCCTTCAGCTCGAAGAGCCGAAAGGTGCGTTGGTCGAAGATGTCACGGAAGGCGGGCCCGCAGAAGATGCAGGTGTTGAAGTCGGCGACGTGATCCTGTCCTTTGACGGTACTGAGATCGGAGAGATGCGCGAGTTGCCTCGTGCTGTCGCGGGTACAGCTGTCGACGAAACCGTCCGCATGGTTGTTTCTCGTAAAGGCAAGACCCAGACACTGAAAGTCACGGTGGGTCGTCTCAAAGAGGCTGATGAAGGCGACGACAAACCAAAAGTTGCCAAAAAGGATGAGGAAGAAAAGGCCGAGGAAGAGGATTTCGTCGCGCTAGGTATGAAGCTCGAAACCCTCAATCGCGCGGCCCGTGAGCGCCTGAAACTCGATAAAAACCTCAAAGGTGCGCTTGTCGCCGACGTCGAGGACGCGGGTCCAGCGGCGAAAAAAGGGATTATGCGCGGCGATGTTATCGTTGAGGTCGCTCAGGAAGCCGTGACGACGCCTGAGGAGGCGAAGGACAAAATTGATGCGGCGGAGAAGGACGGACGCAGTTCTGTTCTGTTGCTTATCAATCGCGGCGGTGATGTCCGATTTGTAGCGGTTCGGTTCCCAAAAGATAAATAACTGCGGTTAACCGCCCTCGCGTTAATACCTGTTAAGACCCAGAGGCCGCGGAAACGCGGCCTTTAACTATAGTAATCCTGGATTGGCATTTCACTTGCTCTCAACTTCTTCGACGCGGTTTGTCCCGCCCGCGCTTTGAAGAAGAGAACAGTCATGTCCGAATACAGCAAAATTTCTACCCAACTTCGCAGCCGCCCGGCGCGGCCCGTTTTGGCAGTGCTGTTGGGAACAGTTCTCGTTGGGTGCACTGGTTCTGGGTCTGGAACAGGTGTGTCCCATTTTGAACCAACTTATTTGCGAATGACTGGCGAACATGAGTTCGGTCAAGCTCTGCGCCGTCATTACCTTGAGCTCGCGACAAACGCGTTTGATCGAGGCGATACCAAGCGTTCGGACTTTTATTCCCTGCGCGCCCTGATGGCGGCGGAAGGGAAGCTGGCGCATCCCGGTGTCCAATCAGGCGGCGGCGAGTTGGCGGCGGCGAGCACACGTTTATCGCAATTGCTGCGGACAGGTGCGCGGACCGGCTCACCAGACCTCGCGGCCCGAGCGCAAGCTGCATTTGATTGCTGGTTGCTTGAGTCTGGTTCCGGGGGAGACTCGAGGATCGCGGACGCGTGCCGGTACAACGCCATGAATGCTTTGGCCGAACTAGAAAGTGCAAGTACGGGGGCACAATTAGCGGTGGCCGGTGGCCCGACGACCCCAGAACCACAATCTTATGTGGTAGAAGCCGGCGAGTCGCGCACAATCAAAACGCCTGATGGGTATACGATCGAGATTATGAGCGAGCAGGTTGAAGCTGCTCGTCTCCCGGCGCATGTCCCTGCGGGGCATACGACAACGGAGCTTCAATTCGCTCCGCAGATGATTGATACGGGACCATTGGTTCAAGAATTCGCGGCTCCGACGATTGCGCCTTTGGCACCGCTTCCAGTGGAAACAATCCCGACGACCACGATTGCGATGGCACCGCCTCCTCCGGCGCCGGTTTCGGTGATCGACCTTGGATCAATCAACGCACAACCGGTTCCATTCGCTCCGCTGGCACCAGCATCAACTATCCAAACGGTTCCAGTCTTTGATACGGAACCTATACAGTCTTTGCCATCGATTGAGCTTTCGCCATTGCCCCTCGCGGACGGCGGCGATGCCGCACGCGCGCTCATCGACGCTAATCTCAATCGTAGAGGTGATTTCTCTGTCTTTTTCGGCTTCGACAGCGATGAGGTTACGCTTGAAGCTGAAGATGTTTTGATTGATGCCGTGCAGGGAATTCTGCTCAGCGGAACCAAACGTGTCACGTTGCTCGGTTTCACGGACTCAATGGGCGATGCACGTTACAATCAGCTTTTGGCAATGCGCCGGGCACAATCGGTTCGCAAGTTCTTGCAAAAGAAAGTTGGAAACGCAGTCACGTTTGAGATCTTACCGATTGGCGAGATTCAGGCCGTCCAAACCGGCGGAGACGGCGTGATTGACGCCCTCAACCGTAAAGTTCAGATTAATCTACAGTGACAGCGGGATAAGGCAGAACACCTTTCGAATTCAGCGCCAAACGTCCGCCGCATCCCATGCGGTGGACGTTTTCGTTTGAGCC
>CAZJWF010000203.1:0-3941 GCA_964549375.1 uncultured Neomegalonema sp.
CCCGATGGACCTGCGTAACATCGCGATCATCGCCCACGTTGACCACGGCAAAACGACGCTCGTAGACGAGCTGTTGAAACAATCCGGGTCTTTTCGGTCCAATCAGGCTGTCGCTGAAAGAGCGATGGACTCCAATGATTTGGAGAGGGAGCGCGGCATTACGATCCTCGCAAAATGTACCTCGGTTGAGTACGAGGGAGCGCGGGTCAATATTGTCGATACGCCCGGTCACGCCGATTTTGGCGGCGAGGTTGAGCGCATCCTCTCGATGGTCGATGGCGTCGTACTACTGGTCGATGCCGCCGAAGGACCGATGCCACAGACAAAGTTCGTGACATCCAAGGCGCTGGCGCTGGGCCTCAAGCCGATGGTTGTCCTGAACAAAGTTGATAAATCAGACGCAGAGCCGGATCGGGCGTTGGATGAGGTATTTGACCTTTTTGCTAATCTCGGCGCAACGGATGAGCAACTCGATTTCCCGGTACTCTATGCGTCTGGGCGATCGGGGTGGGCGTCAGAAACGCTCGAAGGAGAACGCGAGAATCTGATCCCGCTGTTCAATCTGATCATGGCGCATGTCGAGCCACCCAAACAGGTGCAGCATGCCGGTGAACCCTTCAAGATGCTTGCGACGACGCTCGGCTCCGACCCCTTTATCGGGCGAATTCTGACCGGCCGTGTTGAGAGCGGTACGCTGAAAACGGGTACGAACATCAAAGCATTGTCAGTTGATGGATCGGAGATTGAACGTTTTAGGGTCACAAAAATCTTGGCTTTTCGGGGTCTGTCTCAACAACCGATTGAAGAGGCAAAAGCGGGTGACATCGTGGCACTTGCAGGAATGTCCCAGACAACCGTGGCAGACACGCTTTGCGATGTTGCTGTAACCGACGCACTAGAGGCGCAGCCCATTGATCCGCCGACAATTACGGTGACCTTTGGGATCAACTCTAGCCCTCTGGCGGGCCGCGACGGCAAGAAAGTTCAGTCGCGTGTGATCCGCGACCGTCTGATGCGCGAAGCGGAATCGAATGTTGCGATCCGAATTGGCGATACGCCCGGCGGCGAGGCCTTTGAAGTGGCCGGACGCGGTGAATTGCAGATGGGTGTGTTGATTGAAACGATGCGACGCGAAGGATTTGAACTCTCAATCTCGCGCCCGCGTGTTTTGTTCCGCGAAGAGGGCGGGCAAACGCTCGAACCGATTGAAGAAGTCACCATTGATGTCGACGAGCAATATTCCGGCGTCGTGGTTGAAAAGCTCGCTCAGCGGAAAGGCGATGTGGTCGAGATGAAATCCGCAGGTGCGGGTAAAACGCGCATCGTGGCTCATGCCCCAGCGCGAGGCTTGATCGGCTATCATGGTGAGTTCCTCACGGATACACGGGGAACCGGTGTAATGAACCGGGTTTTCCAAGATTGGGCGACCTATAAAGGCGCAATTCAGGGGCGCCGTGCAGGCGTTCTGATCGCGATGAATCAGGGCGATTCCGTACCGTTCGCCTTGTTCAATCTCGAAGAGCGCGGGAAGCTGTTCATCGGTGCCGGCGAGCAGGTCTACGAGGGTATGATCATCGGCGAGCACTCACGCGGAAACGATCTTGAGGTCAATCCGCTCAAGGGTAAAAAGCTGACGAATATCCGTGCTTCCGGAAAGGACGAGGCTGTCGTGTTGACGACACCCGTTCGCATGTCGCTGGAACAGGCGATCGCCTATATTGACGATGACGAACTGGTCGAGGTGACTCCGAACCACATTCGATTGCGGAAACGGCATTTGGACCCACATGAACGAAAGCGAGAGGCTCGAACGGCAGCCTCTGCCTAAGGAGTATCCTTGCGATTGAGTCGCAATTTGCGATTCATCATGATAAAAATTTAGCAAGGCGTTCTACGAAAACGAATATTTCCTCGTGCTCGATGTGGATAACCTTTGGATTTTCCTAACATTTCGTTCTCGTGATAGGCGAGTTACTACTTAGCGTGTTACGTGGCGTGAGGTTTGCGACTGGTTAACGCGCGTACCTGATCTGCGCAAAACTCTGAAGGGTGAAAACTATGAAGCATCATGTAGACGTTCATGTCGGACAACGGATACGCCGGCGTCGCTGGATGGTTGGAATGACGCAACAACAGCTTGGAGAAGCTGTTGGCATCAAATTCCAGCAAATTCAGAAATATGAAACCGGCATGAATCGCGTTTCAGCAAGCCGTCTTTACGAGATTTCTAAGGCGTTAGATGTGCCGGTTGCGTTTTTCTTCGAAGCGGTTGACGAGCCTGCGAACGAGAATGAAAACGTCCATTCGATAAATGTCGAAGCAATGGACAAGTCTGATGCGCCCGCCGCAGACCTTTTCACAGACAAAGAAGCGCTTGAGTTGGTTCGGTGTTACTTCCGTCTGCCGGAAGAACCACGCCGTCGTTTGTTCGAATTGACGCGCTCCTTGACGAAAGCCGCTTGATACCGCTGTAATTCTCGGAATTAAGCGGGGCGAGTCAGAGAGATTCTTGTATGGCGACGGCTTTGCCTGACCTCGAAAGCGATATCGTTGTCGCAAAAGAGCTCGCAGATGCTGCGCGGACAACCGCGTTGGAATATTTTCGATCCAATACCCTTCAGATTGGGAATAAGCGCGCCGAAGATGGCGCGTTCGATCCGGTTACTGTCGCGGATAAAGAAGTCGAAGCAGTCATCCGATCTATCCTCGCCGAGAAACGCCCGTCCGATGGCATTCTTGGTGAGGAGCATAAAGACACCTCTGGAACATCGGGACGAATTTGGGTCATTGATCCGATTGATGGCACCCGCGCCTTTATGTGCGGTCTGCCGACTTGGGGCGTACTTATCGCGCTGAACGATGGATCGAGACCGGTGATTGGTGTGATGGATCAGCCTTACACAGGCGAGCGATACATTGGTGTGTCTTCGGATCAACTGTTGACGTCACTGTGCCAACGGGGAAATCGGGAAATCCGGTTGCAAACGAGGAGCTGCGATGACTTGAGCGACGCGGTGATGTGTTCGACTGATCCTACTGCGTTTGCCACGAGCGATGATTTTGATCGTTTTTCTGCTCTTTCCAAACACACCCGTCTGACTCGCTACGGCACCGATTGCTACGGTTATGCGATGCTGGCGCGAGGGCAGATTGATCTGGTCGTCGAGTCCGGTCTTCAACCATACGATATTCAGGCTATGATCCCGATTGTGCAAGCCGCTGGTGGTTTTATCACGAACTGGCAGGGTGATGATTGCCAGGATGGTGGTCGGGTGATCGCAGCGGCAGATGCCGCACTACACGCGGCGGCGCTTGATAAATTGTCTGAGTGATCGAGCCAACGGCATCGCAGCCTTCGCGAAGACACACATTTTCATGTTTTTCTGATCGTTGATGTGCCGCAGAGACTTTCGCTCTGCGAGCAGTCTGGTTGTTGGTTTTTTGCGCGGTTCTGTAAGGTTCTATGCTTTGAGATACCTGAATCCGGTACTCGGTCTTTTGATATTCTCAACGTATAGCCGGATCAATCAGCTTTTGACTCACTGATGGTCAGCAAAAAGGGGCCCGAAGGCCCCTTTTCAGTTTTTTTATGAACGGCAGAACTTAGTAGTCCATATCACTCGCGGTATTTGCCAGAACTGGACCGTCAAAACCGCCTACTGGCGTGTCAGACTCGTCGGCACCAGGTGAACCTACGAGTGCAGTTCCAGCCGCGCCAGCGTCACCAACTTGACCGCCGAGCGAGATAACGAGCTGTTCAATCATTCCTTGAAGTTGTTGAATGATCGATGACAGCGCCGTCAGGATCGGAGCCATGTTACTGGACGAAAGCGATCCAGCACCTGAAGCACCCTCGGCCCCGCTAACCATTGGCTTTTGGTCAGCTGGAGCAGCTGGAGCAGCTGGAGCAGCTGGAGCAGCTGGAGCAGCTGGAGCAGCTG
>CAZJWF010000204.1:0-3894 GCA_964549375.1 uncultured Neomegalonema sp.
CCCGGCGCGACATTCGTGTCGTTATCCGCCACTTTCGCCACGCTAAGCTCGGGGTCGGCACTCGATTCAATCGTGACGGGATCACTGCTCTGGGTTTCAGAAACCTCAAGATTGAACTCGTCTGTAGTCGAAGCCGCTACGTCGTTTGCAAACGCGGCGTCGCCACTGGTGAGATTTGGCTCGACCCGGATCGAGAAGGTGACGGAAATCTCGTCGTCCGGGTCCAGAATATTAACATTGGTTGGATCGAAGACATTCGTATCCGTGCCCCCGTCAAACGAGGGGTTGGTTGGCAGCGTTCCAATCGGAACGCCCGTATCGGTGATGATCGTCGCCGTGGCGCCAATCGAGAGAACGCCGCCGCTCGTGTTCGCGGCGGTCGACGGAATGAAACCGTCATAGGGCGACGCGAAAACGCCATCAAGATTATCGGTAATCTGAATGCCGGTGAGCTGCTGCTCACCGTCATTCAGCAGGTTGACCGTGTAGGTGACCGTCGCGCTGCCATCTGCATTCTCGACAACGCTGTCCAGCACCTTCGAGACATCCATGCTTGCGGGGGCAATATCACCACAGATCCCGATAGCGCCGCCACGGTTATTGGTGCCCGTGGTCGAGCCCGTCTGCCCATGAACGAACTCACCGCCGGTGAATGTTCCAAAAGAGAAGTCAACGAAATGATCAAGGTTGCCTCCAGAATCAGCGCCATCCCAGTTTGGTGGAGGCGTGCTCGCTGGCGTTGCGGTATAGGTCGCAAATCCAGCCGGGCCGCCGCCGTTCTGGAAGGGAAGCGGGACGACATCCGTCAACGTCGCGGTTGGTGAACCCGCGATAGAAAGCGAGATTCCACCAATATCGGAGTTATCTGAGTCCAAGTTCACCGGGTCGATGTCTTGAATGGAAACGATCGCGTCCTGCAAACGAAGAACCGTGCCCGAAGCGATATCACTCGTCACTGACCCGCCAAGCATCGGGATCAAACGGAAGGTAACGTAGTTATCTGCGATAGCGCGCGAATCTAAGATTGCTAGAGCACCGCTGGGTCGCAGACCAATGGTTTCTCCCCCTGGCGGCGCCGGAGGAACAGCGGTGTTCAGGTTGATACCAGAGACTTCCAGGACGACATCAATCGTCGCATTGGGGTTATAGGCGGCGACGACAACATTCCGATAGATAATGAAATCCCCGACCTGCAAGTCATCCGTATCGAATCCCGTCGGATCACCACTCGCATCTCGACCTTGAATGGAAGTTGCGGATGTATGTACGAGGTCCGGCGTACATACGGCCTGCGCGAGCGCTGGTTGTGGTGTCACTGGCGACAAGAAGGGAACGCTGACTACAGCAAGCGTCGTAACCGCCAGACGTTTTCCTAGTCTACCTCTGAGTCTCGTCCAGCAGGTAGTCTGAGCGAATGAGCGACACAGACTGGGTTGTCGTATTTCAAGATCAGTCACGCTCTTCTTTTCGGTCACTTTATCGAGGGTGGGATGCACCTCGTAACCGCTTCTGGTCAAAGTTAACTTGAAGAATTTGAGGAGACCGAGAAAGGCTGTGAAGATAAGTGCCAAGGGATTCATGTGAACGCTCGCCATGGGGAACAATGGCGTTCCGAATATCAGCGTAAAGCTTTCCAAAAAATTACACCTGTATGACCCAATTGCATGAAATATTAGGATAAATTTTAATCTACTTAAACGATTGTCCTACTGCGTCGATCAAGGTTCGGCACTTGTTCGTGTTGTTGAGCGTGTCGTCAAACGGGTCCAAAAGCCGTCTGCCATACGCAGGTCAAGACGCCGAATTTTTGAAAGAATGTGCGGGAAACTTTGTCACCATCATGCGTTGATAGTTGCCCAAGCAACCTGAATAAAAATAACTTTGGCAGCTTGGGTGTGCCGGTCTAAACGGCCGGAATGATCGGCCCATACTCTACGCCGAGAAACACGAAAAATGCGGTTGCTCAATGAGCGCGATTGGAGACTCGATGGCCGCGAAGTTTCTTAATGTTCAAATTGCGCGCGATGCTCCGACACCCATTCGGAGATAGATGTCAGCTTAATATCAAAGCGCGTTTCGATAGCCTCGGCATCTATCAGAAAACGAGGTTGGAAATCATTGGCGTTCGCCTGAATGCCACCATACATGCCAGCGATCATCCCAGCGACATGCGGGCCTGCCAGTTGCGCGAGTTGCCTTTCAAACTCTGATGCGGGCATGGTGTCGAACGTTAGATCACGGCCCAACACGTCACCCATGATCCGTGTGAGGTCATAACCATCAAGGGCGGCTGGACCTCCGAGCCTAAGAATCTCGTTCGGTAAATCCCTTTGCAGAGCCCTGTCTGTGACCCGGTCAAAATCTGCCGCCGCAACCCATTGCATTTGGAAGGTCGCGGGCGTGGGATAAGATAGCTTGTCCCGCGTCAACCCTTCTACCGTCCAAGGAACATCTGCAACAAGCACCTGCGTCGGTCAGTGAAGCCGTCCAACGGCTCGAAGATCGACTGGGTGTGAGGCTCTTTGTGCGATCAACAAGGTCTGTCGCGCTGACGCCGATTGGCGAACAGTTCTACGCGCGCAGTCTACCAGCAATCGCTGAGCTGGAGGGTGCACTCAGTGATCTTGATGATCAAAAGGATGAAGTGTTTGGCACCCCGCACCTCTCGGCGCCCTACAGCGCTGGACCGTTTAAACCATGACGTAATTTGTTATGTGTTTGGTGCCGGAGGCCATCATGCACCTTGGGGTTTTAAAGGACGAGATGGGCCGTTCACCATGCAGCCAAAACCGAGACTCGTGGCCAATGATATGCGTTCGCTCCTCCACTATGCTCAACACGGCCTCGGGTTGGCGTATGTCTATGCTGAGGTAACAGCGCCCTACATTGCCGATGGTCGTTTGGTCAGTGTTCTGGGCGAGCACTTATCCGCGCTGCCGCGCTACTCACTCAACTACCGCAGCAAAATAAACATGACCCATCGTCTAAGGGCGTTCGTGGATATGGCAAAGTTGCCGCTGGTCTCCTAACAACACTTCAGTTTCTTAGCGGATTGCCAAATTTCACAGTCTTTTCGGTTGCACATATCTGGCCTCAAGGTAAAGCATGACCGAATAAAGCATGGGCTTGAAGGGACGAGATCGCGCAATGAAAATATCAATGATTGTGGCTTTGGGGCGAAATCGTGTGATCGGAATCGATAATGTGATGCCTTGGCATATTCCTGCAGATTTGAAGTACTTCAAGGCAACGACATTAGGGAAACCGGTTGTGATGGGCCGCAAGACTCTTCAATCAATCGGTAAGCCACTTCCGGGACGACCGAATATTGTCGTTACTCGTGATCAAGATTTTACGGTTGAAGGCGGCACGGTCGTGCGTGATCTAGATGCTGCGCTGATTGAAGCTGAAGCAAAGGCGAACGAAATCGGTGCGGATGAGATCATGATTATCGGCGGCGGTCAGGTTTATGATCAGCTCATTAATCGCGCTGAGCGCCTGTATCTGACTGAAATTGACATGTCGCCGGAGGGCCATGCGTTCTTTCCCGATTTTCGTGCAGTTGCCGAATGGGATGAAATCTGGCGTGAGCATCATCCCGCAGAAGGCGATCAACCCTCGTTCGATTTTGTCACGCTAGACCGTCGCGGAGGCTGAACCGCTTAATGAAGATGCGGACAACAGGCAGAGCTATCATGTTTTGACGCAGGTGCTTTGCCTGTTGTTCGCGCGCAGTATCCTACACCAAGTCCTGATATTCAGGCGTATACATCATCTGTTCGATATGCTGGGCCAAATTTGCCGGCTTAGGCGCTGTAGCTAACCCTTGTTGATAAGCTGTCTCTGCGAGTTGGGTCGCGATGCTATGTGACACTGTTCGTATCGACGAAAGCG
>CAZJWF010000205.1:0-3882 GCA_964549375.1 uncultured Neomegalonema sp.
GCAGTGGCCATCGCAGACACAACGTAAAATCCAGCCCTTGTTCCCATTCACTCCAGTCTGCTTCGAACGGGTGCCGTAAAGCAACGACGCGCTATTCCGCGGGCGACACCGCCGTTCGTCCGGTCATCACTGTTTCGGCCCCCGGCTCAGGATGCCGGGGCACCAACCGCGCCAGCACCAGCGAAACTCCGGCCATTCCTGCGCCCAGCCAAAATACCGCCGCAGGATGGGCGAGGTACACATACCCCAGCATCGCGGGCAGGAAGACCGCCGCAATATGATTGATCGTAAAGGCCACCGCCGCCGTGGGGGCGTGATCTTCAGGGTCGGCGATCTTTTGGAAATAGGTTTTGTGAGCAAATGCCGCTGCGAAAAAGATGTGGTCCGCCACATACAAAACCGCCGCCACCAGCGGGTCGGTCACGAAATAATAGATCAGCGCATACCCCGAAAAGACTCCGATCAGCCCGATATACTCAAAGGTCAATGCAGCGCGCTCGCCAAACCGCCCAATCGCGCGTCCTGCAATCGGTGCCGCAATCATCGTGGCGACGTGATTGACCAGCAGCAGAGTCGCGGTCTCATGAACAGCGTATCCAAACTTCTCGACCAGCATGAACGCGGCAAAGACCATGAAAATTTGCCGCCGCGCCCCGCCCATAAATACGAGTGCGTAATAGAGCCAGTAGCGCCGCTTCAGCACAATCTCCCGGCGCTGAACCGTTGGCCCCTCAAACTTCGGATAGATCGCCATCATCACAACGATGATCAGGATACCCAAAATCCCAGCGCTCAGATACGGCCAGCGGTAATCGAGCGTTGCGCCATCCTCTTCTCTGGCCACAAATCCCCACCAGATCAGGGCAGCAAAGACGACAAAACCAACGACCGCCGCCACCCCGCGTAAGAGACCGATCATCTGCGGCGCGCGCTCTTTCGACAGCCATTGCAGTTGCAGGGATTGGTTCACGGCCTCGAAATAATGAAAGCCGAGCGAGCTGATTGTTGTGGCAATGGCAAGGCCCCAAAAACTGGGCAAAAACCCCGTCATTGCCGCCCCCGCCGCCAATGCCAGCAATGCACAGTAGGCTAGTGTTTGCTCACGCAGGAACAACAAGACATAGATCACGCCAAAGGACAAAAAGCCGGGGATCTCGCGAATAGTCTGCATCCAGCCCATATCCGCGCCATCAAATTTTGCGACTTCAACGGCGAAATTGTTCAGCAATGCCATCCAGATATCGAAACTGACGGCCATCGCGATGGTCATCAGGATCAACAGCGCTTCGGGGCGCTGCCATCGGGGCAGATGGCCCGTATCCGCAACTTTCATCGGGGTCATCGTCAAACGCACTTTCGGTGGCACATGCCGTTAACCTGCTGAGCATAGCCTGAGCACAGACCGAATTGGTAGCGCGGTAGCGGTCATCGACCAAGCGTTTCCTCGAAAACGCCATCATATCGGCTGCCGGCGCTATTGCGTCGGCGCGACTTGCCGTGCCTCGATGATCCGTCCGGAATGGTCCATCATCGTTTCATATCGAATGCCGTCGATCACTTCTGCCGAGACCATGTACCCCTCTGGAGTATAGGAAATTTCAGGCGCACCCCCGACCACGCTGTAAAAGGGATCTGCGGGGGCCGCATCGAAGGGGGCACCTTCGTCGGGATCGTAAAAGGCTTCCTCGCCAACAACGACCATTGTCCCAGCGGACGCCTCCGCCGACATCAACGGCGCACCAGAGCCGATCGTTTCGGCCCATGAGGGCGTCGTACTCACAACAGAGACGGCAATTACCGCGAAGATTGGTTTGATAATCATATGTTTTCTCCGGCTGGCGGGACATCGCCATTGTGCCGGATGGCACGCCCTGAATCGAGCGCCCTTTAGTTCGAATGCAACCTAATCTGTTCAAACGAAAAAGCCGCCCCAAACGGAGCGGCTTTCAAATTCGGTCGAAGAAGATCTGATCGATCGACTAATCAGTTCTTCGCGTAGAATTCGACGACGAGGTTCGGTTCCATTTGAACCGCATAAGGCACATCCGACAGGCCTGGCGTGCGAACAAACGTCGCGGTCATCTTGTTGTGGTCAACCTCGATATATTCGGGCGTGTCGCGCTCAGGCGATTGCACCGCTTCGAGGACCAGCGCCATGTCTTTGGCTTTCGAGCGCAGCGAGATCACATCACCTTCTTTAACGACGTAAGATGGGATGTTGACCTTCTTGCCATTCACCTCGACGTGGCCGTGGTTCACGACTTGGCGCGCGGAAAAGATCGTTGGGGTGAATTTACAGCGATAGATCACGGCATCCAACCGGCGCTCCAACAGGCCGATCAGTGTCTCACCCGTATCACCGCGCAGACGCACAGCTTCGGAATAAATGCGGCGGAATTGCTTCTCGGTCAGGTCGCCGTAATGCCCTTTCAGCTTTTGCTTTGCGCGCAGCTGCAGGCCGAAGTCGGACATTTTACCTTTGCGGCGCTGTCCGTGCTGGCCGGGGCCGTATTCGCGGCGGTTTACTGGGGATTTTGGGCGACCCCAGATGTTCTCGCCCATCCTGCGGTCAAGCTTGTACTTGGCTTGTGTACGTTTGGTCATGTCAGTCTCTTCAAATAAAACCGCGCCTTCCTCTCCCCGAAGGGCGACAGGCATCCTCTTGCGAGGGCCATAGGCACGAAAGAAAGCACCGCCCGAAATTGGGCGGCGCGAAGCGTTCGTATACAGATGTCCGCAAGCGACGTCAAATAGGCTTTCTCCCCGCACTTTACCGCGCTAAGAACCCCCGCAAGACCGCTTGAGGAGAAAAGACCCATGCCCATCGTCACCGTATTCGGAGGCTCCGGCTTCGTAGGCCGCTATGTTGCGAAAAAGCTTGCGAAACAAGGCTGGCGGGTGCGCTGTGCCGTCCGGCGGCCTAACGAAGCGCTTTTTCTCAAACCTTACGGTGATGTCGGGCAAGTCGAGCCGATTCAGGCGAATATCCGCGACGAAGCCTCGACCCTGCGCGCCATTCGCGGCGCGGATGCGGTGATTAACCTTGTCGGAATCCTCTTTCCAACCGGGAAACAGACATTTGACGCAGTTCAGCTTGAGGGCGCGGAGCGGATCGCACGCCTCTGCGCTGCCGAGGGGGTCGGCAAAGTTGTCCACGTCTCGGCCATCGGGGCCGATGCAGACAGCGACATCGCCTATGCTCAAACTAAAGCGCTCGCTGAGCAAGCGATGCTCAAACATGTCCCTCATGCTACGATTTTGCGGCCTTCTCTGGTATTTGGCGAGGAAGATCAGTTCTTTAACCGTTTCGCCAAGCTGGCCCGGATGCTGCCCGTGATGCCTCTGATTGGTGGCGACACGAAGTTCCAACCGGTCTATGTCGGCGATGTCGCGCAAGCGGCGGTGAATGCCCTCGGCAATGGCGCGGCAGCGGGTCAGACCTACGAGCTTGGCGGACCAGATACCGTCACCATGCGCGAGGTCTACGAAATCATCTTCGAGGAAACCCGCCGCAAGCGTCTGATAATCCCGGTGCCGTGGTGGGTTGCGAAGGTTCAGGCGTGGTTCGCCGAAATCCCGAACCGCCTGTTTGGGCTATCCCCAATGGTCACACGCGATCAGGTGGCCATGCTCAAACTGGACAATGTTGTCGCCGATGACGCGAAAGGCCTGAATGACCTCGGCATCACTCCCACAACGATGGACGCAATCCTACCCACCTATCTATATATGTACCGCCCCTACGGCCAGTACGCCCGCATGAAGCCAAGCGCAGAAACGGTGGAATAACGCAGAGACACCGTCATTCCCACGAACGCGGGAGTCCGCCCCAAAGTAAGCCTAAACGGATAAATGGATGCCCGCTTTCGCGGGCATGACAGA
>CAZJWF010000206.1:0-3821 GCA_964549375.1 uncultured Neomegalonema sp.
GAATAACGAAATCGATCTCTTGGATGAGCTCGAGCGTGAAGAACGTGACGAGCGATTAGCAGCGAACGGGGGCGGTGCTGGCGCTGCCCTTGGTGTTCTTCTGACGATGGTTATCGGCTGTGGATTGGTATTTGCCGCCTATAAGCTGGGTCAGAGGAAGACAGTTGACGAACCGCCGATGATTGCCGCGAACGACTTGCCGATCAAAGTCGCGCCTGTCGATGCAGGCGGTTCGGAGATTCCGAATACGGACAATCTTGCAAATGCGATGATCGACGGTAGTCGTCCTGCATTGGCGGTCGATGGCACGACTGGCAGCGACTATGTGCTGCGGGACGGTGTGATTGTTGAAGGAAACCTCCCTGATCGCAGTATTGATCAGGCCTCGATCAATGCGGAAACGCGCGAAATCCGCCGTGAAGTGACACAGCTCAATGATTTGGCGACGAAAACCAGCCTCGACGGCGAGCCGGTACTCGTGGTTGATGGCGCGCCGGATCGGACCAACGAGCTAAATATGGTTGCGGGTGCCGAAGTTGCGCCGGGCTCCGGTCCTTCGCTGGACGAGTTGGTCGCGCAGGTGGAGGCTGAAAAAGTCGCTGCTGCGACTGCTGGTGAGACGATTGTGACGCAGCCGGTGACGCAAGACTTGGCCCCTGCGCCGATTGAAACCGTAATTGCCTCTGCATCTTCGACGGTAGATGCGGCTTTGGACGCGCCGCAGGTTACGCAGATCGCAATGCGTTTGCCGACTCCAAAGCCTGCTCTGGGGCGGACTTTGCCAAACCGGACGACGGTTGCCGAAGCTCAGCCAACGATCACAAATATCGTAAATCCGCCGGATCTGGCACCCGCACGGACGCGGCCCGCTATTGAACCGGCGATTGCGCGGGTGACGCCAATTCCACCTCCGCCGCCACAGACACCGCAACTGGCGCAACCCGTGCCTCAATTGCCATCAAATCCGGCTATCCAGCGTGTCCGAATTCCGCCCCAGCCGATTGGCGACGCGCAGGTGCAACTCGGTGCCCATGCTTCGCCGCAAGAAGTTCGCGGACGATGGGCGGCAATCAAGAACCGTAATCTCGATTTGCTGGGACCGCTTGGTCTGAAGGTCACGCCCGTCCAGACGGCGGACGGGCAACAGCTTTTCCTGATGCGGGTTGGACCGCTGCGCGATGGAAATCATGCGGCGCAACTCTGTCAGGCTCTTGGCGGACGCGGCATTGACTGTTTCGTGCCGCAACGACGATAGGAAACCCGATGACGAAAGCTGCGATCTTTGGATGTTCAGGCCTGAGCCTGTCCGATGAAGAACGCAGCTTTTTTCGGGACTCTGTGCCTTGGGGCTTTATCCTCTTTGCGCGGAATATCGAGAACCCGGACCAAGTTTCTGCGTTATGCGATGACTTGCGCGAAAGCGTAGGACGAGACGCGCCGATCTTGATTGATCAAGAAGGTGGGCGCGTGGCCCGGCTGCGTCCTCCGCATTGGCGCGAATGGGCACCAGCCCTTGCCTTGGCCGAGGCAACAGAGCTGGGCGAAGCTGAACGATGCGCGGCGCTTTCTTTGCGGTACGAGATTATTGGCCGAGAGCTGCGAGCGAGTGGTATTGACGTCGATTGCGCGCCGCTGCTTGATGTGCCCGCTCCTGAGGGGCATGACGTGATCGGAGACCGAGCGCTTGGTAGCGACGCGGCGTCTATCACGAGGCGGGCTCGTGCGGTCTATGATGGGCTGCTAAGGGCCGGTGTGCTGCCCGTGGTGAAGCACGTTCCGGGGCATGGTCGCGCCGCAGTAGACAGCCACAAAGCGCTACCCGTTGTGGATGCGAGCCGTGAAGACCTACAAACTGTTGATTTCGCGCCTTTTGCCGCTTTTGCCGATGCGCCGCTGGCAATGACCGCTCATGTGGTTTATTCGGCTTTGGACGCGGAGCGTTGCGCGACGGTTTCTCCGACCGTCATCTCGCTCATCCGCGACGAATTGGGGATGGATGGCCTGTTAATGACCGACGATCTGTCGATGCACGCTTTACAGGGTGATTTCGCCGAGCGGACGCGGGATTCGCTCGCGGCAGGCTGCGACGTGGTTCTGCACTGCAATGGCGATATGACAGAGATGCAATCTATCGCGTCCGCTTTACCCGTGCTTGAGGATGATGCCCTGCGACGGGCGGACCGGGCCGAGGCGTTGCGGTCGGAAGCGGATCATTCCGTTCAGCTTGAGGCGCTCGACAAGCGCTATGCGATTCTGGTGGAACAGGTGGAGGCTCTGCATGCCTGACGGTGATTTGCAGGAATTCGAGGCGGAAACGAACAGCCTTCTGGTCGACATTGACGGGTTCGAGGGGCCGCTGGATGTCTTGCTTACGCTTGCGCGCTCTCAGAAAGTCGATTTGCGCCAAGTGTCGATCCTGCAACTCGCGGAGCAATACCTCACCTTTGTTGCCGAAGCGCGTAAGCTGAGACTTGAACTGGCGGCGGACTATCTGGTGACGGCGGCATGGCTTGCCTTCCTGAAATCGCGGCTACTGTTGCCCGTTGAGGAAAAAGAAGAAAACGAAGTTGATGCCGACGAAATGGCGGCACGTCTTGCCTTTCAACTTCAACGCCTTGAGGCGATGCGAAAATCTGCGGCGGCCCTTTTTGGTCGGGATCAGCTTTCGCGAGACGTATTTACGCGCGGCACGCCGGAGACGGTGACGGTTGAGAAAAAGATCGAGTGGAAATGCTCGCTGTTGGACCTGCTTGGCTCTTACGCGAAGATCAAAAGCAAAGGCGCATACAGCCCGCTGCATGTCGAACGCGCCAAAGCTTACGCGATGGAAGAGGCGCTGGCGCGGCTGCGGACAGTGATCGGCGAAACGCCGAACTGGACTCGGTTGGAGATGTTTTTGCCGCAAGATTGGCGCGAAGAGAAAATGACGCGCTCGGCGATTGCCAGCACATTCGCTGCAAGCCTTGAATTGGCTCGCGAAGGCCAGATTTCCCTGCGTCAATCGGAAGTGTTCGGCCCGATTTATCTGCGGGACGTGACCGAAGACGATCAGGCTCCTGATTTGACGGCGGGCCTTGATGCGGCGGTTGTGACGGAGAACGAGCCGCGCCAAAGTCAACGGCGCGACCTCAGTGCGAAGGGGAAAGTGGCATGATGGAAGAAAACGCCGCGCAGGATAGCGCCCCTGAGCAAAATCCGATGCTGGCTTTCTCGACCCCCGATGCGGATGAGCAAGACCGCATGGTTGAGGCGATCTTGTTCGCTTCTCGCGAGCCGCTTTCGACCGACGAGATTGAGCAGCGGATGCCCAAAGGCTCTGATGCTGCGGAGGCGCTGCGCCGAGTTGAAGCGGCCTATGAGGGGCACGGCGTCAATGTTATTCGTGTGGCTGGCAAGTGGTCGTTGCGGACGGCGTCGGATCTGAGCTTTTTGCTACGCGAAGAAGCGCAAGAGACGCGCAAGCTGTCTCGTGCGGCGACAGAGACCTTGGCGATCATTGGCTATCATCAGCCCGTGACACGCACAGAAATCGAGGAAATTCGCGGCGTTGCTGTGAGTAAGGGGACGCTGGACCTTTTGCTTGATCTGGAATGGATTAAGCTGGGCCGTCGCCGCGAGACTCCGGGGCGACCCGTCACGTTTGTGACCACCGAACTGTTCCTAAGCCACTTTGGACTGGAAAGCGTCAAAGACTTACCGGGCATTGATGAACTGAAAAATTCCGGTTTGCTGGATTCCCGAACGGTCGCACTGGCACCGCAAAAGGATGACGACGATATTCTTGAAGCGGATGACGAAGATGGACCGGGCGAGGAGCCGAA
>CAZJWF010000207.1:0-3777 GCA_964549375.1 uncultured Neomegalonema sp.
TTTCCGACGCTGGGATCGGCAGGCCACTCTTCCATATCTTCCGTCGGGAAGGGCCTGAACAAACGGTGCGTATGTTTTCCCGGTGGGTCGAGCCATGTGATGTAATCGCGGGGACGCAGGATTACCGGCATACGTGTTGAATGTGCGCCGACCAGATCATTAGCCTCGGTCGTCAAAATGGCAAAGGTGTCGATCTCTCCGCCGTCATGCCCCCATGTCTCCCAAATGCCAGCGAAACAAAACCAAGGTTGGTCAACCAATCCGATGGCAAAAGGGATGCGTTTACCCGCAGCGCCCGACCACACGAAGAACCCACTGGCAGGAACAAGACAGCGCCGATAGCGGTACGCCCCGCGAAAAGTCGGAGCCTCGTCAATCGTTTCGCATTGCGCGGTAAAGCTGGTCCATTTCTTTTCAGATAACGGTTTGTTCCACCACATTGGCACGAGGTTCCAGAGCATCAAAGCCATCTCGTTGCCGGGCTTATGAAACAAGCGCGGACGGATGACGGGAACCCATGAACTGGGTGGAATATTATAGCGCGGCTCTGGCGGTTCGATACCGTCGGGGGGAATAAAGTCGAGGTGCTGCCCGTATTCATCCCACGGGATCGGGCCGCGAAAAAAGCGGCCCGTCATGTCAAGCCGCGAACCGGCGACGGCCCTTTGGCGAGTCGTTCACGTCAAAGAGATCAGCAAGCTGATCCGTAATCGCCCCGCCGAGTTGATCCGCATCGGTGATCGTGACAGCGCGGCGGTAATAGCGCGTGACATCGTGGCCGATGCCAATCGCGACCAACTCGACCTGACGTTGGGCTTCGACCATCTTGATGACATCGCGCAGATGCTTTTCCAGATAGTGCGAGGGGTTCGCCGACAGAGTGGAATCGTCCACCGGCGCACCATCAGAAATCACCATCAGGATTTTGCGTTGCTCTGGGCGGTTCACAAGTCGTTTATGCGCCCATTCCAAGGCTTCGCCGTCGATATTTTCTTTCAGCAGTCCCTCACGCAGCATCAGCCCAAGATTACGCCGCGCCCGTCGCCACGGGGCATCAGCGGCCTTATAGATGATGTGGCGCAAATCATTCAGACGGCCCGGAGATTGCGGACGCCCTTGTTCGATCCAATTCTGGCGCGATGTGCCGCCTTTCCATGCCTTCGTCGTGAAGCCAAGGATCTCCGTTTTGACACGGCAACGTTCCAGTGTCCGCGCAAGGACATCCGCCGACACCGCCGCGATGGTAATCGGGCGACCCCGCATGGAGCCGGAATTGTCGAGTAGGATCGTGACCACCGTATCGCGGAATTCAGTGTCTTGTTCGACCTTGAAGCTGAGTGGGGTCGTCGGATTTGCGACCACGCGCGCGAGGCGACCAGCATCGAGGATACCTTCTTCCTGATCGAAATCCCATGATCGATTTTGTTGTGCGAGAAGTTTACGTTGCAGCCGGTTCGCCAGCCGTCCCACCGCGCTTTTTAGCGGTGCGACTTGGGTGTCGAGAAAGTTTCGCAAGCGCGTCAGTTCTTCGGTGTCGCACAGATCCTCGGCTTTGATCTCTTCGTCATGGGTTTTGTCGAAGACTTTATAGTCCCGGCTGGCTTCGCTGTCGGGGATGCCGGGCGGGACGTAAGGCGGGGGATCGCCCTCAGCTTGCTGACGATCATCGCTTTCGGCGGTGTCATCGGAATCGTCATCGACCATGACGGCCTGAGCATCGGCACTGCTTTCGTCGCCGGAGGCATCATCGTCTGAGGATTCGGGCGGGGCGTCGTCTTGCTCGCCGTCTTGCTGTTGATCCTCGCCGCCCTGTTCCTCTTCGGCTTCGCTTTCATCCTCTTCGGGGGGGCTATCGTCGAAATCTGTTTCTTCGGGTGGAGCGCCAAGCTCCTCGCCATAGCCCATCGCGTCGATCAGATCCCACGCCTGCTTTGCAAATTCGTCTTGATTATCGAGATTTGCGATTAGGGAGGCGATGCTTTCGGCGCTGTTTTCATCGAACTTGTCGGCGAACAGCTTGATCAGGTTTGCGCCAGCCTTTGGCAATGGTCTACCCGTCGCCGCCGCGCGCAGGGCAAGGGCGCAGGCCTCAGACAAGGGCGCGTCATCGGCATCTTCCATCCCGGCCCAGTTCGATTTCTCCGCCCGTTCCGTCAGGGTCGCGTCGAGATTGGTCGCAATACCGGGCATCGCCCGTGCGCCTAAAGCTTCGCAGCGGGCCGTTTCTAGCGCGTCATAGATTCCCCGCGCCATATCGCCTTGCGGCATCCGATGCGCGTGGGCCATTTCGTCGTGATATCGCAGGCGCAGCGCCATCGCGTCGGCTTTGCCGCGTGCGAGTTTGATTTCCTCGGGTTTCATGCGCCGGGAGACTTGCGGCAGGCGCATCCGCTGTCCGCTCATGCCAGACGGATCAGGGGTGTATGCCACCTCCATCTCCGGCAAGCCAGCGAGGGTGCGGGCGGATTCGGCGAGGGCCTGTTTGAACTTGTCAGCGGGATTATCACTCATGCCGTTGAAATAGGGCTTTCAGGGGGTGAGTGGCAAACTAAAAAGGCGCCCAGCTTTTCGCTGAGCGCCTCTCTAGGAAAGAGGTGGGTGTAGTGCTTATTCGCTCAGACGGCGTACATTTTGAGCCATCATCTCCATCGCGGCGCTCATTTCTTTGAGAACCTGACGGCGCTGATCTTCCTGGCGACGCTCGGTTGCGCGTAGGTCTTCAGCGACCTTGCGGAATTCACCACGAACGAATTGCTCGAAATCAGAGAAACGGTCACCGAGGTGATCGACGCGATCGGACATTTCTTGGCGCGTATCACCAAACAGCATGGCCTGAAGCTGATCGAACTTGTTCTCAGCGTTCTCAGCGGCTGCACCAGCTTTGGGAACGGGTGCTTTCTGCGCGCCCGTAGGCAGTGGTGGGCTTTTTGGTTGGTTCAGCATCGTGTAAAACTCCGCAGGTCAATCTCGTGGTTAATGCACTGACCGCACACTGACCGATTTGACTTACGGTTCGCTTAACAACGAAAAATTTATTCAAAAAGCGGACGCAACATCAGGGTTGTATTGTGCACTTTGAAGATTGCTCGACATGGAACAACCGGCATATTCGTGGTCAATACATCATTAACCGAGCGAAATTGTTGCTGAACTTTCAGGGAGTTCTTCGTCAAAGCATCGTTGATAGAACTCTGCGACTGTAGGACGCTCCATCTCATCGCACTTGTTCAAAAAGCTCATGCGGAAGGCAAAAGCGTCATCCTTGAAGATTTCCGCATTTTGCGCCCAGGCAATGACGGTTCGCGGTGACATCAGCGTCGAAAGCTCGCCGTTAACAAAAGCCTGACGGGTCAGATTCGCGACCGTGACCATATGTTTGAGCGTTGCCGGGTTGGTATTGGGGCATTTCGCACCGACGATTTTCACTTCTTGCTCATGCGGCAGATAGTTCAGCGTCACAACAAGGGACCAGCGGTCCATCTGGCCTTGGTTGATCTGCTGTGTACCGTGGTAAAGCCCGGTGGTATCGCCCAAGCCGACCGTGTTGGCGGTCGCAAAAAGGCGGAAACCCGGATTGGGACGAATCACTTTGTTCTGATCGAGCAGCGTCAGCTTGCCCTCGACCTCCAGAACGCGCTGGATCACGAACATCACGTCCGGTCGGCCCGCGTCATATTCATCAAAGACCAGCGCCACGGGGTTTTGCAGCGCCCAAGGCAGGACGCCCTCGTTAAAGCGCGTCACTTGCTGGCCGTCTTCCAGAACAATCGCGTCTTT
>CAZJWF010000208.1:0-3774 GCA_964549375.1 uncultured Neomegalonema sp.
TAAATTCAAGAATGCATTGGCGGTGGCCTGTGCTTCAACGATCATATCCTCTGCCGCAACGGCGCAGGAATTCAGAATCGATGATCTTTTCGTCATTGGTGACAGTCTCAGCGATGCAGGAACGTATTCTCAAGCAATCCCCGCTGCTGCTGCCCTGAATGGGCAGGCGGTGCCGGATATTCCCTATCAGTTCCTCAATAACGCGCCGGACGGATCCAGCCAGACCTATGCGGGTGTGGTTGCTGAGGGCCTCGGTATCGAACATGGGCCAAATTTGATTACCGGCGTTCCTGCGGCGGCGGGGACTCCCATTGATGCTCTTTCAAACGATGTACCGGTCGGAGGCAACAACTTTGCACAGGGCGGCGCGCGGGTAACGTTAGAGAATACGGACCCTGCGCTTCTCGGAGGCGGAATTACTCAGACGTCCACCAACGAGCAGATCAATCGCCTTCTCGCTGCTAACCCTAGCTTCGACAGCAATGATCTTGTGATTTATTGGGTTGGCGCGAATGATATCACTGTCAATGCGGAGATGGTCGGTGATGGTTCGCAATCCGTAGCGCAGGCTGGACAAGCCGTGGGTCTCGCGGCCACTCAGGCCGTTGCTCAGGTCGAACGTCTGATTGAGGCGGGGGCGACGAATCTGGTTGTCGTAACTGTCCCGGATGTCGGAACCAGCACGCCGGTCGGCGCCGGACAAGGACCGCAGGGTCAGGGGCTGTTGTCGGGTTTGAGCGATACCTACAATTCCATTCTCGTCAACGGTGTGGCGGGTCGTGCAACCGTCGTTGATGCGGGTGCGGTGCTCGGCGATGTATTGGCGGATCCGGTCCGATACGGCTTCTCGGACATTGATCATCTCGACATCAACCAAACTGCCTGTCTGACGCCTTCGGCTGTGCAATGTATCGACGGAGTCACGACGAGGCCGGGAATTACTCCAATCTTTGCGGATGATCGTCACCCGACGGCACAAGCGCACAGGGTTTTGGGTGAGTTGGCTCTGTCGGCACTGACGGCGATTGGGCAATCCGGCGTCATCCCGGTCGCGACGATCTCTGCGCTGCGTCAGCAGTCGCAAGGTTTGGAGCAGCGTCTGAACCTCGGTGCGTTTTTCATCAATGATGACGAAGGCAATCGTATTCGCCGCCCGGTAGGAAATGTCGAGGTCTATGGCGGTGTCGAGCTCGGATTTTACGAAAGTGACGAGCAACAGGTCGTGCCTGGCTTTGATGCGACGACTCAGGTTGTGAAGGCCGCAGCCGACGTGATGGTGACTGAAAATATCCTTCTCGGTATCGGCGGCAGTATCGATCATGGTCAGGTTGATTTCAACGATGGCCGCGGCGGCTTTGACTCACGCTTGTTCGTTGGCGGTGTTTTCGGTGTCGCTCAAATTATTCCCGGTGTTTACGCCAACGGCTTCTTGGGTGGCGGCATTATCGATTCCGTCGATATCGAGCGGAATTTCACAACCAGCGATCTCGCGGGTAATGTCGTCAGCCGCAACAGCTATGATGCGGAGACCGATGGCACCTATTTCATTGCACGCGCCAATGTCGGGGCGGTGTTGCCGGTTGGGAAAGGCTTCTTTGTGAACCCGAGTGTTGGCTTTGCTTACGAGCGCGTGGACATTGACGGGTTTCAGGAAAGCGGACGCGGCGGCGCACCGGAATCGTTGGCGGCGCGTGTCGGTGATCAGGAATACGAAGGCCAGCGGGGAACCCTCGCTTTGGGTGGCTTCTATCGTCCGCCATCCGATCCGACGTGGACCTTTGGTTTACGCGGATCATGGGAACATGATTTCAATGATGATGATATCGCCGTGCCTTTTGCGGTCGGTACGGCACCGACGAATGTTCAATTCGCCCCGCGTCCTGATGATTCCTACGGCCTGATTTCGGCGACCATCGTCAAGGAACTGACTCACAGTACGTCCATGAACTTGCAAGCTTCGACAAATATCGAACAAAGCGGCGTTGACGGCTACACGGTCGGTCTCGTGTTTAAGCACACCTTCTAAGACCGAGCGACGTTCACGAAAATAGCCCTGGCTCGCGCCGGGGCTTTTTTGTTGCTCAGCCGGGCAATGCGCCGTTGATCACATAATTTAGAATTTCCACCACTTGTGCGGGGCGTTCGGCTACCGCCAGCGCGGCGGCATCCACTTCTTTTAACGCATGAGCGTGTTCGTCCTGATGCAAGATGATCAAAGGCTTGCCCAGAGCCGCCGCCATCCCGGCATCAAAGGCGGCATTCCATTGCTTGTATTTCTCGCCAAAGCGCACGACGACGACGTCGGCTTTTTCGATCAATGTCCGCGTGCGGATCGCATTGAGCTGTGCGCCCTTGCGGTCATGCCAGAACTTGTTTGGCTCTGCGCCCATAATCGTGACGCCACAATCATCCGACGCGGCGTGATCGGTGACAGGGGCTGAAAATGTCACGGGCAAGCCCTTTGCCTTGGTGCCGTTTTCGATTTCGTCGCGCCAATCCGTGTGGATTTCACCGCTCAGATATACAGTCCAGCTCATGTCGTCCTCCCTATCGCCTTGTGGGGGAGTTAGCATGTTACGCTCGGATTTAAACCCCGGCGCGCGCTGCATTGCGACATGCGTTATCCGGCGAGGCGCTTTGAGGCCTGTTGCGCTGCGATCCAGTCAGAAATATCCGACCCCATCTTTCCACCATTGCCTGTGGGGGTGGGCAGCATAATCAAACTGCCTTCGTTCTTCGAGGCATCGCGGATTGTCTCGTTGCTGTCGAGGACCTTGAAGAAATCGAGAATGACTTCGGCGGGTAAATCCATTTCCGGCGGAGCAACCGGAGTGCCGTTGCGGTCGACATATGTTGGGGTTTTTACCTTTTGCGCGCTCTCGCCTTCGCCGATGGTTTTCTCGACCCAGCGAACGCCGATTTTACCTTGCATCACAGCGATTGAGGCGGCGTTGCCCTCGGCGATTTCCATGCGAAAGCCCGCAATGGCCTTGGCTTTCAGCAATGTACTTTCCGCTTCGGCGCGGGCGGCACCCACCATGCGAACGCGGGTGGCGTCGGCCTCGTGCTCGGCGGCGCGACGACCCCATTCGGCCTCGCGGATATTGTTCAGCGCGGTTTGGGTGGAGTGCGGTAATTCAGGATCATCAATCACCAGATCGACAATTCGCACACCGAAACTTTGCAGATGTTCGGCGACCGTTGATTCCACTTCTTGCTGGATGGTGATTTTATCGTCGTAGATTTCTTGAAACTCCATCCGGTTTGCCGCCGAACGCAAGGCCGCTACCACGAGGTTCACCATTTGCGCGACGGGTTCGTCCCGCTCAAAAGCAAACCGCATCGCGTTCGTTACCTGAAACTGCAAAGTCGCGGGCAGTTCGAACACTAAGTTATCTTGCGACTTAATCTGAACCTGAACCTTTTGGGCGATGACATCTGTTGGAATAACCGCAGAGGTGACGGCCAGCGGACGCGGGATTGTAAAATGGACGCCGGTCTCCAACATCGCGATTGGATTAGTCCCCAGAAAGGTGATCACATGGACCCGTTTCGGTGGAACGAAATGCACAGAAGCAAGCCCGATAAGCACAAGCGCGCTTACTGTGATGGCAATAATTCCGATGGTCATCATGGCAAAGACCCTCTGTTAAGGTTCAATTTGCCATAATCTTCGCGGAAAAACCTTGGTTTTCCGTAAATCACGGTAGAATACCCCCGTCCGGCATCCGAACGGGGGTCAAACGGCAATCGTATCTGAGTGGTTTAAGGCGG
>CAZJWF010000209.1:0-3744 GCA_964549375.1 uncultured Neomegalonema sp.
GTTTATTCACCTTCGAAACTACACAATGTATGGATTGGCGTATTCAGGGTTTTCAGGCGTTCCCGTCCTCCGAGGTCGGGTAAGTCGACAACAAACGCGCAACCAACAACTTCTGCCTCCAATCGCCGGATCAGTTTAATTGCGGCCTCTGCAGTGCCCCCTGTGGCGAGTAGATCATCGACGATCAGCACTTTGTCGCCGGGTTTCGCGGCATCCTCGTGCAGTTCGACGATCGCCTCGCCGTATTCGAGCTTATAATCCTGCTCAATCGTCTTCCAAGGCAGTTTTCCCTTCTTTCGAACCGAAATAAAGCCAACAGAGAGTTGGTGAGCAATCGCGCCGCCCAGAATGAAGCCCCGCGCCTCGATTCCGGCGACGTGGTCTATTTTTTGGTCTGCGAACGGATGGAGCAAAAGGTCAATTGCCATTCGAAATCCGCGCGGATCGCCGAATAGCGTGCTGACGTCGCGGAACATGATTCCCTCATGGGGGAAATCAGGAATTGAACGGATATAGTCTTCTACTTTCATGGGAGTCCTCTGCGGCGATGGGTCGCCACTCTTGAAGAGTTGACATGAGGATGCAATGCGCGTTTTACGAGAGTTTCTAAAAGGGCTCGCATATCAAACCGCGCGTTTCACGAGTTCGTGAGGTGCGCGCTTCGTCTCTTGCGGGTGTTCGAGCAACCCACTGCGGGTGGAATAGTACTTAGGTATCTCGTGAGCGCGATGATCCTCAAATTCTTCTGCGATTGGACGCCTCTCATCACTAAATATTTCCCGTCACGTCCTTTAAATCTCTAAAATACATGTGCTTATGGGTTGGCAATTTCGAGCGCTTCATCGTTCGTTCAGTCGTATGACTTGTGAAGGCTGAGTATTCAGGTGGCGTTTGAATGCAAAATTCTTGTGTGCAGTTTCAAATTGCAACTATTCCGGCTTGACAGACCTCAGCAGAATTGGCCGTGAATGGGGCGTGATGTTACGACATCTCGTCGTGGCGCCAATTACGAAATGGACGATTTGGATATGATGGGACTTATCATTTCTCTGCTTTCTGGAGCGGTCGGCGGCAATGTTGCTGGCGCTTTGATGAAAAAATTCAGCTTGGGTACGCTTGGCAATTCGGTTGCCGGTATTGCTGGTGGCGGCCTCGGCGGTTCGATCCTCGGTATGCTCGGTGCTGGTGGTGCGGCAGCATCCGGTGGCGGTTTGGATGTTGGTTCGCTCGTCGGTAGTGTTGCATCCGGCGGTGTCGGCGGCGGTGCGCTGATGGCGATTATTGGCATGGTACGCAGCGCACTGGGCCGTTGAACAACTTCTTCTCGGTGTTTCCGGCCCGATAATTCGGGCCGGATGTTTCTGTTTTATCGCTTACAGAACCCGTCCAGCTACGGCGACGAGCTTTTTGACGAGCCCCCCATCGCGATGTTCCGGACCTGTCATAATCGCAAATTCTAACGCGTGGTCGCACCCGTCGGAACAGACGGATCGCTCGCCCCCTAACATTGGGGCGACTTCGGCAATCACTGATTTTGCGTTTGAACTGTTGCCGGTCAGGACTTTGATGATTTCGGTGACGTCGACTTCGCCATGATCGGGATGCCAAGAGTCGTAGTCTGTGACCATCGCGACGGTGGCATAGCAAAGCTCGGCTTCGCGCGCGAGTTTCGCCTCAGGCATGTTGGTCATGCCGATCACGTCGCATCCCCAGACTTCGCGATAGAGCTTACTTTCGGCGAGGGAAGAGAACTGCGGTCCCTCCATTGCGAGATACGTCCCGCCCCGGTGTGATGTAATCCCTTTTGCGCTACATGCGTTCATCAAGGCATCGCCCAACCGGGAGCAAACGGGGTGAGCGACCGAGACATGGCCGACACAGCCCGGACCAAAGAAAGACTTCTCCCGCCCAAACGTTCGATCAATGAATTGATCAACAATCACAAAATGGCCCGGCGCCATTGCTTCGCGAAACGACCCACATGCTGATACCGAGATCACATCGGTCACGCCGATCCGTTTGAGGGCGTCGATATTAGCGCGATAGTTGATGCTGGACGGGGTGTGTACATGCCCGCGCCCGTGCCGGGGTAGAAAAGCCATCTCGACACCGTCAAGGTTCCCACGCAAGATCGAGTCCGACGGTTCCCCCCAGGGTGTATCCACGCTGACCCATTCCGCACCCTGCAATCCCTCTATCTCATAGACGCCGCTGCCGCCGATAACCCCGATCATCGCATTCGTCATGCCCAATCCCTTCCCGTGAATTTCACGCACAGTTGCGGAACTCGCTCAGCGTTGCAAGACGAAGGACGTCCTTGTCAGCGGGGTAAAAGCAAAGTTGTCGGTACTCAATTTGTAACTCCGAAAATCAAATTGAGACTCATATCTGTTAGTTGATTGTTGAAAGACCGCCAGGTGAGTTCTTTCCAGCTCATTGCTGGTTTATATCTCTGGTTGATTTTACTTAAATTTCGATATTCCTAAATTCACGAGTTCACCGTTATTACCATTGACCTGATCCACGGGCTGAAAAATTTATTTTTCATTAACCATCTGAAAATTAATATTAATTTTTATGAGCAATATATCCAAACACAACTTGTAGCACGCATGTCACCGCGAGTATTCAAGAAAATATTTTTGAGAAAAATACCTTAGAAGTTGTGCGGTGCGCAGAGCTTCCGTGGTGGGTTACTTTGCAATGCCCGTTCGGCACATTCGTTGCCAAATAGTTAACATGGTTCGAGCTTTGGGAATGCATCGTCGCCCCCCGCAGACCCAAGGTTCGGACCTAATTTCGCCTAAGAATGTGGCCTGCGAAGAGAGGATTGAGTCCCTGTGAAAATTTTGGTGCTCGAAGATTCTCCTGCGTTCCGACGGATGCTTTTGCATGTCCTGAAAGCCGACGGTCATGGTGTTACGGGAAGCGAAGACGGCATCATCGCCTATGATCGGGACACGGTAGCGAACCTCGATCTTTTGGTGGTAGATATTGACCTGCCACGGGTGAACGGAATCGAAGCCATCCTCTCGGCTCGCCATATCAATCCGAACCTCAGAATTATCGCGGTTTCCGGTGGTGGGACCGAAGACGGCGACGATTATCTGAACGTTTGTAGAGACCTCGGAGCGACAGAGATTTTGGAAAAACCGTTCGAGCCGGGCGTGCTGGTGGAATTGGTGCGAGGCTTATCTGCCAATGCACGAGTCGCCTGAGGTTTATGGGGGAACGCGAGATGATCGCCACATCGAAGCTCAGGGGCGAGATAGTGAGAGATTGGGGACGAAATGACGAATGATTTTGATAAGCGCATGCGCGATGCCGCTATAGAGTTCGGCAGTATTTTGTTTGGTACGAACTGGCGTTCTCGTTTGGCGGATAAAGTGGGCATGCCCAAGCGTATTCTCGACGATCATTTCGCATCGGAGCGGCCCCTGCCGCAAAGCGTCTCCATGTGTATATTGCGCCTGATGCAAGAGCATCTCGACGAAAAAAATCGCGAAGCGCAGACGCTAGCATCTCAGATTGCTACTTTGCGGGAAGCGGCGGCAAAAAATGCCAGCCGGGCTTTGTCGGGCACTGGTGAGGGCGCTGACCCCGATAATATCGAACCTACAGGTCGAGTCGTGCGTGCCTTTTCTGGTCGCAGGGCTTTACCGAAAGCACGCTTGCGGATCGTCAAGAGTGGAGCCGACAGCTAACGTTTCGCCTCGCCCCGCGTTGACTTTGAAGCACCGATCT
>CAZJWF010000210.1:0-3697 GCA_964549375.1 uncultured Neomegalonema sp.
CGTTCTTTTTCAGACGCACGAGGTTTAGCGGGTCTTGCTCAAACCCGGACATATGCAGCTCACCACTTTCCAGCGCGATGGTGCGAGCTGATCCGTCTTTCATAACGCGCATGACGATTTTGTCGAGATGGGGCAAACCGTCCATAAAATAATCGTCGTTGCGTTCAAGAATGATGTGTTGATCCTTCTTGTACTCAACAAACTTGAACGGGCCCGACCCGACGACGTTGTCGCCATTACGTGGGTGCGATTTCGGATCTTGGCCATCCCCGTAGATGTGCTTTGGAATGATTGACAGCAGTTGTGACGACATCGCCAGCATCAATGCCGGGTGCGGCTTTGAGAGCTTGAGAATTGCGGTGTGCTCATTTGGCGTTTCAACGCTCTCTACTGGTGCAAACATCGACTTGAATGGGTGATTCGCTTTCACCGTGTCGATAGAGAACGCAACGTCTTCAGACGTGATCGGCTTTCCGTCGTGAAACTTTGCGCCTTTCACCAAGTTTAGCGTTACCGACAGCTCATCGGCTGCAATTTCCCAACTTTCCGCCAGATAGGGTTGCGGATTCCAACCTTCATCATATCGAAGCGGTGCTGCGAAAAGCTGTGCGCCAGGTTGTCCTGTTGCTGTGCCTGACTGAACAGCAGGGTTCAGATGTCGAGGCGTTTGCTGGATCGCCATGACCAGCGTTCCACCCTTTTTTGGTTCTTCGGCCTGAGCTGATGGTGTGGTGAGTCCGGTAGCCAACGCTAGTGCCGCCGTGAGTGAAAGAAGTCTTCTCATGATCGTCTCCCCAAGAATGTCTCCGTCCCGTCATTTCAGCCCTTGCGTCTTGTGCAGCCACAGTGACACGTTGAAAGTGCAAGTTAGCCAAAACGATGCAGTCACTACGGCATGTTTTTTACGCGAGGGCAATGGCCGTCATTTTTGATGCGTCGGAGGCGAAGGGACGGACATGACGACAATCTACTCAGCCAAGAAGATTATTACGATGAATCCGGCGCGGCCCGTCGCCAGCCATGTTGCGGTGCGGGATGGACGGATTGTCGGGGCTGGAACGCTGGAAGAGCTAGAGCGTTGGGGTAATTACACCCTCAATGACCGCTTTTCGGATAAAGTGTTGATGCCCGGTCTCGTCGAAGGCCATGCACACACTATGGAAGGCATCTTCTGGCGTTATGTTTATTGCGGGTTTTTCGCCCGCACTGACCCGGATGGTAAAAATTGGCAAGGTGTCAAGAACGTCGATGCTGTGCTTGATCGGTTGAGCGCAGCCGAGAAAGACCTAGGCGACTCTGAAGCGCCACTGACAGGGTTTCAACTTGATCCGATCTATTTCGACAATCGAAAGGTGACACGCTCCGATCTTGATAAAGTATCCTCAACTCGTCCCATCGGCGTCGTCCACGCCTCATGTCATATAATGAATGTGAACTCCAAAGCACTGGAGTTGGCAGGGATGTTGAGGCCGGGAATAAATCATCCCGGGGTGCCACTCGGAGACGATGGCCTGCCCACCGGGGAGCTAAAAGGGCCGGATGTGATGACCCCGGTTAGTGTGCATGTCGGTTTTGACCGAGACATGCTTGCCTGCGATGAACGCGGGCTTCGCGACTTTGGCAAGCTTTGTGTCCGTGCGGGCGTAACGACAGTGACCGATCTCGCTGCACGGCTAAACGATGAAGCCGTAGACATGATGCTCAATGTGACAGCCGAGAAAGATTACCCCGCACGTGTTGTACCGCTTCGGTTTTTTCAGGGACTTACCGCTGCCGAATTAATCGATAATGCGGTTGCGCTGAAGAAACGATCATCTGACCGCTTGCGACTCGGAATGGTGAAAGTCGTTGCGGATGGTTCTATTCAAGGGTTCTCTGCACGAATACGCTTTCCCGGTTACTTTAACGGTGCGTCGAACGGGCTTTGGTATATCCCACCCGAACAATTACTCGAAACCTATGAACGAGCCCTCGAAGCCGATGTACATGTCCATACCCATACCAATGGTGATGAGGCAACGCAGTTGTCCATTGAGTTGTTTGAAAAGGCGCTAACGAAGTTCCCGACACCCGATCACCGCTATACTTTACAGCATTGCCAGCTTGCCGATGCCGCGCAATTTCGACGAATGGCTAAGCTCGGCATGTGCGTGAATTTGTTCGCGAACCACCATTTCTATTGGGGCGATGAGCATTACAATTTGACGGTCGGACCGGAGCGCGCGGAGCGTATGAATGCGTGCCGCACAGCACTTGATAATGGCCTTCAAATGGGCATTCACTCCGACGCCCCGATTACTCCCCTTGCACCGATGTTTACGGCTTGGTGCGCGGTGAACCGCCTGACGTCTTCAGGCCGCGTACAGGGCGAATATGAAAAAATTTCCGTCGAGGATGCGCTTTACGCGATTACATTAGGGGCTGCATACACACTCAAACTCGACGGAGAAGTCGGCTCAATCGAGGCGGGCAAGCACGCCGACTTTGCCGTTCTCGAAGATGACCCCACTGAAATTGGTGGCGATAAATTGAGGGATGTCCGCGTGTGGGGAACGGTCCAGGCCGGGCGCGTCTTTGAAGCTTCCGCACTGTCTGCCTGACATGACATTGCCTCTCACAATTATTGGCGGATACCTTGGTTCTGGGAAGACCACCTTGGTTAACCACCTGCTGCGCCATGCAGACGGGCTACGGCTGGGGATACTCGTCAACGAGTTTGGTGCGCTCCCTATCGACGAAGATCTGATTGAAGCGCAAGATGAGGACATCATTAGCATTGCGGGCGGGTGTGTCTGTTGCAGCTATGGCAATGACTTAACGCTTGCCCTCATGGATATGGTCAAGCTCGATCCTCCCCCTGATCATGTCATTCTGGAATCGAGCGGCGTCGCGTTGCCAGGAGCGATTGCGGTGTCTGTATCGCTGCTGGAGGGATATGCGATGGATGGAATCATTGTGCTAACCAATGCCGAAACCATCGAGGAGCACGCACGGGATACTTACATCTCTGATACAATCGAGCGGCAGTTGCACGACGCAGACCTCGTGGTGCTGAACAAAACTGATTTGGTCTCAAGCGCCGACTGTGAACGGATTGTGGCATGGCTTTCGACCAAAGCGCAGAGCGCGGAAATTGTCGAGGCAACGCATGGTGCTCTTCCCGCAACGTTGTTGTTGCAAAGCTTTCTAGACCGTGACCGTGGCAATGCCTCGTTCCTGCCCCATCAAGCTAATGTCTTCGAATCTCGATCGATGGCCATTGATTGCGCAATCGATGTAGAGGCTTTGGCAGGAGGTCTAGCCGATGCAAGTCTCGCCTTGCTGCGCGCGAAAGGATTTGTGGTGTCGGCGGGCGGGGGGAGAAAACTGATTCAGGTTGTTTGTCGGCGCTGGACCGTTACTGACGCTCGACCAGATGCACCGCTCGGTCTCGTCGTCATTGGAAGAAAACCAACCTTCGATGAAGATGCGGTTCTGGATTTGATATCTGCAACAGCCCTTCGGTAGTGAGCCATACCCGCCGGTGCGACCTATCAGACTCGCTGGGTTACCGTCGCGTTTGGCGTGACCTCATGAATGATCTAAATTTGATTGAGTTCGTCTTGCTCGGCCCCCACTGAGTGGCCCGAGGGGCATTGCCAGTTGAGCGCCTCTATTTACTCGCAGGAATGTGGATTTCGTGATTCACTGGCCTGAA
>CAZJWF010000211.1:0-3687 GCA_964549375.1 uncultured Neomegalonema sp.
GCAAAACCCTTCCTCTCTGCGACGGCTCAGACCGCATTAGAGAAGTCAAACTCAACCGAATTTCCCGGTCCCGCTCCACGAAATCGCGACTGTTGCTCCAGTTCTTCCGGCCTTCCACCAGTTTCCAATCCGGCCTCCCTGCCGCCGCACTGGTACACCCTCGCCGGATGCACTATATGTCAGGAGTATTCCGCTTCACGAGGCCGAAACCGATGGACGCACCGACCCCCGCCGAAGGCGAACCGCTTATCCAGCCTTCGACCGAAGACCATCCGATGTATAACGACATTGTCGAAGCGATCCGCTCGGTCCACGACCCGGAAATCCCTGTTAATATCTATGACTTAGGGCTGATTTACTCGATCAGAGTCGATGCCGAGAACGCCGTACAGGTTGATATGACGCTCACCGCGCCCGGCTGTCCCGTCGCCGGAGAAATGCCGGGTTGGGTCGCCGATGCGGTCGAGCCTTTACCCGGTATCAAGCAAGTCGATGTCAATCTGATGTGGGAACCGCCTTGGGATATGAGTCGCTTGTCCGATGAAGCCCGGCTTGAATTAGGATTTATGTGATGTTTGGAGCGACCGGAGGAAAAGCCCCTGTCACGCTGACCCCCGCTGCCGTCGCGCAGTTGGAACAGTTGATGGCGCGCCCAGACGATCCAGTCTATGGCCTGCGAATTGGCGTCAAAAAGGGCGGCTGTGCAGGCATGGAATACACAATGGAATACGCCACCGAGGCGACGGCGGGCGACGAAACCGTCGAACAAGACGGTGTGCGCGTGTTGATTGCGCCGATTGCGGTGATGTTTTTGCTCGGCACCGAAATCGACTATGAACGCGGGCTGCTCGAAAGCGGCTTTAAGTTCCGCAATCCGAACGTGACGGAATCTTGTGGATGCGGCGAGTCGATCAAATTCGCCGAACCTGTGTAAGCACTTAAAATCTATCCTTAAAGTCACTGGATACCGCAGGCGGGGCGGGTTATGAAGCGCTCGAATTGTCAACGGGAGCTAAAACGATGTCGTCACGCCGCAAACTCGTCGCCGGGAACTGGAAAATGAACGGCCTCACGGCGTCGATGGCCGAGTTGGTGGAGATGTGCGATGCAAACCCGTCCAACTGCGACGTTCTCGTCTGCCCACCCTTCCCTCTGATCGGCCGCTTTGTTGGCAGCGCCGGAAATTCTCATATCAATATCGGCGCGCAAGACTGCCATACGGCGGAAAGCGGCGCGCATACGGGCGATGTCTCGGCGGCTTTGCTCTCGGATGTTGGTGCAACAGCGGTGATCGTCGGGCACTCTGAGCGGCGCACGGATCACGGCGAGCAAAGCGCACTTGTGAAAGCGAAAGCCGAAGCGGCGCTCGCAAATGGTCTGACTGCCATCGTGTGCATAGGCGAAACCGAGGCCCAGCGCGACGCGGGCGGTGCCGAGGCGTTGATGGTTCAGCAAATGCGTGACTCCCTGCCACTGGGTGCGACCGCTGCGAACACCGTTGTCGCTTATGAACCGGTTTGGGCCATCGGCACGGGCCGCACGCCTAACAGCAAGCAAATCGCAGCGATGCACAGTGCCCTGCGTGCCGCCCTGAAAGACGACCTTGGCGGCGAAGGCGACGGCATCCGCTTGCTATATGGTGGTTCGGTAAAACCGGGGAACGCTGCTGAAATCTTCGCGATTGAAGACGTGGACGGCGGGTTGATCGGTGGCGCAAGCCTGAAAGCAGCAGATTTCCTTGGGATTGTCGCCGCAGCCTGACGCCGCTACGCTGAGGGTCGGAGGAGCGCCGATGACCCTTGAAGCCTTGACTGCTGAACAAGTCGAATTTTACGAGCGCGAGGGATATCTTGTGCTCGAAAACCGCGTCCCAATGAGCATCATCGAAGATATTCGCGCCGAGATCGCACGGTTCGAAGACGAAGCGCGCGGCATGACCGCTTCCAATCACCGCATCGACTTGGAAGACAGCCACAAGCCCGACGCGCCGCGCGTCCGCCGCATTAAGTTCCCGCATGAAATCAGCGATGTCATGCGCGATTTACTTCATTCGGACCACATCCTGGCGCCGGCCCGCGACCTCTGCGGCCCCAATCTGCGCCTCAACACGACCAAGCTGAACATGAAATCCGCACAGTACGGAGCGGCGGTGGAATGGCATCAAGACTGGGCATTCTATCCTCAAACCAACGATGATGTTCTGGCGATTGGCGTTCTGATTGACGATCTGAAGCCGGAGAACGGTCCGCTCATGGTCTTTCCCGGCTCGCACAAAGGCCCGACATTTGACCACCACAACAACGGAGTATTCGCCGGGGCAATGGACCTCGCCGAGAACGGCTTTCACATGGATGACGCGGCGATGCTGACAGGATCAGCAGGTTCGATCACGATCCACCATGCGCGCATTGTACACGGGTCCGCACTCAATACATCTGAGTTTGACCGTCGCTTGTTGTTCTATGAGATGATGGCTGCGGATGCGTTCCCGCTGGTCGGATCAATGGCACGTTTTGATGATTTGGATGAATACAAATCCCGCATCCTCTGCGGTCAGCATCCCGACATGCCGCGCTTGGTCGATACCCCCATCCGCCTACCAATCCCGCAACCAAGTGAACTTGGGTCGATTTACGATATCCAGAAGGGCGCGAAGTCACGCTCACTAACAGGCGCGATGTAACACATGCCAATCATCCATGAAGAAACCGTCCCCGCAAAACAGCCGTGGTCACGCGTCATCGCGGCCAACGATATTTTGAAAATCACCGATTTGGAGGGACAGCAAGCAGTTGATTTCCTGTGCTACGACGCAAACGATCTCAGCGACCGGTATTCGACGATGAACACGGTCAAGGTTCAGGGCAACGTCTATGTCGGCCTCGGCACCATCCTCTACTCAGACAGCGGCACGGCTTTGATGACAGTTATCGAAGATACAGTCGGGCGGCATGACACAATCTACGGCTGTTGTAGCACCGCAAATAACCGCCTCCGTTATGGCGTTGAAACCACCGAGACCTGTTACGCGAATTTCGAACACGCACTCGCTGAACACGGGCTGGGCAAAGACGCCATTGTATCGAACGTCAACTGGTTCATGAGCGTTCCGGTGTTGGAAGACGGCAGTGCAGGCATCGCTCATGCCGAACTCCAGCCGAACAGCCATGTATCCTTGCGCGCCGAAACCGATGTCCTTGCCGTGCTGTCCAACTGCCCGGAAATGCACAACCCCTGTAACGGCTATAACCCCACACCTATCAAGGTGACGGTATCTCGGCAGGATTGACGGCCCTCAAACTCCGTTCCGCAACGACCACAACGCCAGCAGCACCACGATTACCATCGCTCCTGCCATCGCGAAATTGATCAGGCGTTGCGTTTTGGGGGCAAGGTTCAGACGGCGCAGCGCCACGCCAAACCACAGCCACAGGATATGCAGCGGGATCCAAATCACGTTCATGATCACCAGCTTGATGGCGATCTCGGACCAGTAGCTCGCAAATCCCAGCGGAAACCCCGCGATCATCGCTGTATTGACGACGTAAGCTTTTGGATTAAGCGCCTGCAACAGCACGGCATCGCGAATGCCCGGCGCTCGATGCGCCTCGATGAACGCAATCTTGCTCCCTGAAAACGCCACCTTTGCCGCAAGGTACAGAAGGTAGAGCGCCGATAAAATCAGCA
>CAZJWF010000212.1:0-3658 GCA_964549375.1 uncultured Neomegalonema sp.
AAAGGACTGAATATGCCTCTATACGAGCATATCATGATTGCGCGTCAGGATATTTCCGGCGCTCAGGCCGAAAGCCTGATTGAAGAATTTTCCAATATTATCACGGAGAACGGCGGCAGTGTCGTGAACCATGAGTATTGGGGCGTGCGCCCAATGGCGTACAAGATCAACAAGAACCGCAAAGGTCACTACGCCATGCTGCGCCTTGACGCGCCGTCGGCAGCGGTTCAGGAAATGGAGCGCCTGCAACGTTTGCATGAAGACGTCATGCGCGCTGTCAGCTTCCGCGTTGAAGAGCATGAAGAAGGCCCCAGCGCCATCCTTCAGAATAAGTCAGGCCGCGATGACCGTCGCGGTGGTCGGGGACGTGACGATCGCGGACCACGCGAAGATCGTCCGAAGCGTGACGACGCACCGGCGGCAGATAAACCGGCGGCTGAGGCCGCACCTGCAGAAGAAAAGACGGAGGAATAACAAATGGCTGGACCTGCTAAACGCCCGTTCTTCCGCCGCCGTAAGTCTTGCCCGTTTTCGGGCAACAACGCGCCGAAGATCGACTATAAAGACGTCAAGCTGCTGCAACGCTTCATCTCAGAGCGCGGCAAGATCGTCCCTTCTCGTATCACCGCCGTCTCGGCAAAGAAGCAGCGTGAACTCGCCCGTGCGATTAAACGTGCCCGCTTCCTCGCCCTGATGCCCTACGCGATCAAGTAAGGAGAATCATGATGGAAGTCATCCTACTCGAACGTGTCGACAAGCTCGGTAACATGGGCGATGTCGTTTCGGTCAAAAGCGGTTATGGCCGGAACTTTTTGCTGCCTCAAGGAAAAGCGTTGCGCTCTAGCAAAGCGAACCTTGAAAAGTTTGAAGCACAACGCGCCGCACTCGAGGCACGCAATGCCGAACTGCGCGGCGAAGCCCAGACTGAGGCCAACAAGATCGACGGACACAAGTTCGTCGTTATCCGTCAGGCATCGGAAACTGGTGCGCTATACGGCTCTGTGTCGACCCGCGACGTGGCGGATCAACTGAAGGCCGAAGGCTACACGATTGAGCGCAAGCAAATTCAGCTTGAGCAACCGATCAAGGAGCTTGGCCTGCACGAAATCGCCGTAGTGCTTCACCCCGAAGTCACGGCGACTGTGACAGCGAACGTGGCGCGTTCCGCTGACGAAGCCGAGCTTCAGGCTGATGGTAAATCAATCGCTGACCTGCGTGCAGAAGAAGAAGCAGCGGAAGCCGCTGAATTCGACGTGCAATCGTTGTTCGATGAAGAAGCTGACCTTAGCGATCTTAGCGGCGGTAACGATGAAGCAGCCGAGGGCGATGCAGAGCCTGAGCAAACAGGAGAAGAGGAAGACCCAAAGGTCTGACCCCCTTTCGAAATTTCAAATGAAGGAAGCCGCTGGAGTGATCCGGCGGCTTTCATTTTGGTATTAAGTAGCGATAAAGTCTGGAATTTTTTCAAATTCCCTCCACTGCTTCGAATGTCTCTAGCACGGGCGCTTCCAGATAAATTGTGCGGTGCTCCCCTGCCCCTTTGTGTGAAGCGCGGAACGCATCGGAGCGGGTCCAGTCCAGAAAGACCTCTTTATTTTTCCAGATGGAATGCGACACGTAGAGGATGTGATCCTCGGCCTCATCGCCTTTGAGCATGTGAAAAGACTGAAAGCCCGGCACGCTGGCCAATTTGGAGTCCCGGTTCCGCCAAATTTCCTCAAATTGGGCTTCCTGACCTTTGGCAACTTTGAATCGGTTCATTGCGATAAACATCTAATCTTCTCCGGTCTTTAATCTTTTTTCGCGATTTCCCACCCGTCTCGTCAAGAACGATATTATGCGCTGGTTTCAAAGGTGACTGACAACACTTGTCGTCGATGTTCGGCGCTGTCGTTATCGGTAAGCCATTGTCGATATTATTTGGCTCATGTGGTGAAATGTTGCGCTGCAATGTTAGTAAACCAAAAGGATAATCACGTCGCAATAATCAGATGATAACCACCGTTAATTGACAATTAATGCGAAATCATTATTTTGCGGTGCAAGAAATTGATCGTACCGATACGATCTTTCGGAGGTGATGCGGTTTGAGATCGCAGATCCTCACGTAACCCTTTGAAGGTATTGATGACTTTTAGCGAGCTTAACCTCGACCCCAAAGTTCTTAAAGCAATTGACGAGACCGGCTATACGTCTCCAACCCCGATTCAGGCTGAGGGCATCCCGCCAGCGCTGGAGGGCAAGGACGTTCTGGGGATTGCGCAGACTGGAACCGGCAAAACGGCCGCTTTCTCCATTCCAATGATCAACCGGCTGATCAAGGGGCGCGCACGGGCGCGGATGCCCCGGACACTCGTTCTTGCCCCGACCCGCGAATTGGCGGCTCAGGTAGCTGAGAATTTTGAGACCTATTCAAAGCACGTCAAGTTGACTATGGCCCTTTTGATCGGCGGCGTTTCTTTCAAAGAGCAAGACCAAAAGATTGATCGCGGCGTTGATGTACTGATTGCGACGCCGGGCCGTTTGCTCGATCACGTAGAGCGCGGCAAGCTGATGCTCTCTGGCATTGATATTATGGTGGTCGATGAGGCCGACCGGATGCTGGATATGGGGTTTATCCCCGATATCGAGCGGATTTTTAAAATGACGCCGTTCACGCGCCAGACCCTCTTTTTCTCTGCAACTATGCCGCCTGAGATTACGCGTCTGACTCAAGAGTTCCTATCCAATCCTACGCAGATCGAAGTGGCGCGTGCCTCATCGGCCAGTGAGACGATTACACAAGGTCTTGTTTCGGTCGGTGCAGGCCGAAAAGATGGACTGCCGAAAGCTAAGCGAAACGCATTGCGCGTCATCCTCAACGACGAGGGCGACGCAGTGACAAACGCGATTATCTTCTGCAACCGCAAGCGTGACATCGGCATCTTGGAAAAATCGCTCAAGAAGCACGGGTTCTCCGTCGGCTCCCTCCATGGGGATTTGGATCAACGGGTCCGAATGGCGACGCTGGACGATTTTCGTGAAAACCGCATTACGCTGTTGGTCGCATCCGATGTGGCAGCGCGCGGTTTGGATATTCCGGCTGTCAGCCACGTCTTTAATTTCGACGTTCCTACTCATTCCGAGGACTATGTTCACCGCATTGGTCGAACGGGCCGTGCGGGACGAACTGGTAAAGCGTTCACTCTCGCGACGGGGAGCGAGACGAAGTATGTTGAGCAGATCGAAGCGATGCTCAAAAAAGAAATCCCGCGCGTGGAATTACCGGGCGGAGAAGGTGTAGCCGTTGCTCCTGTTGCTGAGACGGGAGAAGCACCCGCCGAAGAGAAGCCAAGGCGTAGTCGAACTCGTCGCGGCTCTCGCAATAAACAAAGTCACGACGTTGCGCAGTCGGAGACATCTGTCGCAGAGGCACCGAAACCAAAATCGGAACCAGTAGAGGCATCTAAGCCCCCAGCAAAGAGAAATCCGCGGCGCGATGAGACCCGGCGTCCTGATCGTGGCGGCCGGGGGCGCGAACGCGATGATCGAGGCCAGCGCGTCAAGGGGCTCGGCGAGCATATACCTGCTTTCATGTTGATTCCTATTCCAACTCTTGGAAAACGCGATAGCCACGAGGAAGATGTTGAAGAACTCGACGCGGCGTAAATAAACTTCG
>CAZJWF010000213.1:0-3644 GCA_964549375.1 uncultured Neomegalonema sp.
CAGCACGTGCGGGGCAGGGAATTATTTCGTCGAATTATCCTTCTTTCCGACGCTACCCCGGATGCTGCGTGGCATAACGTAACTCAAAACTTTCAGTGAGGCTGCTACATCCTCGCAAAACTATGGTAGCAATACTGTCCTATTTTTGATACCGATCTTCTCGTAACTCAGGAGGCTGCACGATGGACGCTCGCACCGTTTCACTCGATGACCGTTACGAGTTGGGGCATGGCCGCGTTTTTATGAATGGGCTTCACGCACTAACGCGGTTGCCTCTCGTGCAGATGAAGCGCGACCGTGCGGCGGGCCTGAACACAGCGACGTTTATCTCTGGTTATCGCGGCTCTCCCATCGGCGGTTATGACCAAGTTCTCATGCGCGAGGAAAAACGCCTTCGCGAGAACAATATCGTTTTTCAACCGGGCGTGAACGAAGACCTCGCCGCAACGGCGATTTGGGGAGCGCAGCAAGCGCACATGTCTCCCGGCGCGAAATATGACGGCGTCGTTGGCATCTGGTACGGCAAGGGTCCGGGCGTCGCGCGCACGGGCGATGTGTTCCAACACGCGAACGCGGCAGGGACGGCTCCGCATGGCGGCGTTCTGGCGCTCGCGGGCGATGATCATGCGGCAAAGTCTTCGACAGTTCCGCATCAATCCGAACACTTCTTTTCGGCCTCCGTCATGCCGACACTCTACCCTTCTTCGATCCATGAATTTATCGAGATGGGCCTGCTCGGCATTGCCATGTCGCGTTATTCCGGCTGCTGGGTCGGAATGAAAGTCATCGCCGACACGATTGAGACTACAGCAACCGTTGACCTGAAAGGCGAAGACCGCGTCTTTACGATTCCCACAGATTTTGAGATGCCTGCCGATGGCCTTAATATCCGCTGGCCCGACGACCGATGGGATCAAGACCATCGCCTGCAAACGTATAAAGGCTATGCCGCGATTGCCTTTGGCCGCGCGAACCAAGTCGACAAGATGGTCGTGGACACGCCTAAGGCGCGGTTCGGCATCATCACCTCTGGCAAAGCTTACGAAGATACACGCGAAGCCCTGCGCCAGCTTGGGATTGGCGAGGCAGAGGCCACCGCCATTGGATTACGCGTCTACAAGGTCGGCATGCCGTGGCCGCTCGATCCCGAGGGCGTTCGGCACTTCGCCGAAGGTCTCGAAGAAGTTCTGGTCATCGAAGAACGCCGCGAGATCATCGAGTTTCAAATCAAACAACAGCTTTTCAACTGGCGTGCGAATGTGCGCCCCCGCATCATCGGAAAGTTCGACCACGAAGACAAACCCAATCTGCCGCTGGATGTCGAACTCACCACCGGAAAGGTCGCGCGGGCAATCGCTGACAGACTCGTTCACCTAGATCTTGAAGCAGGTTTGCGACAGCGGATTGAAGAAAAGCTAAACTGGTTTGAGAAACGCGCACAAATCCGTGTGCAGCACGAACCGCCCATCCTCCGCAAACCCTATTTCTGCGCGGGCTGTCCGCACAACACCTCGACCAACGTGCCCGAAGGCTCTCGCGTCGGCGCAGGCATTGGATGCCATTTCATGGTGACATGGATGGATCGCAACGATGCGGGCTTTTCGCAAATGGGCGGCGAAGGCGCGCAGTGGCAAGGCACCGCACATTTCACAGACGAGGCGCATCAGTTCATCAATATCGGCGACGGCACGTATTTCCATTCGGGCCTGCTCGCCATCCGCCAAGGCGTCGCCTCCGGTGTCAACATCACCTACAAAGTTCTCTACAACGATGCGGTCGCGATGACCGGCGGGCAAAAGGTCGATGGGCCGCTCTCGCCCCAGCATGTCGCCCGGCAACTCCACGCCGAAGGTGTCACCCCCATCGTTCTCGTCACCGACGAGCCGGAAGTCTATCGACCCAGCGAGCTTCCCACCGGGACTACTGTGCGCCATCGGGACGAGTTAGAAGATGTGCAGCGCGAGCTACGCGAAATCAAAGGCTGTTCCGGGATCATCTACGTTCAGACCTGCGCTGCTGAGAAACGCCGCCGCCGCAAGCGCGGCACCTTCCCCGACCCGTCAAAGCGCGTCTTCATCAACCCCGAAGTTTGCGAAGGCTGCGGCGATTGTTCAATCCAGTCGAACTGCGTCGCCGTGGAGCCTTTCGAGACCGCGCTGGGCCGCAAGCGCAAGATCAACCAGTCCGCCTGCAACAAAGATTTTTCCTGCCTCAAAGGGTTTTGCCCCTCCTTCGTCACCATCGAAGGGGTCGAGCCGCGCAAAGCTGCCGCGCAAAAAATTGACCCGAACTCAATCCCTGCGCCCGTCGCGGCGCGCGCGCTCAACGATGCCTATAACATCGCCATCACAGGCGTCGGTGGTACAGGCGTTTTGACCATCGGGTCGGTAATGGGCATGGCCGCACATATCGAGGGTAAGGCCGCGATGATCCTCGATATGGCGGGCCTCGCGCAAAAGGGCGGCGCAGTGTTCTCATACCTGCGCCTCGCAGATGATCCCGACAAAATCACCAGCCCGCGTATCGTCACCGGCGGTGCCGACTTGCTGCTGGCGGCGGATGCCGTTGTTGCGGCATCAAAAGACGGTGCCATCCTTTGCGATCCCACGCGCACGCAAGGGGTGGTCAACACACACCTGACCCCGGTTGCCGACTTCATCAAAAACCGTGACCTTGATTTCCGCACTGGTCTGACCCGAGAAAAAATCGCCCGCACTGTCGAGCACCAAGAAGGCTTCCACGACTTCACCGCGCTTGCGGAACGCGCACTTGGCGATGCCATCATGGGCAATATGATGATGATGGGCTACGCGCTACAAAAGGGATTACTCCCCGTAGGTCTCGGTGCAATCATCCAAGCAATCGAGCTAAATGGTGTCTCAGTTGAAAAGAACGTCCAAGCCCTGCACTGGGGCCGCAAACTCGCCGCCGATCCGATTTCCGTCAGCGAAATACTAGGCGAAACTGAGGCCGAAACCATTCCGCAAACTCTCGACGAAATCATCGCTCACCGCGAAACTCATCTGACAGAATACCAAAACAAGCGCCTCGCAAAACGCTATCGCAAACTCGTGGACAAAGTCAGAAATGCCCGTCCCGAAGCAACGGACAAGTTCACACGCGCCGTCGCTCAAAACTACGCAAAACTTCTCTCCTACAAAGACGAATACGAAGTCGCGCGCCTCTTTACGAACGGCACATTCGAACGACGCATCTTGGAGGCATTCGACGACGGCGGCACAATCAGCTTTCACCTCGCACCGCCGTTTATGGGCGGCACAGACGCCAGTGGCCGTCCCAAAAAACGTCAGTTCAGCAAGCGCATGATGACGGGTTTTCGCATCCTGACGAAGATGAAGAGACTGCGCGGCACCTGGTTTGATCCCTTTGGCAAAACCAAAGAGCGCCGCGCCGAACGTCGCCTGATAAAAGACTATGAAGCCGACATCAAACGTGCCCTGACCGCACCCAACCACCAAGCCGCACTCGCCCTCGCGATGCTGCCAGACCAGATTCGGGGCTACGGCCCGGTGAAGTTAGAAGCGATGGAGGATGCCGCGGTCAAACGCGCGGAACTGCTAGCAACGTTCGACGCTCCCAATGATACAGCGAAGATGGCCGCAGAGTAGTGAAACGGACAACTA
>CAZJWF010000214.1:0-3612 GCA_964549375.1 uncultured Neomegalonema sp.
CAGGCCGCGCGCAAACAGCGCCGTGCAGCAAATGCCGGATTTGGCCGCCGAAACTAAAATACAGGCTTGCCCGGATTGTGAAATAAGTCTTTCGCAATCCGAGCGATTAAGGTCTGTTAGAGGTTAAGCGAGCGCCGCTGCGCTAACGCGCACATCAATATGAAATGCACCCCAACCCCTGATTTGCTTGCCGCGCACAATCGGCTCGGCAATCTCGGAGATCCGCGCTTCACGTGCCTCGCCGCGTTTCAGCGCCCAAGTGAACGCGCCATTGTGTTGGCGCGGGATGTAACCGATCCGCTTAAAGTTTGAGGTGTAGACAGCCACACCCTCCGCTTCGCCCGGTAAACTATGCTGAGCTTCGCGCACCAAAGTCACCTTGTCGCCGACATTTGGCGGCTCCGCAAAGCTGTCGAATTTGTGGTATTGGGGCCATGCCAGAGGCACGGATTTGCGCTCGAAAATGGTCTCATCGCGCGGCTGACGCACGGCGGCAGAGACAACACCCGGAGCAGCAACGGCGGTGGCGGCAATCATGCCCCCAAAGGTCCGCCGCGTAACATCGGTCTTGTTAGTCATAGCGGGAAACATACCCGCGAATGTGGCGGAAGATTGCCATGTATCCGCTGGCCAAATTTCAACCCAGACAAGATGCGCTCACCGACACCCAATATCCCGTAATCGCCGAGCGCCGTGACCTGTTAGCCGAACACGCGCTTGAAAATCGTATCCACATGCTTGGTGTGATACCCAAGGTCGAACAGCTCCTCCAAAGTCACATCGTCCAGCCGCGCGGCGACATCGGGATCACCTTTCAGCTCGGCCAAAAAGTCTGCGCCCTCTTCCCAGACCTTCATCGCGTTGCGTTGGACCATACGGTAGCTGTCCTCGCGGCTTGCACCTGCTTGGGTCAGCGCCAACAGAACCCGCTGCGAGTGGATGAGGCCGCGAAACTGATTCAGGTTCTTCATCATTCGCTCTGGATAGACCAACAGCTTGTCGATCACGCCCGTTAGACGCACCAAAGCAAAGTCCAGCGTCACGGTCGCATCCGGCCCGATCATGCGCTCGACCGATGAGTGCGAGATATCCCGCTCATGCCACAGCGCCACATTCTCCATCGCGGGCAAAGCATAAGAGCGCACCATCCGCGCCAGACCTGTCATATTTTCGGTCAGGATCGGATTGCGTTTATGCGGCATGGCCGAAGATCCTTTTTGCCCCGGCGAGAAGTATTCCTCCGCCTCCAAAACTTCCGTCCGCTGCAAGTGCCGCACTTCAACCGAAATCCGTTCGACCGAAGAGGCAATCACGCCCAACACTGAGAAGAACATCGCATGACGATCGCGAGGGATGACTTGGGTTGAGATTGGCTCGGCATTCAAGCCCATCGCTTTGGCGACATGTTCTTCGACGGACGGATCAATATTCGCGAAGGTACCAACCGCGCCAGAAATTGCACAGGTCGCAATCTCTTCGCGGGCAGCAACGAGCCGCTCACGATTGCGCTGCATCTCGGCGTACATCTGCGCGAGCTTCAAACCGAACGTTACAGGTTCCGCATGAATACCGTGGCTACGCCCGATGCAGACATCATCTTTATGTTCGTAGGCGCGGCGTTTGATGACGTCGAGCAGCTTATCCAAATCGGCCAGCAGAATATCTGCGGCCTTGACGAGCTGGACATTGAAACAGGTATCGAGCACATCCGAAGAGGTCATACCTTGGTGGACAAAGCGCGCCTCCTCTCCGACCAGTTCAGCGAGGTGAGTCAAAAACGCGATCACATCATGTTTGACCTCGCGCTCGATCTCATCAATCCGCTCGATATCAAAGGCCATGTCCTTTGCGGTCCATGTCTTCTCCGCTGCCGCTTTCGGGATCACGCCCAGCTCTGCCTGTGCATCCGCCGCATGGGCCTCGATCTCGAACCAGATGCGGAATTTGCTCTCAGGCGACCAGATAGCGGCCATTTCAGGACGGGAATAGCGAGGGATCATGCGTGGCTCCTTAAAACGATAGCCGCCGCTATAAGGCCCAATCGACGAGTCTGAAAGGGCCGATACCACTGCACGGAGCGCAGCCGCCCCAACCGGATCGACAACGCCACGTTTTGCTACAGCGTTGAGGAGTGATTACGGTAAATTGTTCGAAATTTCGCTGCCGAGCCACGTTCCTGATGGCGATTGCGTCTCGGGACTGTCGCATAGATGTCGTTACCGTGGGTTCTTCTGCCGATGGCAAGAGCCGCTTCGCGGCGCACTTTCTACAATAAATCAATAGACAAGAACCCATACACGCACGATTTGAGCGACGCAGGACGCATCGAAACTCTGACATGCGCGCGCGGATCACCAAGCCGCGTCCCGTTCGATCCTTTTAAAGATATCCGGACGATTTCCCGAAATTAGGCCCCTTTTTTGCTCTGTTTAGGTGTTCTTAGGCCCGAATGCGTGTAAAAACGTAGGGCGAAGTACCGCAGCACGCTTACGCGGCTTGAAAGCGGCATCGGGAGAGTCCATCTAAACCCGAGCCAATATGGGCGTCGGCCCGTGCTCGAAAGTCAGAGGCGCGCCGACACAGCTTTTGAGGACGATGAATGTCAGACGTTTCCCCATCCGAAGCGGCGATTTACCCGGTTTTGCCGCTCCGCGATATTGTCGTGTTTCCCGATTTGATTGCCCCCCTTTTCGTCGGCCGCGAAAAATCCGTTCGCGCCCTTGAAGACGTGATGAGCAATGACCGCCAGATTTTGCTGGTGACGCAAAAAGATGCGGGCGAAGACGATCCCGGTCCCAAAGATATTTATCAGGTTGGCGTTGTCGCGTCGGTACTGCAACTGCTCAAGCTGCCCGACGGCACGGTCAAGGTGCTTGTCGAGGGCAAACAACGCGCAAAAATTACGTCCTTCGTAGAGAACGACTCTTTCTTTGAAGCAACGGCAGAGCCGATTGTTGAGACCGAAGGCGACGAAGAAACAACTCAAGCGCTGATCCGCACCGTTACCAAAGAGTTTGAGAAATACCTCAAGCTCAACAAAAATATCCCGCAAGAAGCGCTCGCTGCTATCGCCCAGATCGACGAACCGGGCAAGCTGGCCGATACCGTCGCACATCACCTCGCGGTCAAAATCTCCGAGAAACAAGAGCTGCTCGAAGAATTTGAGGTCACAAAACGCCTGGAGCAGATGTTTGCCTTGATGCAGGGCGAAATCTCGGTTCTGGCGGTCGAGAAAAAGATCAAGTCTCGCGTCAAGCGCCAGATGGAGAAAACCCAACGCGAGTATTACCTGAACGAACAGATGAAGGCGATTCAGCGCGAATTGGGCGAAGGCGAAGACGGCAAGGACGAGATGGGCGAGCTTGAATCGCGCATCAATGAAACCAAACTCTCGAAGGAGGCCAAAGAAAAGGCCGAAGCCGAGATGAAAAAGCTGCGAAATATGTCGCCAATGTCCGCAGAGGCGGCGGTCGTCCGAAACTATCTCGACTGGATGCTCTCGATTCCGTGGGGCAAGAAATCGCGCGTCAAAAAAGATCTGAATGTCGCCCAAGAGGTTCTCGACGCCGATCACTACGGTCTTGAGAAGGTCAAAGAGCGCATCGTCGAATA
>CAZJWF010000215.1:0-3601 GCA_964549375.1 uncultured Neomegalonema sp.
AACCAGGTGCGCTACCAGACTGCGCCACGCTCCGTCCGGCGGTGCATAGCGCATCAGACTCGTCGCAGCAAGCCTTCGTGACACTCATTTTTCAATGGGGGTTTCCGTCCACTCTACCGCATCGCCTACGGCGATTCCCAAGCGCTCTGCCTCGCCGCCAGCAACTTCGAGAACTGTCAGAACAGGAACACCAGAAGTCACGGGTTTTAGGGATAAAGGCGTTGTTTGTGGCGCAATCGTTGCGACCCGCCCTTCGGCATCAACAAACACTATATCGAGCGGGATCAGCGTATTTTTCATCCAGAAGGATGCGATACGCGGGGTCGGATAGATGAAAAGCATTCCCGACAACGCATCTAGAGATTCGCGAAACATCAGGCCACGAGAGCGCTCATCGGGTTCATCAGCGATCTCGATCTGAATTTTGACCGAATCCGATTCGGTTTTTATCTCCAAAACACCTTCTGAGGGCGTTCCAGCAATCAACGGCGAAGAAACGAAGCACAAGGTGGCAAAAAAAACAGGTAAGCGCATCAGCCGCTCCTAAACGAAAAGTCCCAAGGACGCACTTCACAGGCCATCCGACCGCGCGGTCCCTCGACTGCCCGGACCAGAACGGCCTCTCCGGGATCAAGGTCGGGCAAGCCAAAACGCCGCAAGACCTCCATGTGAACGAAAACGTCTGCCTCATCGGCGTGCATGTTCACAAAACCAAATCCTTTGGACTTGTCGAACCATTTCACGCGCGAAGGAACCAACAGACCGCCCGCGACGTCATCGCCCGTCGGGATCGGAAAATCGGAATCCTCTGGCGTTTCCATTTCTGATGCCGGCTGCTCATCAATCGAGATGATACGGCTTGCTTGGACCCCACGGTCCCTCTGCTGCGCTTCACAGGCTATGTACGCATTTTCCGACACGGTACTGAACCCAGCAGACCGCAAGACAGACATATGGAGAAGGACATCGTTGCCCTGCAAATCCACTGCTCCTTCGTCTGGAACAATGAACCCATAGCCTTTCACCGGATCAAACCACTTCACACGCCCGGAAACATTGAAATAATTTTCGTCGTCCAAAAGCTTAAACCCACAATCTCGCGTCCGCCAACACCGTCCCCGGAAACGCTTGTATACCAAAGAACTTAAGAAGATGAGACGAAATTTTAGGCTGAATAAGTTTTGCCACAATCCCGTGCCCCGGGAACTCATCCTCAAAAGTTGAACTTCTTCTCGACCACGATATTGGATTTTGATTTGTAAATACGCTGTAAACCTTACTGAATCAGAATAGTATGGATTTTATCGGACACGTGCAGCGGCGTGCTGTGCAAAGCTAACCGGGAAACCACAATGTTGAAGATTACAGCTCCCCGCAGATCACCCCGCTTCGCGAGAGCTTTGTTCGCAATGGCACTTTCAGCCTCAGGTACAATGCTTGTCAGTTGTACGAATGGGGCCGACGGTATTTCCGCCCCGAAGATTGCCGCCGCTGATCGGACAATCGCCGCACAGTTTGCTCAATCGAATGGTGGGTTGGTGCAATCGGCCCCAATAAATAGTTTAACGGGAAGCGTGGTCAGACAGCGATTTTTCTCGGTACCTCGCCCTGCTGAAATCGTGGCGAATGATTACGATGAATTGAACGAAGCCTTGCTCTACGCCCGCCGCGCATCGAACGCAGATCCCAAGAGTCAGAACGGTGGCAAATGGATTGAGGCAGCGCAGGTTGGCCTGCTGTTTGGCGCACCGGAGGGCAAAGCATACTTATCAGCCCCCGCTGGACGCGCTCTTGTTCGCGGCGAACCAGCTGAGTCCTGCCCAGCTCTGCACGTCGCTGCGGCGGCAACGGATGATCAAGCAACTGAAGGCGCTATGCGCGCTTGCATGAGGCAAATGTCCGCGCGAGCGAATTGCGGTTGCCGCGTGATTGCACGCGCTGATCGTCTACTCGCCAAAAAAGATGAATTCCAATACGCGATTGGCGTCTCCAGCCTGCTCGTTGATCCTGCAACCGGTCGACAGATTCAGACCACTGCTGAAGAGCGTGTTGTCGAAGGTCGTGCTGGCGTTCGCAGATTGTGGATGCTCGGTGCAGCAGGCCCAGTTGGCATGTTACAAGTCGAAAACGATGGCCGCGCCGCATTCATCTTCACGCAAAGTGGCACACGGTATGACGGCTCGCATCGCGAAGACGGTTTTCGCCGAGGCCGAATTGCCCGTCGCGCGTATCTAACCGCAAAGGACGGTCGGCGCATGGTGATCCTCGTCGGTTTCGAAGATGCCGAGTTGAAAGAAAACGCTGCCAGCTTGCAGGCGTGGAATCCGAACGGTCCGCTTGAGCTGAAACAAGCCAAGGCAAAATCGGCGGATAATTGACGCCGCTCAACGAACCCGCCGCCGCCGATTTGCCTCGCTAGCGAATCGCGGCGCGATCTGGTTCAAGCAGCGACATGACGGAACAATCATTATCTGGGCGGGTTGCCCTTGTAACCGGGGCCTCTCGCGGACTTGGTTTCGCGATCAGCCGAAATCTGTGCGCGCAGGGCGCGACAGTCTTCGCCCTCGCCCGCACTCTCGGGGGCCTAGAAGACCTTGACGATGTGGTAAAAAAGGATGACGGAAATCGTCCTACGCTTTTGCCCCTTGATCTAACCGACGATGGGGCGATTGAGCGGCTTGGTGCCGCCCTTTATGAACGTCACGGCAAATTGGATGCTCTGATCCATTGCGCGGCCCATGCAACGCCGCTGACACCGGTTGGTCATGTTGCGAGTAAAGATCTGGATAAAGCATGGAAGATCAACGCCCGCGCCGTGCAACAACTTTTGAGGTCTCTCGATCCGCTGTTGCAACAATCAGATTCAGCAAAAGCGATCTTCATGCTCGATCCGCGGCTTGGCGCCGCCTTCTGGAGTAGCTACGCGGTCACAAAAGAGGCAGGGATGGGCTTCGCACGATCGTACGCCGCCGAAACCTCGCAATCATCCATCGACGTCGTATTCCACCAACCGCCTGAGATGCCAACCGCCTTACGCGCTCGATTCTTTCCGGGCCAAAATGCCGACGACCTCACATCCTGTGCCGAGGCGGCAAAAGGCGTCGCAGACCTTCTGCGCTAAACCGCTCCAAAGACGACATAAAAAAGGGCCAGATGTCCCCTGACTTCTTCAGGTTCAATCCAGCCCTTTTGATCTTATTAGGGGAACAGCGTCCCCCACCCGCAATAGAGATGCGTCGCCCTACTTGGCGAGCAGGCTACCAACTGCGCCAATCGCCTCAATCAAGCCACCGCCCGCAGGTGCCGGGGCTGGTTGTTGATAAGCGTTCACTTGCGCGGGCTGTTGATACGCACCCAAAGCACCTTGATTAACCGCGCTCGGCTGCTGATACGCAGGCTGTTGGTAGGCCGGTTGTGCCGACTGCTGATACGCAGGCTGTTGATAGGCAGGCTGCCGGTACGCCGTTGCCGCTGGTTGCTGATAAGCGGGCTGTGCGGGCTGCTGGTAAGCTGGCTGTTGATACGCAGGCTGTGCCGGTTGCTGGTAAGCAGGTTGCTGGTAGGCAGGCTGTGCCGGCTGCTGGTACGCAGGTTGCTGGTA
>CAZJWF010000216.1:0-3595 GCA_964549375.1 uncultured Neomegalonema sp.
CATCCTTTTCCTGCGCTTGTTTGTGGCGCTCAATGCTTTGCATTGCCTTGCGGGTGCGCTTTTTCAACGTCTCTTCATCAGGGTTTAAAGAGTGTGTCGATTGGTATGCCATCAAGGGATCTCAGATTGCCTAGGGGATGGCTCTAGGTGTGGTGCGCGCCGCAAAAAGCAAATCGGCGCTTTACGGGCTACGGCGCAGCGGCGACGACAGGCTCAGGCCATACATCAAATGCGCCCGCAGCTCGTCTTCTTCGCTAGGGGCCTTCGGAATGACGATTTTACTTCCCTGCTTGCGAGTAACAACGAACACGTCGTCCTCAGTCATCTGGGCCATCGAATCCCAAACGTAGGTCCGGCGTGCCAGACGATTGGCGATTGCAATGCCGCTCTGATCCAGAACGATGGCCTGTTTACCCCAATCGACGTCTTTACGGGGCCATTCGATTTCTTCGTCAGCCCTGAATACGGCGCGGAGCGCCGCCTGCGCCAATCGCATGAACGCAAAAGAACCCAGAAACGTCATCAAAACTGCGCCAAAAAGTTCGAAGACTTGCTCAAGACCCGACGGCGATTTCATAATTGCCCCGGCAATCGCACCGCTGCACCAACGGCTAAGCAAAACAAAAGACAACAGCGCAACACAATGTAGCGCCAGCGAGAACACGCGTTCCCGGCGTTTTTGAATGACATAACCGGGATCGCCGGCCTGCAAGCGCGTGGTGTGTGAGTAATAGCTATGAGGGGTTGATAGCGGGCTGACTTTCCCTCGATCCTCTGATCTTGCTCGATTTTTCAGACGCGCGTTCATTTCCGACCCCGCCCGATCAGGGCCGTGAGCGTTGACGCCTCTGCCAATTCGCGCCTCTTGAGCACGTCGCGCGGGAAGACGACGACTTCCCGGTCAGACACCATCAAAGCGATACATTTTTCCGTCTCTGCAACGTCTTCAAACGCGGGCCAGCGAAAAACACGTTCTCCGGAGCGGCTGATTTCGCGTATTCCTTCAAGTGCGAAAGTGAGCCTTCGCTCTCCCGGCTCCAGGCCAGTGATCGAAGGCAGTGGCAGCCAACGCGCCCGCAAAGTGCGCCACCAACCGATCAGACGGGTTGCAATCCAACTCGCGATCAAGCCGACGATCAATGCCGCAACAATCCGCAATCCGCCCTCGTTGCTGAGACTAAACGGCAAGGCGAGCGTTAGGGAGGCCAGCGAAACAGCACCAGTCACCAAAAACACAGCGTCACGCTCCCCGCTAGCAGCGAGCGCAGCCGTCAGTTCGGCTGTGTCTTCCGACGTAATACGATGTTCCACATCCATAATCAGTAACGAAGCAAAGGATGGGCCAGCCTTGATCGTTCGTTAACGATGATTTTGAGTATGCGGCGTAAAGGGAGACCTAAACATGATCGACGCCGCCGTAATTTTTGACGTGGACGGTCCGCTTTTGGAACTGACAGCAGCGGAAACCTCAGCGTTTTTCGTCCCCTTTGCGGAGGCATATGGCCTGAGCGAATTGTCTGAAGATTGGGACAGTTACCGTCTGCGAAACGACGTCGAAATCTATCGCGAAGTTCTCGACAATAGCGCCTTTCCCTCGGATCAAACGACCATAAACCGCCTAAAAGCGAGATACCTTGAGGAATTAGAGACAATTTACGGACATGGAGAGACCGTGGTCCCGATCCCCGGTGCTTTGGACTTGCTTTCAACGCTCGCAAAGGTTGAGGGGCTGGCGCTCGGCACAGCTACGGCAAATTTTGAGTCGGCGGCGACCTTGCGCCTGCGCCGAGTCGGGTTTTGGGACTACGTGAAAGATTGGCACTCCGGCGCCGAGGGTGGCGGTGCAAAACGAGACATTCTCGCGCGGGTCATCAAGCGTCTTAACCTACCCGGCGAGCGCATCGTCTTTCTGGGCGACAACCTCAACGATCTGGATGCCGCGCAAGCGAACGGCACGCACTTCATCGGCTTTCATATCGACCAGCAGCGGCAACAACGTTTGACCAATGCCGGAGCAGAGATCGTCACCGGGGATCACACCGAGTCGCTGAAAATCATCCGACGCCTGTTGGGGTAAGTGAAGAACTGCATCTCCCCACGGCAACCGGCTTAGAGCACCCCCTCCCCCGCACCACTGCTCCGCTGTTAAATCCGGAAGAGAACTGGAGCAAAAAAGAAGACCGGAACCGATTGCGGAAACCCGAAGAAGAGTGGATTGGTCTTAGGACCGTCGCGACCGACTTTTTGAGAGCGCGACGACTTCCAGAAGTGGTCAAAAACGGACTTCATTGAAAATCCAACCCTGTCACGAAACAATGGCATTATGCTGCACTGGGCCCATCTTGCCTGTCAGAAGGCAGTAAATAAGCCGATGCAAAGTGAGGAGGGGCCGTGAAACGGGATATTGCTATTATTGGCGGCGGTATCATTGGGTCAGCTACGGCATACTTCCTTGCGCGTTCAGGGCGGGCTGGCGAGGTCGCGGTGATCGAGCCTGATCCAACCTACGAAATTGCCACGACGCCCCAAGGTGCTGGCGGAGTCAGACAACAGTTCAGCGTGGGCGAAAACATTGAAATGTCTCGTTACAGTCTGGGCTTTTTCAAGGATTTCGCCAACCAGCTCTCAGACATACCGGAGGTGCCCGATATCCAGTTCAATGAGCAGGGATATCTGCTTATTGTCACCGAGAAGGGTGAAGACACCTTGAGGCGCAATCACGCTTTGCAAACTTCGCTTGGTGTCAATGTTGCGCTGCTCGATTACCCGGAGATACGACGCCGTTTCCCATCTATCGAGCGCCGCGATATCGTGCTTGGGTGCTACACACCGGATGATGGGTGGATCGACCCGACCAGCGCGCTTTGGGGGTTCCGGCGTGCCGCGGAACATCTCGGCGTCGAATACATCAAGGCGCGTGTCACGGGCATCACGTCGAATGACACAAAAATTGACTCGGTATCACTTGATGACGGCCAGACTCTAAAGGCCAGCTTCTTCATCAATGCTGCGGGCCCCTGGGTATCGCAAATCGCCGACATGACGGGTGCCAATCTACCAGTTGTTCCGATGTGTCGCGTTCAGCATTTCTGGAAATGTGCCCATGACCTCGAATCCCTTCCGCTGGTGAAGGATGAAAGCGGGATGTTCTTTCGCCCTGAAGGAGATGGGTTTGCGGGAGGAAGGCCAAGCTTTGATATTTCGCCTGGATTTATAGACGACATTCACTCCGGGTTCTTCGCCAACTATTTTGAGGATACGATCTGGCCGATGATGGCCGCCCTCGTGCCAAAGTTCGAAACGCTCAAACTGCAAAGAAGTTGGGCCGGACATTATGCCCAGAATACCCTCGATGGGAACATGGTCATCGGGCCTTATTCAACGGGACACGATAACATCATCACCGCTTGCGGGTTCTCTGGCCACGGCATTATGCATGCTCCTGCAGTCGGACGGGCGCTCGCGGAGCTGACGCTGACAGGATCGTACCAGTCCATAGACCTAACCCGCATGGAATTTGATCGTGTTCGGCGCGGCGCACCTCTCCCTGAAATCGGAATCAAATAGGCTAAACGGCCCATGTCTTCTGCGCCTA
>CAZJWF010000217.1:0-3593 GCA_964549375.1 uncultured Neomegalonema sp.
TCTTTGTTGAGGATATAAGCCTCAGCTTCGAACTTGGTGTGCGGCGTAACCGAACCTGGCTTACACAGAACCTGGCCACGCTCAATGGCTTCACGGTCAACACCACGAAGCAGCGCACCGATGTTGTCACCAGCTTCACCGCGATCCAGCAGCTTGCGGAACATTTCAACGCCCGTACAGGTCGTTTTCTGCGTGTCTTTGATGCCGACGATTTCGATCTCTTCACCAACCGTGATGACACCGCGCTCAACACGACCCGTCGCAACCGTACCACGACCCGAAATCGAGAACACGTCCTCGACTGGCATCAGGAACGGCTGATCAATAGGACGATCAGGCGTTGGGATGTATTCGTCGACGGCTTTCATCAGCTCAGCGATTTTCTCAGCACCGATATTGTCGTCGCGGCCTTCGAGGGCAGCAAGTGCCGAACCAGCGATGATTGGAATATCATCACCTGGGAATTCGTAAGACGACAGAAGCTCACGGATTTCCATTTCGACGAGCTCAAGCAGCTCCTCATCATCGACTTGGTCGACTTTGTTCATGAAGACGACCATTGCCGGCACGCCAACCTGTTTCGCGAGCAGGATGTGCTCACGAGTTTGAGGCATAGGACCGTCAGCCGCGTTCACGACGAGGATCGCGCCGTCCATTTGCGCAGCACCTGTGATCATGTTTTTCACATAGTCAGCGTGGCCTGGGCAATCGACGTGAGCGTAGTGACGGCCTTCCGTCTCATACTCAACGTGAGCGGTCGAGATGGTGATGCCGCGTGCCTTTTCTTCAGGCGCGCCGTCGATCTCATCGTAGGCTTTAAAATCGCCGAACTGCTTGGTAATCGCAGCGGTCAGCGTTGTTTTGCCGTGATCAACGTGGCCAATGGTGCCAACGTTTACGTGGGGCTTATTGCGTTCAAACTTTTCCTTGGCCATCTCTGGTCTCCGTACTTTTCAATGGCGTCGCGGCGGACCGCGCGTCTTGGGTTGGTCCGTCGGTTAAGTGTATTTCGCCTGAATTTCTTCGGCGACGGCTTGAGGCACTTGCTCGTAGTGATCGAACTGCATCGTAAACTGTGCACGGCCCTGAGACATCGAGCGCAGCGTATTGACGTAGCCGAACATATTCGCAAGTGGAACAAAGGCTTTGATCGAGGTCGCGACACCGCGTGCTTCAGTACCCTGAATTTGACCCCGACGGGAGTTCAGGTCACCGATGATGTCGCCCATATATTCTTCGGGCGTGACAACCTCAACATCCATCATTGGTTCCAGCAGCTTTGGCGTACCCTTGCGGATTGCTTCGCGGGTACCAGCGCGCGCCGCGATCTCAAAGGCGAGAACTGACGAGTCAACGTCGTGGTAAGCACCGTCGAGCAGAACTGCCTTGAAGTCGATGACGGGGAAGCCGGCGAGCGGACCGGAGTCCATGACCGATTGAATGCCCTTTTCGACGCCGGGGATGTATTCCTTCGGCACGTTACCGCCAACGATTTTACTCTCGAAGCTGTAACCTTCACCTGGTTCGACCGGCTCAAGTTGCAGCTTGATCCGCGCGAATTGACCCGTACCGCCGGATTGCTTTTTGTGCGTGTAGTCGATTTCGGTCGGGGCCGTGATCGTCTCACGATACGCAACTTGCGGCGCGCCGATATTGGCTTCGACTTTAAACTCGCGTTTCAGGCGATCGACGAGGATGTCGAGGTGAAGCTCGCCCATGCCCTTCATGATCGTCTGACCGGACTCAAGGTCTGTCTCGACGCGGAAGGATGGATCTTCCGCTGCCAGACGGGCGAGGCCCATCGACATTTTTTCTTGGTCAGCCTTGGTTTTCGGCTCAACCGCGATCTCAATAACAGGATCGGGAAAGTTCATCGTCTCAAGGATCACTTGGCTTTGGGTATCACTAAGCGTGTCACCCGTCGTCGTATCCTTCAGACCGGCAAGCGCGATGATGTCACCCGCATACGCTTCGGTAATCTCGTCCTGCTTGTTCGAGTGCATCATGACCATCCGGCCAACGCGCTCTTTCTTGCCTTTGGTCGTGTTTTGCAGCGAGTCGCCTTTATTGAGCGTCCCCGAGTAGATGCGCGTGAAGGTCAACGTACCCATGTAAGGGTCGTTCATGATCTTAAACGCAAGACCTGAGAATGGCTCGGCATCATCTGCGTTACGTTCGATGTTACGGGTTTCCGTCTCATCGCCCGGCGCAAAGCCAGTATAAGCCGGGACATCGAGGGGACCCGGCAGGAAGTCGATCACAGCGTTCAGAAGAGGCTGGACGCCTTTGTTTTTAAATGCCGAACCGCAGATCACAGGAACGAAGCTGAGCGACAACGTGCCTTTGCGGAGCAACGCGCGCAGTTCTTCGACCGAAGGCTCTTCGCCCTCGAGGAACTTCTCCATCGCGTCGTCGTCCATTTCGACGGCGTTTTCGATCATCTTGCCGCGCCACTCGTCGGCGGTCGCCTTCAGATCGTCACGGATGTCGCGGATTTCCCAGCTCGCACCAAGATCTTCGCCAGCCCAAACCCATTCCTTCATCGTCACGAGGTCAATAATGCCCTCGAGCTCGGTTTCCGCGCCGATTGGCATTTGAACCGGAACAGGCGTCGCACCCGTTCGGTCAGCAATCATCTCGACGCAGTTGAAGAAATCAGCGCCGGTCTTGTCCATCTTATTGACGAATACAATGCGCGGAACTTTATAGCGGTCAGCCTGACGCCACACCGTTTCGGTCTGAGGCTCAACACCCGCGTTGGCGTCAAGAACACAGATTGCACCGTCGAGAACGGCCAAGGAGCGTTCGACTTCAATCGTGAAGTCGACGTGGCCTGGCGTGTCGATGATGTTGAAGCGGAATTTGTCAGATTGGGCTGTTTGACCGTCTTCGGTACGCTCCCAAAATGTCGTCGTCGCAGCCGACGTAATCGTAATGCCGCGCTCTTGTTCTTGCTCCATCCAGTCCATTGTTGCAGCGCCGTCATGGACTTCGCCGATTTTGTGGGACTTTCCGGTGTAAAACAGCACGCGTTCGGTCGCAGTCGTCTTACCGGCGTCAATGTGCGCCATGATGCCGAAGTTACGATATCGGTCGAGGGGATATTCGCGGGCCATCTCGGTGTTACCTTGCTCGAAGAGTTAAACGCTGCGCGTGTCGCAGTCTTACCAACGGTAGTGGGAGAACGCCTTGTTGGCGTCCGCCATTTTGTGAGTGTCTTCGCGCTTTTTAACCGCAGCGCCACGATTGTTGACCGCATCCATCAGCTCACCTGACAGACGGTCCACCATCGTGTTTTCGGAACGGGCACGAGCCGCCGTAATCAGCCAACGGATCGCAAGAGCTTCGCGGCGCTCTGGACGAACATCCACAGGCACCTGATAGGTCGCACCACCAACACGGCGGGAGCGAACCTCTACAGCAGGCTTAATGTTGTCGAGCGCTTCGTGAAACAGCTCAACCGGATCGCGCTTGGCTTTTTCTTCCGCTTTCTCCAAAGCGCCGTAAACAATACCTTCAGCGGCGGACTTCTTGCCGTCGAACATCAGGTTGTTCATGAACTTGGTCAGAATCTTATCGCCGTACTTCGCATC
>CAZJWF010000218.1:0-3565 GCA_964549375.1 uncultured Neomegalonema sp.
CAGAAATTCAACATCCAGATTTGAAAACATTCAGTGGGCATGACCCACAAAGAATGCGCATGTTTCGGGTCGCAACCGCGCCAAGCTGATGATATCGAGCGCTCTATATCAGCAAAGGAGTCTTTGATGCGTGGTCGTGACGCCCTATTTCCCGATTTCAGTGATTTGAACCATGTAGAGAATGCCCTGACGGCCCGTCTGAATGTCGCGCGCCGCAAATACGCCGACCGAAAAGCTGTTGCCGAAACACCGTCTCCCAAGTGGCTGGAAGATCTGCACGCCAAGCAGTTTGATGAAACTGAAGATTTGGAAAAGTTGATGGATTGGGTGATAGACGCGCTCGACACGGGCAGCGTTCAGATGACCCATCCCGGTTATCTGGGTCTGTTCAATCCGGCCCCTTCCTTTGCAGCGGAATGTGCGGATCGCATTGCGTCGGCATTCAATCCGCAAATCTGCGTGTACTCGCATGCTCCGGCAGCTGTCGAAATTGAACAGCATGTCATCGACGAATTAGCCCGTCGCGCGGGACTTCCGGCTGGTTCGGGCGGTCATTTTACGAGCGGGGGCGCTGAAGCAAATTCGACTGCTGTACTCTGCGCACTACAAGCGAAGTGTCCTGACTATAGCGACAAAGGGCTTAGCGAATTCAGCGGCCCGCCCACAATTTACGTCTCGAAGGAAAGCCACTTGGCTTGGCTGAAGATGGCTCATGCCGCCGGAATGGGGCGTGACGCCGTAAGATTGGTGGCGACGGATGGAAAGGGGCAGATGGATATCGATGCCCTGGAAACCGCTATTCAGGCAGATTTGAAAGTAGGCTGTGTACCCGTGTTGATTGTCGCCACTGCGGGAACCACGAATGCGGGGATGGTAGACCCTCTCGGCCCGTCCGCCGATCTTGCCGGGCAGCACGACATGTGGTTCCACGTCGATGCTGCTTGGGGCGGTGCCCTGATTGCCAGCGATGCGCGCCGGCATGTGTTGAACGGCATGGAACGAGCGGACTCCATTACCATCGACGCGCATAAGTGGTTCGCCACCACGATGGGGGCTGGCATGTTCTTGACCAGCCGCCCGGACATTCCAGCTCAGGTTTTCCGTATCGCGGCGAGCTACATGCCGGAAAGCGAGGCCAGCAAGGACTTCTATGTGAACTCCACCCAGTGGTCTCGCCGGTTTGTTGGCCTACGCCTGTTCCTCGCACTGGGAGCCGCAGGCTGGAAAGGTTTCGGCGAGCATGTGGATCGCTCAATTTCCTTGACCGACCGACTTGCTGAAAAGTTGACAATATCCGGTTGGACGCATGCCAACCATTCGCCCATGGGGGTCAGTTGCATGATCCCGCCTGACGGTCATCAAGCCGTCCAACGCTACGTGGACGCTGTCCATGAAGACGGGCGTTTTTGGATTTCCAAGGCCATCTTTGAAGATAATCCTGTCCTAAGAGCCTGCGTGACGAATGGCAGGACAGACGAGACAGTGATCGACAACCTTGTCGAACTGTTGCTGAGGAATTCCGACGGCATTGGTTGAATACGTACATAAAAGACTCTTTCTTGCGGTGTGCGACGCACACCAGAAAGGCAAGGTAAGGCTATTTCCCGCCATTCTCAGTTGCGAAGTCGGGGATGGAGCGGCGACCGATACAAACGTTTGATGTGGAATTCCGATTCTATCAGGCTTGTATCCTTGATCCCGTGTACAACGACGGTACCGAACATCCTACCATGTCAGAAAATTGCTAGGTTTCGGTTCTGTGGAAGGTCAACTGTGATTAGGTGCTTTAAGAATGAAAGTTCTGATTGTCGGGGCAGGCCCTACCGGATTAACAGCGGCGATCGAACTTGCGCGCCGTGGCGTTCTGCCAGTGATTGTGGATCGTCGCCATGACGCATCGACCCTAAGCCGTGCGGTCGGCATTACACCGCGTAGCCTCGAATTGTTGTCCCATTCAGGTGTTGCCCAGCGGTTGATTGAGGAAGGCATCGCCATGGATGGGCTGTGCGTTTATCGTGGAACCTCACTCGCCTTGAGCATGCCCCTTCACTCGGAGCGCACGTATTTTCCGACTGTCCTCGGGTTACCGCAAGATCGCACCGAGTCGGTTATGGCCGAAATCCTCACCTCATTGGGCGTAGCCGTCCAGTATGGCATTGGTTTGGAGACGCTCAGCAATCGGGAAGATGCCGTCGTAGCGCGGTTCTCCGACGGCACTGAGAATCATTTCGATCACGTGGTTGGCGCCGATGGTATCGGCAGCACGGTTCGTCAATCTGCCGGTATCGCCTACCCCGGCGCTGACCTCGACCAGACCTGGTCGATTGCCGACGTGGATGCGGAGGCTTGGCTACACCCCGGAAAGATCACGCTGGTTCGGGCCGGAGCCGGGACGGTGATGGTGGTCGCGCCGATGGGTGGTAATCGATATCGGCTGGTGGCGAGCCATGAAAACGCCCTTCAGGCACTGCCACTGCCCTTGAACGTGACGACCGTTCACCGCGAAGGGACCTTCAACATTTCCGTTCGGCAGGCTGAAACATTTTCTCGAGGGCGCGTTCACCTTGCTGGCGACGCCGCTCACTGCCATTCCCCGGTCGGCGGGCGGGGTATGAATTTGGGCATCACCGACGCAACAGAACTGGCAAAACGGATGGTCGAAGGCGATCTGAGTGGATACTCGTCTCTTCGTCACAGCGAGTGCGAAGAGGCGATATCGATAACCGAGCGCGGTCGCAAAATGACTGCGGGGTCGAACTGGCGGAGACGGCTTGCGTTCCGCGCCCTCCTCACCGCAGCCAGCATTGCGGGGCCAGTCAAACGACGATTGGGACGTTTTCTCGTTGAATTCTAGTATCGTGTGGCTCGTGACTTCGAACTCCGCGTTACACTCCTCGAAGCGAAACGTTGCACCGCGCTAGCTTACGCCAGAGAACTTCCGCCATGAGTCAACAAGAGAGCTGAGCCGACAAGTCGGCGGCACGTCAGGAGGAAAAAATGAGGGTCGAAAAAAGGCTTGAAAAGCTCGGCATCGAGCTGCCGATAATCGATGAAACATATTACGGAACGAAGTACGGTAAGATGAAGCCGTATCATCGTATGGGAAGTTGGTTGTGCCTGTCTGGTCAAACACCGGATCTGGGGGACGGCACAGCGTTTCACCCCGGTGTTGTCGGCACGGACGTGAGCGTAGAGGATGCCTATCAAGCCGCCCGGCTGACCGGTATCAATTGTATCGCCGCAATCAAGAATGCAGTTGACGATCTAGACAATGTCGTCTTTCTGGTCCGCTCTTTGAATTTTGTGCCCTGCGCTCCCGGATTTACCCGTCCTCACGAAGTCGCAAGCGGATTATCGGATCTGTTTGATGAAGTCTTCGGACCAGAGATCGGAATTGGCTGCCGGGCGACAATCGGTGTTACCTCTTTGGCTAATAATTATTGTTTCGAAAGCTGGGTCGATCTTGAGGTCCGTTAATCGAAGCAAGCCCGGCACTCTGCCCAACGGCAGTGCGCGACGGAATTTTTGGATCGACCGAACAGGCAGCTTTGGGTCATACTCTGAT
>CAZJWF010000219.1:0-3549 GCA_964549375.1 uncultured Neomegalonema sp.
TCGATTGATGAAGACGAACTGACAGAGAATTAAGGGGACCGCCCATGCCTTGGGATCGTAATCAGATGGCGGAGCGCGCCGGAAAAGAACTGCAGGACGGGTTCTACGTTAATCTGGGAATTGGAATTCCGACGCTTGTTTCAAACTATATCCCTGAGGGTATGGATGTGACCTTGCAGTCGGAAAACGGGATGCTTGGGATGGGGCCGTTTCCGACCGAAGCTGAACTGGATGCCGATGTGATCAACGCGGGTAAGCAGACGATCACTGAGTTAGACCGAACCAGCTATTTCTCATCCGCTGACAGCTTTGCCATGATCCGGGGAGGGCACATCAATCTGGCCATTCTCGGCGCGATGGAAGTTGCCGAAAATGGGGATCTAGCCAACTGGATGATTCCCGGCAAGCTTGTCAAAGGGATGGGCGGCGCGATGGATCTGGTGGCTGGCGTAGAGCGTGTCGTCGTCATTATGGATCACACCTCGAAACACGGCGATAGCAAGCTGTTGAAATCCTGTACGCTGCCGCTGACCGGCACCGGCGTTGTCGATAGGATCATTACGAACCTCGGCGTTTTCGATGTGGTCGATGGTGGCCTCAAACTGATCGAGTTGGCACCTGATGTCAGCGAAGACGACGTGCGCGCGGCAACCGAGGCCGCGCTGGTTTAAGCGAAGCGATCCATTCATGATTTTCGCGCTGCTTGGCCCCTGATATGGGGCCGGACGGCGTCCCTTGGGTCATTTTTCTGGCAAGGCACAACTGGAATCCTATCTCCTCTAGAAACTAAAGACGATTCAAACGTCCATAAAGAGGAGAGAACCGATGTGTGTACCAGGATGTCACGCCGTCCTTCACGAGCGGCTGAGCCGTCGAGGATTTTTCAAGGGAAGCGCTGCACTGACCGCGACAGCCGTCGCTGCAACAGTGACCGCGCGCGAAGCCGCTGCGAAAACCGCCAACACCTTTCACAAAGTCGTTGATCTCAGCCACACACTGACCCCCGATTTTCCGACGTATATTCCTGACTGGGCATTACAAGTTGAGCAATTGACGAACTTTGCTGAGAACGGCTTTAACGCGCGCCGTTATACGATGGTCGAACATTGCGGCACGCACCTGGATGCGCCGCTGCATTTCAGCGCTGATGGTTTGTCCGCTGACGAAATTCCTTTGGATGATTTGGTGCTGCCACTTGCAGTGATTGATGTGCGTGCGAAGGCCGCAGAGAATGCCGACTATGAGCTGACGCCAGATGATCTCGCGGCTTGGGAAAAAGAGAATGGAGAAATTCCTGAAGGCGCGTGTGTTGCGATGAACTCAGGGTGGGGCGGGAAAGCGCCGGGCAAAGGTTTTGCCAATCGTGATGATGAAGGCGTGTTGCACTTTCCCGGCTTTCATGTCGAAGCCACAAAGATGCTGATGGAAGATCGCGGTGCGGTGGGAATGGCGTCAGACACGCTGTCGCTGGACCACGGCGCATCGAGTACGTTTGAGACGCACTATGCGTGGTTGCCATCTGGTCGCTGGGGGATTGAGTGTATCGCGGGGCTTGATGATGTGCCGGCATCGGGCGCGACGATTGTTGTGGCCGCGCCTAAGATTGCGGGCGGGACAGGTGGAAATTGCCGGATCATGGCGCTGGTCTAACAAGAAACACCCGCCCCTTAGCAGGGGGCGGGTTCCATCTACCGCGTCGTTGTGCCTTGCCACTCCGTACCGACATCAATCTTGTACTTCCATGGGAGGCCAGCGTTACGCCATCCGTTCTTGCTGCGCGCGCCCGTTTTTGGGTCGATGCTGCCCTCAAAGCCTTCGACTTGATTCCAGACGTTTTCATACCCAGCAGCGTGCAGCAGTCGGGCCGCGACAGCCGAACGCGGGCCGGACCGGCAACTGACGATGATCGTGTCAGATTTGGATAGGCCGAGCCTTTTCATCAAGGCATCCACGTCGGAGACGAAGCCAGCATTCCGTCTCATGTTGTACTTCCCGGATTTTGCGTTGAACCGTGTCGTAACCGTATTGAGTGGAATATTTGCATCCATCGGTTCGGGATGACCAACGAAACTGATCTCGATAGGATCGCGTACGTCAATGAGGACGATGGACGGATCATCCGTCGTTGCTTTATGGGCATCGGACGGGGTGAGATAGAGGCCAAATGGCGTCTGCCGTGACTTTGATACAGACGCCTTATCCACGCTGCTTGGTAAGTCCGAAGCAACAGCCCCGAAAGGCATTACCGCAACGGCGACTACTGCAATTGATCGTCGAATCCAATTGATGCTCATGAGCAAGTTTTACTCCTTTTGATGTTTATTGATCGAGTGGAAGTCCGGCTGCCGTCCAAGCCTCGACGCCGTCTTGCAAAATTCGAAAGTCGCGAGGAATAGACTTCCTAAGGCGCTTGATCGCTGTTTTCGAGCGCATCCCAGTTTGACAGCTGATGGCCGCTACGGCCTTTGGATTTTCCAGCAAAACTTGCTCGACGGATCGAATAAAGTTTCGATCCGTCATAGGGATGCGGTAGCTGCCTTGCGGTGTTCCGGTCGCCTCCCATTCGTCGGGGTCGCGAACATCGATGATAATAAGATCACCCGCTGGACGTTTTTTACCTGCGTCGAGCGACGAGATCTTTTTGATCTTCGCTCCGATACCGAAGCCTTGCAAAAATCGCGAAAGGACGGAAAAAGCCATGCTTAACTTTGGGTGTTGGTTCTTGCGCCGATTAGGCGATAGAGCGGGCAAAAACTGACGGTTCCCGTTACGATGAGAACAACGCCAACGATCATCATGATGATACCCAAGGTGGACGACGCGCTGGCGATGATGCCGATCAAGGGCAGCACCAGAAGAAGTGCGCCAATGATGACTCGGATCATCCGGTCGAGTGAGCCGACATTAGCAAGTTGCATTTGGTATCTCCCATCAATTGTGATGGGCAACGCGTAACAGGTTCGCCGCTCGTGCTCTGTGACTTAGTCACCGAGATTGGCCAATCGGTTTATGGCGTCAACCGCCGTGACCTGCACCGAGCCGCGCCCCCGATTAATGATCTTCTGCTTTTCCCAATCCAGTAATTTTCGGCTGATCACTTCGCGGGCTGAACCGAGGTCTTTTGCAAGTTGTTCATGCGTGACATCAATGACCGCACCGTCTCCGCCCAGCTCCAAAAGACGGCGCGCGAGCCTCTGGTCGATTGAGGCGAAGCTCACCTCATCAATCTTTCCCATCATCGTTGATAACCGGGATGAAAATGAATGAAAAACCAGCGCTCGAAAGTCTGCCGACCGATCAAGGAGTTTCAAAAATTCGGCGCGAGGAACCGCGATGACTTCGACCTCTGTTTCAGTGATTGCTTCGGCGCAATAGACTTCATCTGCGAGCAAGCAGGAGGTCGTGAGGATACATGTTTCGTTAGGTTCGATCCGATACAGCAGGACCGATTTTCCGTCGCTGTTGATCAGGTCGACACGCACGGTGCCGCGCAGCAAAAAGTAGAAGTTCTCGCACTCTAATCCATTTTGAAAAACTGTCGTCCCGGCG
>CAZJWF010000220.1:0-3543 GCA_964549375.1 uncultured Neomegalonema sp.
TGCGGACCCCCTCACCACAAACGCAGCCAGCTAAACCCTATCCACCCCGCATCCGTCCTAAACACAGGCCGTCATACCGCCATCAACATAAAGGACATGCCCGTTCACAAAACTTGACGCATCGGAGGCGAGATAGATGGCAGCACCGACCAGCTCCTCCACATCACCCCAACGGCCCGCTGGGGTGCGTTTTTCAAGCCAACCGGAAAACTCAGCGTCTTTGACCAGCGCATCGGTCAATTCGGTTTTAAAATACCCCGGAGCGATGCCGTTGATATTGAGGCCATGCGGCGCCCAATCCGTTGCCATCCCTTTGGTCAGGTTCGCCACCGCCCCTTTTGACGCCGTATAGGGTGCCACACCGGGGCGAGCGAGCATCGTCATCACCGAACAGATATTGATAATCTTTCCCTTGCCGCGCGGGATCATCTTTTGCGCAACTGCCTGCCCAACATTAAAAACGCTGTTGATGTTGGTCGCCATCAAGTGCTCGAAATCCTTGGCCGGGAATTCGTCCAACGGCGCGCGTTGCTGCATCCCAGCATTGTTGATCAGAATATCGAGCGGCCCAACCTCGGCCTCGATCTCGATAACCCCTGTTGCGCAAGCCGCATGGTCGGTCACGTCAAACGCCGCCTGATGCACCGTCGCACCCTGATCGCGCAGACCTTGAGCGGCCCGACCCAGCTTGGCCGAGTCGCGGCCATTCAGAACAATCGACGCGCCAGCTCCTGCCAAACCGGACGCCAGCGCGAACCCGATTCCCTGCGAAGACCCGGTGACAAGGGCGCGGCGACCGGAAAGATCGAACATCGAGAGCGACATAGGGTTCTCCAAACCTAAGGATACGTCATGCCGATGGGCATACCCTATCCCGTTTGGTCCGGCGAACCCTTATTGCACGCGTTCATCATCGGCTTTGGGCGGCTCGCCAACCGCGACCAGATCGCTGACACGGAATGTGCGATAGAGACCCGCGACAAGCTGATCAAGCGTGTCTTTCTCCGCGAAATCGAGGCACCCAACGTCGTAATCGACGACCTTCCGAGACGTACCCGTTGCGCGACTGATCGTCAGAGTCGGCGTGCCAGTGACCCGATCCGGGCATGTTTCGAAATTTCCGGCTTCATAGCTCCGCTGCTTGGCATCGAATTCGTAGCGGTCCAGCAAATCAAGCGCACGCCGGAACGATCCGAACGGCAAGCCCCCTGTCGAGCGCCCCTCCTTGATTGTATTTGCGCCAGCCTCCAACACATAGCGATCCCCGGCATTCACCTCCATCGCGAAAACCGGACACAGGCCAATACACGGGCTGGAGGCAATGGTGATCAGCCCTTCTAGTGGCGGTTCTTTGGGTTCAGGGGTCGCACAGGCGGACAAGACCGCCAACATCGCGAGGCCGGATAACGTTCTTAACATAGTCGTTCCTCTTAAGCGCGGGCCCCTCACGCGCGGGCGCGGCGGCGCCTGCGACGCCCTCCGCCATCTTCTCCCGTCGGCGGCTCAGAAGGTGCCGTATCGGGGAGAGTTACTTTTTGGCGTAGCAAAGGATATGGGGCGGTTTTATGAGGGACCGCCATCGCCTCGATGAAATGGTCCTGAAACTTCGGTTCAACCGCCGTCTCGATTTTATGGACGTCGTGCACCACGCTCTCGATGGTCTTGCGCGCCCCGGCATTCAGCAGCGCAATCCGTGCGCCCGTTCCCGCCGCGTTGCCCGCCGAGCGGACATTCTCGACTTCGCAATCAGGGATCATGCCCAGCACCATCGCGTGAACTGGCGAGATATGAGCGCCGAACGCACCTGCAAGAGTAATCCGGTCCAGCGTTTCAACCCCCAGCTCATCCATCAACAGGCGGCATCCGGCATAAAGCGCTGCTTTGGCAAGCTGGATCGCCCGCACGTCATTCTGCGTCACCACAATGCGCTGCTCGCCGTCATGGATCAGGTAAGAAAATGTGCGCCCTTCGGCAAAGACACGATCCGTTTTTTCGGCCAATGCACCCCGAACAACGCCGTCAATATCGATCACATCCGCAAGACGCATCTCTGCGATGGCCTCGATAATGCCCGACCCCGCAATCCCGGTAACGCCGCTTTCGGCGGTTGCCGCGGCAAAGCCCGGATCATCGGACCACAATTCACAACCGATGACCTTGAATCGGCATTCTTTCGTGTCCGGATCAATACGGACGCGCTCAATCGCACCGGGAGCCGCGCGTTGACCGCACGAAATCTGCGCCCCTTCAAAGGCGGGTCCCGTGGGCGAGGAACACGCCAGCAGCTTGTCACGATTGCCCAAAACGATCTCAGCATTCGTACCGACATCCACAATCAGCGTCATATCGTCAGTATCGTAAGGTTCTTCGGACAAAATGACGGCGGCGGCATCCGCCCCGACATGGCCCGCGATGCACGGCAACGTATAGACCCGCGCATTCGGATGGATATTCAGATCCAGCTCATTGGCCCAGAACACCATGCCGTCCCCCGCCGCCAGCGCAAACGGCGCGCCGCCCAGCTCTACGGGATCAATCCCCAGCAACAAGTGATGCATGATCGGGTTGCCGACAAATGTGCTTTCAACAATCTCTTCGCGGTCGATCATCGCTTGCGCCGCGACTTGCCCCAGCAGCGCATTGATCGCCTCGCGCACCGCCTCGGTCATCTGGTGATCGCCGCCCGGATTCATCATCGAATAGGAAACGCGGCTCATCAGGTCTTCGCCGAACCGGATTTGTGGGTTCATCAACCCGGCGGAAGCAATGGTCTTGCCGCTGCGTAAATCGCTGAGGTGACAGGCAATCGTCGTCGAGCCAATATCAAAGGCCGTGCCGTAAATCGTTCCCTCATAGAAACCCGGCCAGACATGAATAATCCGGCGGCTGGAACGCTTGCGCCCGAAATGAACCGCACACGTGACTTTCCAATCGCCCTTTCGCAAAGCCGGTTGCAACGCTTGCATCAGGCGCAAATCGCCGACCAGTCCTTCAATGTCCCATTGTTCTTCGAGTGCCCGAATCAGACGATCCATATCTGAGGACGGATCGTGCATGTCCGGTTCCTGAACCTCGACGTAGAAAAGCCGCGTCGCCGGATCGAGTTCGATATGCCGGTCATCGGCATCTTTTCGCACGACTTGCTTATGCACCTGACTTTCGGGCGGTACGTCTATGACGACGTCGCCCTCGACCTTGGCCTGACAGCCCAAGCGACGCCCCTCGCGCAGCCCGCGCTTTTCCTTATAGCGCTCCTCGACCTTGTTCCACTCGGACAAGGCGTTTTCGTGCACGGTAACGCCGTGCTTTGGAAACTCTCCATAAGAAGGCGTAATCTGGCACCGCGAGCAAATTCCTCGCCCGCCGCACACGCTGTCGAGGTCAACACCCAACTCGCGAGCGGCCTGCAACACGGGGGTTCCAATAGGAAAGCGTCCCCGCTTGCCCGAAGGAGTAAAGACGATCAACGCATCGGGCGTATTGGCACCATCGGCCATCGGGCTGCCTCATCAATTCTCTTTTGTTTGCAACACAATGGCGGTT
>CAZJWF010000221.1:0-3441 GCA_964549375.1 uncultured Neomegalonema sp.
CGCACTTACTCGCATTCATCGCCCGCAACGAATTCCCGCCGCCGTGAGGCCTCTCGAAAAGCGAAGACTCAATTTGGAATTTTCCTCTTTGCCTCCTCAGGCGGAGAGTCTCAACCTATGGCAAAACACTTGCGCGCTTGCACATTGGATCAACGCCGCTAGGGTGCCCAAACATAAAGCGGACGGGTGAGGCGCTGTCGCATGTCGGTAGGCAATTCGAAGAAATCAGCGACTTTTATTGGTCGGTTTTTCCGCAAGGTACAGCGCGGTGTGGCCGAGGTCACGTGGCCATTTTTGGTTCTGGCCGTTGCTTTCCACGTCGGCACCTCATGGCTTGCCTTGTTGGTGTTTGGCGAAGGCGAGATTACCAGCGGCGGTATATTTCCGTATTACTATCTGACCACCGCAACCACAGTCGGATATGGGGATTTTTCGCCAGCAACCACTGGCGCGCGCTATGTCGCGGGCTTTTGGATTATGCCCGGTGCCGTGCTGTTATTCACAGCCGTCATCGGGAAGCTCATTCAAGCAATCACGGACAGATGGACAAGAGCCATGAAGGGACGCGAAGATTATTCCGATATGGAGGGCCATGTTGTCGTTTTCGGATGGCATGGCGACCGGACCCGGCGGTTGATCAACCTGTTACTCGCAGAAGACGGCGCGAGCGAACGGGGGCTGGTGCTGGTTTCAGACGAGCTGAACGAAAATCCGCTGCCAGAGCGCATCAACTTTATCCGGGTCGAAGCGTTGTCGAGTGCCGAAGCCTCCAGCCGGTCCGCCGTAGCCGCCGCACAGGTCGCCGTGATCTTAGGGGATAGCGACGATACGACCTTGGCCGCGGCTTTGGCGGTCGGGGCTTTGCCGACGGTGCCGCGAATCGTTGCCTATTTTCAAACGACCGGCCCAGCAGATTTGCTACGCTCTTATTGTCCGACAGCAGAGGCACAGGAATCGCTGTCAATCGAGTTGATGGCGCGCTCCGCCCACGATCCCGGTGCCTCGCGGCTGCAACGGATTATGCTGTCGAGTTTGGATGGTCCCACGCAATACAGCTTTACTATGCCGAGTGATGCGAAACCGATAAATTGCGCTAGTGCATTGATTACACTGAAGAATAAATGTGATGCGACCTTGATCGGTGTGCAGAATGCAGGCAGCGATAATTTAAGAATGAATCCGGCCTCAGACAGCGCGATCGAGCCGAATGACCGTGTATTCTATATCGCAGACCATCGCTTGAGTTCGCAAGAAATCGCCAGCGCTTTGGAATAAGAAAACACCCCTCCGCGAAGACGTCGCCCGGAGGTTGGGGCTTACCTGATGCTGACCGAAGAACTCGGGGTCCGAAATACGGTCTCGCATCAGGCAGCGACGATCAGTGTACATCGTATTAACGATTTATCAACTATTCTTTACACAGACGAATTCTCTGTCCTACCCGATGAGTTCATCAAGGGTCAGCAAACCGGTGTCGATGAACTCGAAGCCTTCTATATGAGCACCGCCCTGCGCCAATCGAACCGCGCCGTGATCAGACCCGTCTTGCCACTCGATTTGCAAGATGTCCCCAAGAACCGGATTGGCGTGCTCTAGAGTCGAAAAGGTGACATCTGAGCGTGCGAGATCCGTGAAGATCAAACGATCCGCTGTGCCCGAGCGTTCGGATTCCGACAGGATGAAGACGTCACCGCTCTCCGTTCCATAGCGATACGTGTCATTGCCGCCTTGGCCGCGCAGGAATTGCAAGCCTCCGTCGGTACCTCCAGCATCAAGAGTGTCGTTTCCGCTGCCGCCCAAGATCTGATCTGTACCATCCGTTCCGATGATTTGATCATCGCCGGAGGTTCCGTGCAGCAGGTCACGCTCATCATTTGCAATCGGATTGTTCGCCCGTTGCGCCAGATAATCGGCGTCGATGGCACTGAGCACAGAGCCGTCGGCGAATTCAAACGCCTCGATATGAGCACCGCCCTGCGCCAATCGAACCGCGCCTTGGTCGGGGCCGTCTTGCCATTCGATTTGCAAGATATTCCCAAGCGTTGGATTAGTATGCTCGATGGTTGAGAAGGTCACATCCGAGAGCGTCAAATCCGTGAAGACGAGACGATCCGCCGTGCCCGACCGTTCGGATTCCGACAGGATGAAGACGTCACCGCTCTCCGTTCCATAGCGATACGTGTCATTGCCGCCTTGGCCGCGCAGGAATTGCAAGCCTCCGTCGGTACCTCCAGCATCAAGAGTGTCGTTTCCGCTGCCGCCCAAGATCTGATCTGTACCATCCGTTCCGATGATTTGATCATCGCCGGAGGTTCCGTGCAGCAGGTCACGCTCATCATTTGCAATCGGATTGTTCGCCCGTTGCGCCAGATAATCGGCGTCGATGGCACTGAGCACAGAACCGTCGGCGAATTCAAACGCCTCGATATGAGCGCCGCCTTCGGCGACGCGCACGGAGCCCGATCCGCTAGTGCCTTGCCACGAGATATCCAGATTGCCCGCATTGTTTTCGAAGGTGACATCGCTGAGTGAAATGTCTGTGAAGATCAATCTGTCATCATCACCCGACATCTCTGTTTCGTCCGATGCAGAAATCGTCAAAGACCCGTCAAGCACACTGAACGAATAGGTGTCATTACCAAACGCGGCTGTTGGTTCATTCACATCGGAGCTCGTCAGTCCGATTGAGATTTCTGATCCCGCCTGAACCAGCGTATCCTGTTCGACATTGAGAAGCGTGATATTTGTCTCGTTCAGGGTCAGGATTGTATTATCACCAGATTGCCGCGCCGTCTCAAAGACTGCTCTGGCGGCAGTGCCGTTCTCAAAACTCAAAACATCAGCCGTTTCGAAATCGAGAATGCGGGCACCCTCATCTTCAGCGCCGAAGACGAACGTATCTGCACCAGCACCGCCGCGCAGGACATCAATCCCCAAGCCGCCGGTCAGCGTATCATCTCCGGCATTGCCTTCCAGCCGATTGGACGCATCATTTCCGATCAGCGTGTCATTCCCGCTGCCACTACGTGCGCGCTCGATCACTGTGCCGTTGGCGATGGTGAAACCGCCGAAGACTCCTTCGACCCGCGAGACAAATCCGCCGCCGCCTTCTTCCAAGGCAAGAGTTGCTGCGCGTAAATCGAGTGTCGCATCTGCCGCGCCATTATGGATCAACGTGTCGGTGCCACCCGTATCCCAAATCGCCGAGTAAAATGTACCAACACTATTCGTCGATGGCAGCTCATATTGTGTCGCGCCAATATTGGCATCCTCGCGTGCGCCGTAGCGAGATTGAAGTACGGCGATGTCAATTGGTGACAGTGTTCCGGCCACGCCGAAGTCATCGGATGGCTCGCGCCCGGTTTCAGAGCGGTATCCCCGATTATAACTGAGTGTGGTGAAAACGCCTTGGTTGAGATCGAAGTCTCCGTAGTCTCCGAA
>CAZJWF010000222.1:0-3421 GCA_964549375.1 uncultured Neomegalonema sp.
TCTTGATGGATGCGGTTCTAGGTAGCTAGAGGGTAGACGACACGCGCCCGTTCGTCGGAAAATCGGTCCACTGGATTGATTACTTATCTTCAACTCCCTGCACGAGTTGGCGCCGATCTCTTCAACGACATCCTCTCCACTGTCATTCCCCGCGCAGGCGAGGAATCTATTTCTTGGTGACGGAAAGTGAGGGCTGCGCCAGCTTCGGTGTTCGCATCCCGTCATTGCCTTCGGCAATGGGGGGAGCGAAAACCTATGTGTGAGGTTTGGTCCGGCGTTAAAGCTGTCCGCATTTCTGCTTTGCAGAAATGCTCCAATAAAAAACCCCCGTCTGACCTGCAGACGGGGGTATCAGTTTTGACGTTACATCTGGGAGGATGAGATTAACGCCGTTGAGAGCGTTATCCAGCTTTCGATGCTGCGACGCAATATTAAGTATGTTGCACTGCGAGAATAGCCGTTATGCTCAGAGCGCATAGATCGCCGTTAATCATTGATTCAGCTTGTTAGTCTTTTTCTGGAGGGGTCCGACATCCTTCACGGAGAATCCCATGAAGCCGATTCTTTTTCTTCCCTGTCTGGTACTTGCAGCCTGCGGTCGAAGTGATCCAGACCCGGATGCATATGCGAATTCCAGTGTCCCGACATATGTGCATGATAGCTCAAGCGTCAATTATGTGCCGGATAACACCACGGCAACCTATTCAAACGATGTCGGCGTCACGTACCAGAGTGGCAGTCTCCCGTCGGCTCTGAACCCGTTTGCGACTGGTCACAGCTGTCCTGCGCCTGTCCTTAATGGCAGCGCCGAGCAACGCGCTTGTTTCGAAGCGGCGCAAAAGATCTGTCCTGAAGGAAAAAGCCCGGATCATCCGGATTTTCAGCGCCGCGAAGATGGTCAGTACGTCATCAACGGATATGCCTGCGCGTAGCAGGAACGAATGCAGAAACGATCTGTGCGGGTACCGGCCTGTGCAGATTCCTTCGATAATTTAAGCCTTTGTGATTGGTAATTCCCCGTTTCCTGCGGCAAAGTGACGTGTACGTTGCAAAAATGTGGGAATTTCGTTGGCGTTATCGGTGATCTTGAAGCCTCTATTGGGGATCTGCGCGCTCGTGGCGGGGCTTGCCGGCCCTGTTCTCGCCCAGAACAACCTCAAGCGTCCGGGGCCGGGGCCAGACATTCTGGTACTGGGGGATAGCCAAATCTCGTTTGGCGCTGGGCGCGTCTATAACGAGTTTTTCTCTGACATCGAAAATCGCTGCCGTCCATATGATTATACGGGGTTTGGCGTGCCCGCGTTGCATGGCGCTCAGGTTGCCTCGCTTGGGGTGCGGTCTACGGGTCTTCATTCGTGGGTTTCGACGAATGAGACCACCAAAAAGACGATCTGCGAAGTCGATAAGAAATGGGGCGTCAACGCTGGCGTTTACGGTGTCGCCGGTAATCCCGATCGCAAATTTGTTCAGATGGGTAAAGGTCCGCATTATCAGTTTTGCACCCCGAACCGCTCGCCGTTTCAAGAAATGTTCGGCGGGGGATATTACGCGCCGGATCTGTTCGTCATGGCGTTTCTGGGCAATGCGTCCCAACGCTGGGCGAGCAGTCCTCAGCTGGCGCGGCGCGATGCAACATTGACTCTCAGCCAGTTACCGTTTGGCATGCCCTGTATCTTCATGACGACCGTTCCTGTGCATGGCGCCAAGGTGAACGCTGAGCGGGCACGGGCGCAGGGAAATATCAAGGCCGCCTTCGAGCGTTTGGGGCGATGCAGCTTTGTTGAGGGCTTTACCCCAGAGGTTGTGGCCGAGATTGAGGGAAACGCTACTTACTTTAAGAAGCGGGACAATGGGACGATCAAAGACCCCTTTCATCCTAGCCCGTCCGCAGTGCGACGCTTTGTCGATTTGAATACGCCGCAGCTTTGTCGCGCTGTCTTTGAACAAATGAATCGATGAGGAAGAAAGATCTCCGATGCCTATCCTACCGAAGCGCTGTATATCGTTCTTAGCTGGGGCCGGACTTCTGGTCGCATTCGGTCTGGGGTCATCGCAGGCTGAGGACTTTCATTCGCCCGACATTCTGATTTTGGGCGACAGCCAGATCTCATTCGGTTCTGGTCCGGCTTTTCTGGAATTTTTCACGGACATAAAAAGCCATTGCAAGCCCGACGACTACCACAAACAGAACCTTGCCAAGTTGGGCGAGATGAAGGTTGGTGTGATCGGTGTGCGCTCTACGTCGCTACATTCATGGACTGCGCGCAGCGGGAGGGCGAAGGGCAAAGTTTGCGACGTGGATCCGACGTGGAACGTCAATGCCGGATCGTATGGCTTCGTCAACATGACCAGCAACAAGTATGTGCAGATTGGCCAAGGGCCGCAGTATCAGTTCTGCGAACGGGATCGCTCGCCTTTTGAGGCGATGTTTCGCGACGGGTATTACCGACCAAAGCTATTGCTGATGTCATTCTTGGGCAATTCCGCGAAACGTTGGGCCAGCAGCAAAAAGCACGCGGTCTTTGATGTGAAGCGGATGTTGGCGCAGGTGCCGCCGGAGATCCCTTGCATCTTCATGACGACCGCGCCGCCCTATTCGGAAGAGATCACAAAGCTGCGCTTGCGCGCGCAAGAGAACTTGCGTCAGGCGTTTTTGGAAACCGGCAGCCGATGCAGTTTTGTCCCCGGCTCGACACCCGAAACGGTGGCGGCCAATCAAGGAAACAAACACTTTTTCCGCCTGAACAAAGACGGCATGGTCAAAGATCCGTACCATCCGAACCAGGCGGCGGCTAAAAACTTTTTCGCCCTCGAAATGAACGGCATCTGCAATGCGATTTTCGAACAGGTAGAGCGCGCGCCGGGTCCATCTTGAGAGCTGCATCTTAGAGGTTTCGCGAAGCAACCTATGGTGCTGACTGCGCTGTTCCATGAAAAAACCCTGCATCTCACGATGCAGGGTTTTTCTATCTGGTGGGCGGTGAGAGGCTCGAACTCCCGACCCTCTCGGTGTAAACGAGATGCTCTACCAACTGAGCTAACCGCCCGCAGAAATGTGGTCTTAGACGAAACTTTCGCCGCGTCCAAGACCTATCTAACGAAAATTAGTTGATTGCGTCTTTAAGACCCTTGCCAACTTTAAACTTAGCCTGATTAGAGGCCTTAATTTTGATTTTTTCGCCGGTTTGCGGATTGCGGCCTTCACTCGCTGCACGGCGGGTGACGGTGAACGTTCCGAAGCCCAACAGCTTCACATCGTCCTTTTTCTTAAGCGACGCCGTGATGACATCAAACACCGCGTCAACAGCTTCTGTCGCAGCCGCGTTGGTCATATCGGTCTTTGCAGCCACTGCGGCGGCAAGTTCTTTCTTGTTCACTGACATACCCTCTCAGTACATTAACGTGCGCGGAACTTAGGAAA
>CAZJWF010000223.1:0-3393 GCA_964549375.1 uncultured Neomegalonema sp.
GCAGGCCCCTTTGATCATTTTCGTTCAATCAAACGTCGAAACGATCGAGGTTCATGACCTTGGTCCATGCCGCAACGAAGTCTGATACGAACGCGGTTTGCGAGTCCGAGCAGCCATAGACTTCGGCCAGTGCCCGCAATTGCGAGTTGGAACCGAAGATCAGATCGACGCGCGTGCCGGTCCATTTGACTTTGCCCGTGCTGCGGTCGCGGCCCTCAAACACGTCATCGGATTTCGACTTGGCTTTCCACGTCGTGCCCATGTCGAGCAGGTTGACGAAGAAGTCATTCGTCAACGCGCCGGGACGGTCCGTGAAGACACCGTGGCCAGAGCCGTCAAAGTTTGCGCCCAGCGCCCGCATTCCACCAACCAGCACCGTCATCTCTGGCGCGGTGAGGGTCAGCAATTGCGCCTTGTCGACCAGCAACTCTTCCGCCGATACAGAGAAGGTCTGTTTCAGATAGTTGCGGAAGCCATCAGCGACCGGCTCCATCGGAGCAAAGGACTCGGCATCCGTTTGCTTTTTCGTCGCATCCGTGCGGCCCGGTGTGAAGGGCACTTCGACCTTGGAGCCAGCTTTCTTCGCCGCCGCCTCAATCGCGGCAGAGCCGCCCAGAACGATGATGTCTGCAAGCGAGACTTTCTTGCCGCCGGTCTGGTTAGCATTGAACGCCTTTTGCACTTTGGTCAGTTTCTTGATCGCTTTGGTCAGGTGCGCGGGCTGGTTCACATCCCAGTCTTTTTGCGGTGCCAAGCGAATGCGAGCACCATTGGCCCCGCCGCGCTTATCGGACCCCCGGAATGACGAAGCCGACGCCCAAGCGGTCAGCACAAGCTGCGAGATTGACAAGCCCGATCCCAAAATCTCTTTCTTGAGCTTTTTGACGTCGGCGTTGCTGATCAGCTTGTGATCGACTTCCGGCACAGGGTCTTGCCAGATCAGAACTTCGTTGGGGACTTCTTTTCCGAGGTATAGCGGGCGTGGGCCCATATCGCGGTGCGTGAGCTTGAACCAAGCCCGTGCAAACGCATCTGCGAATTTCTTCGGGTTCTTGTGGAAGCCGCGCGCGATTTTCTCATACGCAGGGTCCATCCGCATCGCCATGTCTGCGGTCGTCATCATAATCGGAACACGCTTTTTCGATCCATCAACTTCCGGCGCGTGATCTTTCTCGGCGAGGTTTTTGGCATGCCACTGGTTGGCACCGGCGGGGCTTTTGCCCAATTCCCAATCATAGCCGAACAACACGTCGAAATATGTCATATCCCATTGCGTCGGCGTGGGCGTCCATGCGCCCTCGACACCGCTGGTGATCGTATCGACACCCTTGCCGCTGCCATGCGTGCTGAGCCAACCTTGACCTTGCGCTTCGATGCTCGCGCCCTCTGGCTCTGGCCCGACATGGGACGGGTTGCCCGCGCCGTGCGCCTTGCCAAAGGTATGACCGCCCGCAACCAGTGCGACGGTTTCCTCGTCGTTCATCGCCATACGGCCAAAGGTTTCGCGAATGTCGCGGCCCGAGGCAATCGGATCAGGCTTACCGTTTGGTCCTTCGGGGTTCACGTAGATCAGGCCCATCTGCACAGCCGCAAGCGGGTTTTCCAGCACGCGGTCGCCGGAATAACGCTTATCGCCGAGCCATTCGTTCTCTGATCCCCAATAGATGTCTTCTTCGGGCTCCCAAATGTCGACGCGGCCCCCGCCGAAACCAAAGGTCTTGAAGCCCATCGACTCCAGCGCACAGTTGCCCGTGAGGATCATCAGGTCCGCCCACGAGATTTTCTTGCCGTATTTTTGCTTGATCGGCCAGAGCAGCATCCGCGCTTTATCGAGGTTGCCATTGTCAGGCCAAGAATTCAGCGGCGCAAAACGCTGGTTACCGGTCGAAGCACCGCCGCGACCATCCGCCGTGCGGTATGTGCCCGCGCTGTGCCATGCCATCCGAATGAACAGCGGGCCATAGTGACCGTAATCAGCGGGCCACCACTCTTGCGAGTCTTCCATCAATGCAAAGATGTCTTTCTTCACTTTGTCGAGGTTGAGCTTTTTGAACTCTTTCGCATAGTTGAACCGCTTACCCATCGGGTCCGACAGGGGCGAGTTCTGGTGTAACATTTTCAGGTTCAACTGGTTCGGCCACCAGTCATTGTTTGTGATGTGTGTCTTACCCGAAACCGGGCACATGAGATTGCCGTCCATAGGATGTCCTATCGCGCTAAACTTTTTTGGAATGACTCCAGTAGGCGAGATATAGGACGTTGGGCGCAACGGGCAAAATCGAAAGTCATGCAACGAGCGATAGATTTTATCTATCGGATAGGCACATGCCCGTGTCTCCTTTTCGGCAGATGTGAAAGACGCATCGCAACCCGTTCGGGTTACGTGGTTTTCAACGCGGATTTAGGCACGGCAATGCGAAGGGTTTTGGCAATCAAAGCGGCTTCGTCTCGGCGGGGATCGGCACGGCGGGACACCAACCGCACGGTGCGATTGGCGGCAGGCGAAAGTGGGCGAAGAGCAATTGTCGATTCGTCTTTCCGTCGCGCCAATGCGGGCAGCAGCGTGACCCCCTGCCCCGCCGCAACCAACCCGCGCAGGGTTTCGAGGCTGGTGGCAAGAATCTCATTCCCTGAACCCACCGCCGCATTGCAGACCGCTTGCGTTTGCTCGCGCAAGCAATGGCCTTCGCCCAGAACCAAAACCCGCTCGGTACAAAGAGCCGTCTGCGACACGCGCTTTTTCGCCGCAAGAGGATGCTTCGGCGGCAATGCAGCGAAGAACGGTTCGTCAAAAAGGGGATGGCTGGTTACAGCGGGATCGCCGGGATCGCCCGCGATGATGCCCCAATCCAACTCGCGGGCCTTAAGCGCGGTCAGGATCGTGTCGGTCATTGCCTCCTGACAAATCAGATCAAGGCGTGGGTGTTTTGTTTTGAGGGCGGGTAAGGCCCACGGCAACAGATACGGGCACAGCGTCGGGATAATGCCGATGCGCCGGGGACCAGCCAGAGGATGCTCACCGCGCCGCGCGATGCTGGCAATCTCATCCGCTTCATTGAGAATACCCCGCGCGCGGCTGACCACCGTGCGACCGAGCGGCGTCAAGCTGATGGTCGTGCCGCGCTCGATCAGGGCGGCTTGCAATTCGTCTTCCAGCTTTCGCAGTTGTGCCGAGAGGGTCGGCTGAGAAATCGCGCACGCATCCGCCGCCCGCCCAAAATGGCGATGATCCGCAAGAGCCACGAGATAGCGAAGCTGAGTCAAAGTCATGCACAGAGTATGACGGGGAAGCAGCGGTTTGGGAATGGATGGATGGGTATTTCGCTCGCGGCGCGACGCTAGCGCGCCATTGCGCTCAATGGCCCAGCTTCATACGGCGGTCGATTTCGAGCT
>CAZJWF010000224.1:0-3374 GCA_964549375.1 uncultured Neomegalonema sp.
AGAAACACGAAGCTGACTAGGAAGATGAGTGTAGAAAGGATTGGGGCCATCGCACGCGCTAAGGTCCAACCCAAATCTTGCGAGAGGGACCGCGCGAGCAATGTTAGAAATGCGACCCCACTCACACCCAAAACGATTATCGTAAGCGCAGTTTCAGGCTCCTCAGCGTATAACTGATAAGCCACGACCGGAATCGCGATCCAGAGCGCGACCGTCGTTTCAGACACGCGTACCAGCAATTGGATCAGCGAGGCCCGGCCCCAAAATGCACGGATCATGGCCCAAGCGACGATGCTGAAACCGATCCAAAGAGCCGCTGTCTGTGCTACACCGCCCATCGATACGAGAAAGAAGGCTTCGATTGCCCCGACCTTCAATTCCGTGAGATGTGCGCTGTTGAGGGTTAGGACGGCGAGGCTCCAAAGGAGCCCCGCAACTGGTATTCCGAGGAAAGATGCCCACGGGCCAAAACCGAATGACCGGGACTCTACCAAGGGACAAGTCCCCACAGCAAGATCGGCACCCACAAACCACACAGGATAAGCAGCCATTTGCTGCTGTCGTACCGCTCACGCGTCACAGTGGCCCAGCCGTGCATACCCTCGACAAGCTCTTGCGCGCGACCACGCTCACCAGCCGCCGGACCTGCCATCACCTTCTCGGCGAGTAGTGAAACGAGAATCGTCACGATGAACCCGACGGGTACGGAGATGAGAGATTGAGCGAAACCCAGTTTCCCAACAAGACCAGCCCCGACCGAAATCTCTGGGAACACATAGGGCGAGATCACAATGTAGAGCAGTCCCGAGAAAGCGCTTCCGATGAAAGCGCCCCATACATTGATCCGCGTGGACCAAACGCCGAGCACGACCATTGGCGTGATCGCGGTAGCGCAAAGCCCAAATGCCCAGAAGATCGACGTGATCAGGAAGGCAGGCGGGTTCAGCGACACAAGAAGCGACACGACGCCTGTGCCAGCCAGCGCAATATAGCCATACTTCAGCTGGGATTTCTCAGACATTTCAGGCTTAAGGACACCGACGATGTCATGCCCCACAACGGTCGCGACTCCAATCATCAAGCCCGCGATTGTTGAGACCCCCGCCGCCAGAACCCCGGCGATCACGAATGCTGAAACCCATTCGGGATTGTAAGCAAGGTTGAGCAGAAGTGTTGTCTTGTCCGCCGCCTCACGAGTTAGTTCCTCACCAATCGATGCGAAGTGATACACCCCGGCAAAACCCATGGCGTATGTGCCGAGAAACATCAGGCCGACCCAAAGGCAGAACCATGGCACGACCTTACGTGCGGATTTAATGCTGTCCGAGGTCAGGACGCGCTGCGCGAGTTGGGGCAAGCCCAGTGTGCCCAGCGTGAGCGCGACGAAAAGCGAAAGATAGAAGCGCGCTTCGAATTTGAGGTCGAAGAACGTGGGAATTTTCTCAAGCAGCGTATCGGTCATATCGCCGTATCCAAGCGGCGGGAACCAGTAGCCTGAAACACCCATGGCTTTGAGGATTGCAGCCAGCGGCACCAGCAATGCGATCATCATGATGACCATTTGGATCGCGTCATTATATGTCGCGCCCTTCATGCCTCCAATCGTCACGTACCCTGTGATGACAAGAGCGGAGACAATCAGCGCCGGTGTGTAGGGAAGCCCTAGCAGAACTTCGAACACTTTCGCGATGCCGATGAACTGTCCGATCATATACATGAGCATGATCAGCAGCATCCAGGCCGCTGCTAGAAATGCTGTACTTCGGCCATAACGGATCTGCACGAAGTGCACCGACGTGAACACTTCCATGCGATAGAGCGAGGCTCCGTAAAGCATTACCAGCAGAGGAACGCTGAGGATCAGTTGAATCCACATGTACACGAACGGAAGGTGCAGCTGCTGGATTAGCGCAACGACACCAAGAAACGTCGCAACGCTCATCCATGTCGACGATGCAGCGAGAGAGTTGACAAGCGGCCCTACCGAGCGACCCGCAAGGTAAAGGTCAGTCGCGTTCTCGGTCTTTTTGTTCTGGATGTAAGCAATAAAGTAATAGAGGCCGAAGACCGCAAAGGTAATCCCTAACCCCAGCCAGATATTTTGGAGTTGCCAATCTGCAGAAGTCATTGTCCGCCCTCCAACGCCGTGGCATTTTCGGAGGCAATTTCGTCTTCAAGACGATTTGCATACCCGCACCAGATGATTGACCATATCAGGACGCCGACCGAGCCGATTATAATGGCAAGGAAGTAATGGATTGGCAGACCTAACAAGCGAATATCGTTATTCGTACCAATCAGGATGGCCCATAATCCGGTATGCCCCAGCAGGACATAGACAATCCCGAATATCATCGTGGATTTCAGTTCTTTTTTATATGCGCTCACAAATTTTTCCCTTTTCCTCATTGAGACGCTCCCAACGAGGCGTCTCTGAAACCCGGCACTTCATAGGTGCTATTTTTGGGAGTCGAGTGAGCGTAAGTTTTCTTGAATTCAAATTCAAGAATTTTCACCTGACTTCTCAGATCGACAACCTAGGCGCATTTCGAGGGAAGTTTTCCGTTCGCTTCCGGTCGTCGGTGCACTCGTTACAACACGAAATATCAGCGAAGGATCAATATTTTCGACGCCACTTACGATATCGATCACGGCGTGCAATACTGACATGAATTAGAGTGATTGATACGTCGAGGCAAAATGGGCAGACACAAGGAATTTGATACCGACAAAGCGCTTTTGTCTGCGATGGATGTGTTCTGGCAGCACGGATTCACAAACACCACGACGCAGCAACTCTGCGCGGCGATGGAGATTAACGCTGGCAGCCTCTACACGACTTTTGAATCAAAGCAGGGGCTCTTCAAGGCGGCAATGAAACAGTATATCGCGCTAGCGACATGCGACGGAATCATGAAACTTCAGCAAAACCCGTCCGGAATTGGCGGGGTGAAAGACTACTTCGAATATATCGTCAACGGGATTTTGACGGGAAACCGAAGCTATGGCTGTTTTGGGACGAATTCGTTCCTGGAGGTCGGCGGATCCGACCCCGAAATTCAGGAAATAATGACCCGGCATTTCGAATTGCTCGAATCCGCGTTCCACGATGCGCTGCTTAAAGATGCGGTCCCAAACCCGATGAGCCGATCACGTTTTCTGGTATGTGTCGCACAAGGATTGAATGTCTTGGCTCGCACATCGCCTGATCGCGAAACGCTCGAGCAGATCGTTTCGACCGCGATACGTTCGATCGAGGAAATTAGTGTAGCCGCGTAAAGTTCAGCACGTCAGATGGAAAGTCGTTGCAGCTAGCCGTCCCCCAAATCCGATCCGTTCCCACTCGCGAATGAGCGAGCAACCGCCGAATAGAT
>CAZJWF010000225.1:0-3371 GCA_964549375.1 uncultured Neomegalonema sp.
TTTTTCAGCGCACTTATCGCGAGTCTTTGCATCGCTTCACCGCCTCTGCCTCTAAACTCTTGTACCTCAATCGACATTGAGAGATCAAGGGACGGTGTTAATTATATTTTAGATGTGGGCTTCTGTGGCTTCTTCGGCGCATGTATCGTTGTTTTGATGCAGGTGTCTCATACCCCAATCCCGGATAAGGGAAAGGGGTTGATGCAGCTCTTGCGCGCGGGCCGTGGGGACATATTCGCACCGTTTAGATCCGACAGCGATTGGACGGCGCTCCAGCAATCCGCACTCCACCAAGCGCCGCAAGCGGTCTGACAGGATATTGCGGGCAACTCCCATGCGATCTTGCATGCTTTCAAACCGGGTTGTTCCGTTCAAAACCGACCATAACGTGAGCATCATCCAGCCATCCCCAATTTCGCCCATTGCCCGCGTGAGAGGGCAATTCCTATTGGCTAAATTGCTGCGGATCATTGGCGGGCTTTCTGCTGGATTCGTTGGAACGAATGAATGATATGCGGCGGGTTTCCACGCTTTGCAACTGTGAGAGTTGTCACATGCATTTTCGGAGAATCTCCGATTGCTTGCGGAAAAATACGCCATGTGGTTTTAAGCGCCTGTGAGGCGGCCAATGAGCGCGGCCATTTTTTATTCGCGACGTTGCGGGAGTTCGTTCAATGGAAGTTTTATTCTCAATTGAAGCGTTGGGGACGCTGGTATCGCTTATTTTTCTTCAGGCTGTACTCGGTTTTGACAACCTTCTCTATATTTCGATTGAATCTAAACGTGCCCCGGCCGCCAAACAGGCGATGGTCCGCAAGATGGGTATAGCCATCGCGGTTGTGCTGCGATTGGTCTTGTTGTTCGTCGTGATGCGAATTCTCGCGAGCGTTGTAGAGCCGTTGTTCAAACTGGAAAACTTGGTCATCAGTGGAGAGTTCAACCTCAAGGCGCTGATCTTCCTGTTTGGGGGTGGGTTCATCATGTACACCGCCGTCAAAGAGATTAATCACCTTCTGTCGATTGACGATTTACAGCACGAAGCGGGCGGAAGCTCGAAATCGACATTTACGGTCGTCGCGCTGATCGTATTCATGAATCTTATTTTCAGCTTTGACTCGATCCTCTCCATGCTGCCACTGACCGGTCAATTTGCGAGCGACGCATTTATCTCCCCGCAGTTTATCCTGCTCGCGATTGCGGTAGTCACCAGCGGTGCTCTGATGATTTTACTGGCAGACCGGGTGGCGAGCTTTATTGAGAAAAACCGAATGTTTGAGGTGTTAGGCCTCTTTATCCTTCTGATCGTCGGCATCATGCTGCTATCCGAAGGGGGGCACATCGCGCATATGGCCTTGTTTGGCTATAAGATCGAAGCAATGGCAAAATCGACGTTCTATTTCTCGGTCGCCGTGCTCTTTATTGTCGATATTGTTCAAACCCGTTTCCAACGCAAACTGGAGGCGAAGAAAAAAGCCGAGATCGCTGATCCGTCGAACAACGCTGCCTCGACCGAAGAAGCCTACGCCGAAGTCGGAGGGCTGCCCCGTGCTTGACCTGACATTTACCGAACCTGCGCCGAAGGTCATGCAGGGCACGACCGGCCCGTGGGAATTGGTCATCGGCATGGAAGTCCACGCGCAGGTTTCATCGACGGCAAAGCTGTTCTCTGGCGGGTCGACAGATTTCGGGTCCGAACCGAACAGCAATGTCGCACTGGTTGATAGCGCGATGCCGGGGATGCTGCCCGTCATCAACGAGTTTTGCGTGGAACAAGCCGTGCGGACGGGGCTGGGCCTCAAGGCAGAGATTAACCTGCGTTCGGTTTTTGATCGGAAGAATTATTTCTATCCCGATTTGCCGCAAGGCTACCAGATCAGCCAGTTCAAATATCCCATCGTCGGCGAGGGCGAAGTGCTGGTGGATATGGAACCGGGCGTCGCGCGTACCGTGCGGGTCGAGCGTATTCACCTTGAGCAAGATGCGGGTAAGTCGATCCACGACATGGACCCGACGATGAGTTTCGTCGACTTGAACCGTACTGGCGTTGCGCTGATGGAGATTGTTTCGCGCCCGGATATTCGCGGCCCGGAAGAGGCGGCGGAATACCTGCGGAAACTTCGGCAGCTTTTGCGTTACCTCGGTACATGTGATGGCAACATGCAAGAAGGGTCGATGCGCGCCGATGTAAACGTCTCGGTCTGCCGCCCCGGTGATTACGAAGCGTTCCGAGAGGGCGGCGACGACTTTTCTAAACTCGGCACGCGCTGTGAGCTGAAGAACATGAACTCGATGCGGTTCATTCAACAGGCGATTAATTTCGAGGCGCGCCGTCAGATTGATATTCTCGAGGATGGCGGGGAGATTGATCAGGAAACCCGCCTCTATGACCCCAATAAAGGCGAGACCCGGTCGATGCGCTCGAAAGAAGAGGCGCATGACTACCGATATTTTCCTGATCCTGACCTATTGCCGTTGGAGATTGAGCAAGGCTGGGTCGATGACATCGCGGCGACTTTGCCAGAATTGCCGGACGAAAAGCGCGCGCGGTTTATGAGCGATTATGGCGTCACAGAATACGACGCGAGCGTCTTGGCGGCAGACCGCGCGGATGCGGATTTCTTTGAACAGGTTGCCAAAGGTCGTGATGGAAAAGCCTCGGCGAACTGGGTGGTCAATGAACTGTTCGGACGCCTGAATAAAGAAGGTTTGAGCGTTGAGACGTCGCCCGTCTCTGCGGACCAGCTCGGCGGGATCATCGACTTGATCGGCAGCGGCGATATCTCAGGTAAGATCGCCAAAGAGCTGTTCGAAATCGTCTGGACAGAAGGTGGGAACCCAGCGGAAATCGTCGAAGCCAAAGGCATGAAGCAAGTTACGGATACTGGCGCGATTGAGGCGGCGGTGGACGAGGTGCTTGCGGCCAATCCTGAAAAGGCCGAACAGGCAAGAGAAAAACCGGCGATGGCGGGTTGGTTTGTTGGCCAAGTGATGAAGGCAACCGGCGGCAAGGCCAATCCGCAAGCCGTGCAGCAACTCATCAAATCAAAACTGGGCGTGGAATAGAGCGCAGCACGACAGTAGCCGTCATTGCCCGACTGGTTCGGGCAATCCAGAGCGACAAAAGTCACCGCCTGCCGCGCTGGATCGCCGGAATGGATCCGGCGATGACCGCCTTCATCTAATGTATCGTGTAGTCCGGTTTCGTCATCCGATTGCCCAGCAAAGACCCTGAGCTGCGCGAGACAGCGATTGAATAATCGAGCAATTTTGGCGACGGTCGATGAGAGAGGCGCGTCCTTATCGAATACAGCCGAATGTGCAGCGGCAAATTTTCCATTGACATATGTTCCGCTTTAGTTCTTATGTGTCCC
>CAZJWF010000226.1:0-3361 GCA_964549375.1 uncultured Neomegalonema sp.
GCAAAATGTATGGCAAAATCCGTGAAGTCGCGGATATGCCCAACCTGATCGAGGTTCAAAAGAGTTCCTACGACCTGTTCCTGAATTCCGGCGATGGCGTTGAAGAGCGCCGCAAGGATATGGGAATCGAGGCTGTCTTTAATTCTGTCTTTCCAATCAAAGACTTCAATGAAACAGCGACGCTAGAATTCGTGCGCTACGATCTCGAAGCGCCTAAATTCGACGTGGAAGAGTGCCAAGCGCGCGACATGACCTACGCTGCACCGCTCAAGGTCACGCTGCGCCTTGTTGTGTTCGAGGTGGATGAAGAGACACAGGCCCGCTCTGTCAAGGACATCAAAGAGCAAGACGTCTACATGGGCGACATGCCTCTGATGACGCATAACGGTACATTTGTCGTGAACGGCACCGAGCGTGTGATCGTGTCGCAAATGCACCGTTCACCGGGCGTGTTTTTCAGCCACGATAGCGGCAAGACCCACTCTTCTGGCAAACTTCTCTTTAATGCGCGGATCATTCCGTATCGCGGCTCATGGCTCGATTTCGACTTTGATGCCAAAGACATCCTCTACACTCGCATCGACCGCCGCCGGAAACTGCCGGTGACGACGCTGCTTTACGCGTTGGGCTACGATCAGGAAGGTATCATGAATACCTTCTACAATCAGGTCGAATACGTGAAGCACAAGAAGGGCTGGGCAACGCCGTTCAACCCGGATCGTCTGAAGGGGTCCAAGCCACAATTTGACCTCGTGGATGCGAAGTCCGGCGAAGTTATTGCCGAGGCGGGTGTTAAGCTGACCCCGCGCAAACTCAGCAAACTGGCTGAAGCGGGCGTGCAGAAAATTCTCAGCCCCTATGAAGCTATTCTGGGTCGCTTCATCGCGATTGATATGATCGACGAGGAAACGGGCATCGTTCTGGCCGAAGCGGGTCAGGAGATCGACGAGGAACTTCTGGAGAAACTTGAAGGTCTCAAGCTGACCAAATCTCTCGCGACCCTCGATATTGATCACGTCGAGGTTGGCGCGTTCATGCGGACAACGATGGCGGCGGATAAAAACTTTAACCGCGAACAATCGTTACTCGACATTTACCGCGTCATGCGTCCCGGCGAGCCGCCGACGCTTGAGGCCGCTGAGTTGATGTTCGACAGCCTGTTCTTCGATGAAGAGCGTTATGATCTGTCGGCTGTGGGCCGCGTGAAGATGAACATGCGTCTTGATCTGGATGCGCCGGATACCCTCCGTACGCTCCGTAAAGAAGACATGGTCGAAGTGATCCGCAACCTGCTCAAGCTGCGCGATGGCAAGGGCGAGGTCGATGACATTGATAACCTCGGAAACCGCCGTGTGCGCTCGGTCGGCGAGTTGATGGAAAATCAATACCGCCTTGGCCTGTTGCGGACGGAACGCGCGATTAAAGAGCGGATGTCCTCGGTCGAAATCGACACGGTGATGCCGCAAGACCTGATCAACGCGAAGCCTGCTGCGGCGGCTGTGCGTGAGTTCTTTGGGTCCTCGCAACTGTCGCAATTCATGGACCAAACCAACCCGCTATCGGAAGTCACGCACAAGCGTCGTCTTTCCGCGCTTGGTCCGGGCGGTTTGACTCGCGAGCGGGCGGGCTTTGAGGTCCGCGACGTTCACCCGACCCACTATGGCCGGATCTGCCCGATTGAAACACCGGAAGGCCCGAATATTGGACTGATCAACTCGCTGGCGACCTACGCAAAGGTCAACAAATACGGCTTTATTGAAAGTCCGTATCGGAAAGTGATCGACGGTAAAGTCACCGACGAAGTGGTCTACATCTCTGCAATGGAAGAGATGAAGCATACGGTGGCGCAGGCGAATGCGAACCTGACGGCGGAAGGCGGCTTCGAAAACGAAGTTGTTTCAACCCGTAAGGCCGGCGATTTCATGATGAACCCGCGCGAAAATGTCGATCTGATCGACGTTTCCCCGAAACAGCTTGTTTCGGTTGCGGCGTCGCTGATCCCGTTCCTTGAGAATGATGACGCCAACCGCGCTCTCATGGGGTCGAACATGCAGCGTCAGGCCGTGCCGCTTCTGAAAGCGGAAGCTCCGCTCGTTGGAACCGGCATGGAAGCGCGCGTGGCTCGCGACTCCGGTGCATCTATTACGGCGCGCCGCGCTGGAACGATTGACCAAGTGGACGCGATGCGGATCGTGGTCCGCGTGACTGAGAAGATGGAGCCGGGTGATCCCGGCGTGGACATCTATCGTCTGCGTAAATTCCAGCGCTCGAACCAAAACACCTGTATCAACCAGCGTCCGCTGGTGAAGGTGGGCGATAACGTCTTCGCTGGCGATGTTATTGCGGATGGTCCGTCGACTGATCTTGGCGAATTGGCGCTGGGTAAAAACGTCCTCGTCGCGTTCATGCCGTGGAACGGCTATAACTTTGAGGACTCGATCCTGATTTCCGAGCGGATCGTGAAAGATGACGTCTTCACCTCGATCCACATCGAGGAATATGAGGTCAATGCCCGCGATACGAAGCTGGGTCCAGAGGACATCACCCGCGATATTCCGAACGTCGGCGAGGAGGCGCTGCGTAATCTCGACGAGGCAGGCATCGTCTATATCGGTGCTGAAGTTGCTCCGGGCGACATTCTCGTTGGCAAGATTACGCCGAAGGGCGAGTCTCCGATGACGCCGGAGGAAAAACTCCTCCGTGCGATCTTCGGCGAGAAAGCCTCCGATGTGCGCGACACCTCACTCCGCATGGCTCCGGGTGATTTCGGAACCGTGGTTGAGGTCCGCGTCTTCAACCGCTACGGCGTCGATAAAGACGAGCGCGCGCAACAGATCGAGCGTGAGGAAATTGAAACCCTTACTCGTGACCGGGACGATGAGCGTGCGATCCTTGATCGTAACATTTATGCGCGTTTGTCCGCTCTGCTTGACGGCCATGAGGCTGTTAAAGGGCCAAAAGACCTGCCCGCAAAAACCAAACTGACGATGGAGAACCTCGGTTCGCTGTCGGTCCGTTCGGATATGTGGAAGGTTGTTGTCGGTGACGACGATCTGATGAAGGAAATCGAGCTGCTCGAAGGGCAGTATGACCTTCAGAAAAAGGCGCTCGACCGTCGTTTTGACGACAAGGTCGAGAAAGTCCGTCGCGGCGATGATCTGCCACCGGGCGTGATGAAGACCGTAAAAGTCTTCATCGCTGTGAAGCGCAAGCTTCAGTCGGGCGACAAGATGGCTGGTCGCCACGGCAACAAGGGGGTTATCTCCCGCGTGATGCCGCAGGAAGACATGCCGTTCCTCGAAAGTGGTCAGCCGGTTGACATCGTTCTCAACCCGCTCGGCGTGCCGTCGCGGATGAACGT
>CAZJWF010000227.1:0-3342 GCA_964549375.1 uncultured Neomegalonema sp.
ATCACGAGGCGCAGGTTGGCTTCGACCATTTCCTGCTTGGCTTGGCGGGCTTCTTTCTCGCCCTTTTGGACCTGCTGTACGATGCGGCGGTATTCAGAGATATCAACGCCGACCAGCTTACCAACTTCCGCGATTTGATCGCGCAGCTCGGCCAGACGCACGCCATCCTTTTCAACAAGGCTTGCCCAGCCTTTTGTTTTCAGCTTGCCTACGCGCTCAACCCAGTTCGGCTCCAGCTCAGCGCCGGTATATTCGGCAATGAACTCAGTCCGCTTGATCTTGTGATCATTGGCCAGACGCGCGATTTGGGATTCAAGGCCCATCAGGCGACGGTTAATGCCATAAATCTGATCAATCAGCGTTTCGATACGATTGTTGTTCAGTTTCAGCGCGTTGACGTTTTCGACCATCGTCGAGCGCAGCTTTTGATAACTGCGTTCTTGTTTCAGCGAGAAAGTCGCCTTGTCGCTGGTCGCCGCGTTCATGCGTGCGGATTGCAGTGCGCGCAGTTTTTCATAATCCTTGGCGATCTGGCCCAGCGCTTCGAGGGCCGCAGGCTTAAGCTGTGCCTCCATCGCCGACAGCGACAACGCGTTATCGTCATCATCATCGTCGTCGTCATCCGAGGACGACCCTTCACCCTCTTCAGACTCGTCGTCTTCGTTCTCAGCCGCCGCAACCTCGGGTTCTTCTTCCTCCTCTTCCTCTTCTTCGCCCGGCTTGGGCGGAGGAACAGACCCAGCAGCATTCGCCGCATTGGGATCATCGAAGGTTTTTCCGAACGTCGCGTCGAGGTCGATCACATCGCGCAGCAGGATGGTTTCTTCCAGCAATTCCTCACGCCAGACGGTAATCGCGGCAAATGTCAGCGGGCTTTCGCACAGCCCGCCGATCATGGTGTTGCGTCCGGCCTCAATCCGCTTGGCAATCGCGATCTCGCCTTCGCGGGATAACAGCTCAACCGAGCCCATCTCACGCAGATACATACGAACCGGATCGTCCGTGCGATCGACCTCAGTGGAGGTAGAGGCCGCTTTGACAACCTCTGTCGACTTGCTCTCTTCCTCGGTCTTTTCTTCCTCAGCCGTTTCTTCTTCAACGACATTCACGCCCATCTCGGACAGCATCGCCATGACGTCTTCGATCTGGTCCGGCGAGACTTTGTCCGAAGGCAGAACGCGGTTTAGTTCGTCATACGTGATCGTTCCGCGTGCTTTCGCACCTGCGATCATTTTTTTGACGGATGTCTGGCTGACATCGAGGACCGACCCTTCCCCTGATGCGGGAGGCTCGGCTTTCGCTGCACTGCTTTTTGCGGCCATCAGTTTCTCTCTCAATGTCTCGCCAAGGGACGCACGAGCGAATCACTCAATGCTGACCTGATCTTGGCGTCTTTATCCATATCTTTTGGTCAATGAAGTCTTGCACACTGACCGTTTCATTCTCTTCTGCCGGGTAAAGGTTGCTTTGTCGCGCCATTTCCCGCGCTTTTCGTGCTTCCAGCATCCGGCGATAAGCCACATCGTTATCGGACATAGCAAAGTCCGAATCGCGGTCAGGTTGCTCATTTTCGACCGCAACAATGCACCGATGTCGATCCACAGCGGCCATAAAGGCCGATTCCGAACAGGACTCGTCGACACTTCGTGCAATCAGATCAAGACGCTCGATCCCCTGCGGGGGCATACCCAAACGGGTCTTTTCAATGAGCGTAGCTGAGTTCAAATGAGCATCCGCCGACGTTAGGTCAAGATACGCTGATATGAGGCGTCCACGAATCATGTCAAGAATCTGATTCGCAAATTCGACATTTGCGAGCGAATCACTCGCCAAATCCAGCGCTTGCGGCGCTCCGAGTGCGAGGCGCAAAATCTCTGCCTCCAGCGCTTGTCTTGCATGATGTCCGCCTTCTGCGGCCAGACGAGAGCGCCGGGTCTCTTGCGTAGGTCCGACTGGTCGCTGCGGTCCATTCCATCCAAAGGTGGGACGGTTTGTCGCGCCCGCGTTTGACGCCGGTGCGAACAAAGCCGCCCGCTTTTCTTTGAAATGCTCAATGTAATAAGATCGAATCTCTGGATTCGCGATGGTGCCGAGAACAGCCCGGATGCTGTCATTTAGCTTGGCGCGGCGCTCTGGCTGATCAAAGCTTTGCCCCTCGGTCTCGCTGCGCCAGATCATCTCTGACAGGGGTTCTGCGCGATCCAGCAACGCTTGCATCGCCTTCACGCCGCCCGCCCGGATCATATCATCGGGGTCTTTGCCGTCGGGCATCAGAGCAAACCGCAAAGTCTTTCCCGGCGATAGCTTTGGCAGCGCCAACCGCGCCACCCGATCAGCCGCCCGCAAACCCGCTTTATCGCCATCCATTGCCAAAACCGGCTCGTCGCTCATCCGCCAACACAGGTCGAGTTGGTCTTCCGTCAGCGCCGTTCCCAGCGGAGCGACAGCACAGGAAAACCCAGCCTGCGCCAGCGCAATCACGTCCATATAACCCTCGCAGACGATCAAAGGCTGGCCTTTTCCTGCCTCCGAGCGCGCCGCACCGTGATTGTAAAGGACGCGCCCTTTGGAAAAGAGCGGCGTTTCCGAAGAGTTCAGATACTTCGCTTGGGCATCTTCGCGCATCGCCCGGCCCCCGAAAGCAATCACCTGACCTTGCGGATTGCGAATGGGAAACATGATCCGCTCTCGAAAGCGGTCATAGGTCGATCCGTCATCGCGCAGCCCCACCAAGCCCGCCTCGACCAATTCGGCCTGTTTCGCCCCGGCTTGCATGAGGGTCTCGCCCAACGCATTGGGACCACGCGGGGCAAAGCCGATCCCAAAAGTTTCCAGCGTCTTCGTGGTCAAGCCGCGCCGATCAAGATACTCGCGCGCTTCGCGGGCGGCGGCGGCGCTCAATTGCGCGCGGTAGAACCGCTGCGCCGCCTCCATGTGGTCAATCAGCCCATTGCGCTGTTCACGTTTCTGCGCGGCTTGCGGATCCCGCTCTGGCAGCGCCATTCCCGCCTGCCCCGCGAGCATTTCCACCGCTTCGTGAAAGGCCAGATTGTCCATCTTCATCGTAAAACCGATGGCATCGCCTTTTTCATGGCAGCCGAAGCAGTAGAAAAACCCTTTTCGATCCTCGACATGAAAGCTGGGGGATTTCTCCCCGTGAAAGGGACAGCACGCCCAGTAATCGCCCTTGGCGCCGTTGGTCTTGCGCTTATCCCACTCCACCCGCCGCCCGATAACATCGGCGAGCGAGAGCCGGGATTTCAGCTCTTCAAGATATTGCGGCGTGATCGACATACGCCTCTATGTGGGCCGCAGACCGATTCGGGGCAATGGGGATAACGA
>CAZJWF010000228.1:0-3322 GCA_964549375.1 uncultured Neomegalonema sp.
CTCGTCCGGTACGAGCCAACCTCCATCCGTCGTCATTCCTGCACGCGTAAAAATCTCTCTCGCGTTAAAATGCTCCCCGCTTTTGTGGAGATGACGAGTCCGACATGTCCGCATCCATCAATACACCCCACCCTTCCACCCAAAAGGTCCAACATGCTCTCTTTCCTCCGCCGTCCTCCACGCGCTAAAGCTTCGGCCACTGGCGCTATTGCTGCGTTTCACGGCACAGGCCGTCCGGTTTGGACCCCGCGCGACATCGCCAGCTTGACGCGGCAATCCTATGTCACCAACGCCATCGCGCACCGCTGCGTCCGTCTGATTGCCGAGACGGCTGCTGCGACGAAGCTTGTTGTGACAGAAGAAGGCCGCCCGCAAACCGACTATCCCGTACTTGCGCTGTTGCAACGGCCCAATCCGGCTCAAGACTGCTGTGCGTTAATGGAATCCCTCTATGGCCACCTCCAAATCGCGGGCAACGCCTATCTCGAAGCGGTTCCGTCCGCCACCGACGCTGCCCCGCGAGAACTTTACGTGTTGCGTCCCGACCGGATGCGTGTGATCCCCGGTATGGAGGGCTGGCCAGAAGGCTTTGAGTATCGCGTTGGCCACAAATCCATCCGTTTCGCCCAAACCGAAGACAGCGCCCCGATCTTGCACCTCAAGACCTTCCATCCGCTTGACGATCATTACGGCCTCAGCCCGCTTGAGTCCGCTGCGATCCCCGTTGATGTTCACAACGCGGCGAGCCGCTGGAACAAAGCCCTGCTAGATAACGCGGCTCGACCTTCGGGCGCGGTTGTCTATAACAATCCCGATGCGGGCGGCATGGCGACGGAACAATATGAGCGCATCAAAGACCAACTCGAATCCCAACACCAAGGCGCCATCAACGCAGGCCGTCCTATGTTGCTGGAGGGAGGGTTGGATTGGAAGCCGATGGGATTTTCCCCGTCGGATATGGAGTTCATGAAAGGCAAAGACGCTGCCGCCCGCGAAATCGCACTCGCCTTTGGCGTCCCACCTTTGGTCCTCGGCCTGCCCGGTGACAACACCCATGCCAACTATGCCGAAGCCAACCGTGCATTCCAATCGCAAACCATCCGCCCATTGGTGACGAAAACCCTCAGCGCGCTCAGTCATTGGCTCTCCCCGAAATTCGGCGGCGGGGTGCAGATCACCACCGAAGAAGAGAGCGCGCCGTGACAGCTTTTCGATGATAGAATAGGTGCGAAAGAAAAACGGAGCAGCCCGATGAAAATTGACGGAATGCGGAGCATGACCCCGGCGCAGCGTTTGGCGGCGGTGGAACAGGTGCGGGGTCTCGGTCAAGGTGCACTCGCGGCGCTAGGCGAGGCGTCTGCACTGACGATGGTGCTCGCCGATGGCATGATCGAAAATGTGACGGGCATATTTGAGCTTCCGCTAGGCATCGCTACGAACTTTATCGTCAACGGGCGCGAGGTTCTAATCCCGATGGCGGTCGAGGAGCCATCGGTTGTTGCCGCCGCATCCTTCATGGCAAAGCTCGCCCGTGATAGCGGCGGCTTTACCGCTGAGACGACGGCCCCGGTGATGCGCGGTCAGATCCAGCTGCTTCATGTTGAAGATTTGGAGACCGCCAAAGCGGAGTTGCTTGCGGCGGAGGTGAAAATTGTCGCGGCGGCCAATGCCTGCGATGCGACGCTGGTTTCACTGGGCGGCGGCTGCCAAGGCATCGAGGTTCACGGTTTTCCAGAAACGGCAATTGGACCCATGCTCGTGCTGCACTTACTCGTCGATGTCCGTGACGCGATGGGTGCGAATGCGGTAAACACAATGGCCGAAGCTGTCGCACCTTTGATCGCACAGATCACGGGCGGAGAGGTCCGTCTGCGTATCCTCTCTAACCTCGCGGACCGTCGCCTCGCCACTGCGCGCGTGCGCCTCTCGTTTGAAACACTGGCCACGAAAGACTTCACCGGCGCGCGTGTCGCTCAAGGCATCGTTGAGGCCTTCGCTTTTGCCGATGTCGATCCCTATCGGGCGGCGACCCATAACAAAGGCATCATGAACGGCATTGACCCCGTGGTGTTGGCGACCGGAAATGACTGGCGTGCGATAGAGGCGGGCGCTCATGCCTATGCCGCGCAAACTGGTCGCTATCGCTCGCTCACCAAATGGTCCATCGACGGCGGGGTACTCTGTGGAGAGATCACGCTGCCGATGGCTGTTGGTCTCGTCGGCGGAGCCACAAAAACCCACCCCGCCGCACAAGCCGCCCTGAAGCTGATGAACGTGAGCAGTGCCTCAGAACTGGCGGGCATTATCGTCGCTGTCGGTCTGGCGCAGAACATGGCGGCGCTGCGCGCGCTCTCGACCGAGGGCATCCAGCGCGGCCACATGGCTCTCCACGCCCGCAACCTCGCCATCGCGGCGGGGGCAACAGGCACAGATGTAGATCGCGTGGCGCAAGCAATGGCCGCAAACGGCGACGTCACCGCTGATGCGGCGCACGCTTTGCTGAACCAACAAGACTAATCGAAAATCCCGACGACGAGTTGGATGATCCAGATCAGTGGTCTGAACACAAACAGAATGGGCCGTACTTGCTTCTCTGTTCCGAAGAACAGAACGAGCAACATAACCGCCGCCAAGATCACGATGAAAATCGTCACATTGTGAAGGGTTGAAAACAAAATCCCAACGGCGGTGATGGCCAGCACCACTCCCATCGCAATGAACCGCACGGCGATATCGGAGAACTCTCCGTTGGCGCGGCTCTTTCGTTTTTTCTTCACTCACCCCTCCAACACGAGAACCCTATGCTCACACATCCCACCCTCGAAACCAAGTTCGCCCCGATCACCGTTTCTGACATCGCGTCCACGGGCATCATCGAAGGGTATGCCGCGATTTTTGGCGACCCAGATCGCGGCGGCGACGTCATTGCCCCTGGCGCTTTCTCCGCGACCCTCGCGCGCCGCGCGACATCGGTCAAACTGCTCTGGCAGCATGATCCTGCACAGCCGATTGGCTTCTGGGATAGCATCACCGAGGATGCGCGCGGCCTGCGAGTCAAAGGCCGGCTGCTGACCGACATCCAACGCGGAGCCGAAGCCGCTGCGTTGCTGGAGGCAGGAGTGCTCGACGGCCTGTCGATCGGCTACCGTGCAATCAAATCCGACCGCCGAGGCCCGCACCGTCACCTGACCGAAATTGACCTCTGGGAAATTAGTTTGGTCACGTTTCCCATGAACGCAAATGCGCGCCTTCAGCCTCAAAGTGACGCCCTCGCCGATGCCCTGCGCTCTGCCGCCCAAGCGTTTCACTAGCGCTACTAAAC
>CAZJWF010000229.1:0-3285 GCA_964549375.1 uncultured Neomegalonema sp.
AGCATGTCCGCCCTCGCCATATTCCAAACCCGTTCGGCAACAACTGGAAAGCTAGCATTATAGAACAGCGCTGGGGTCGCATCGGCGGCAACTCCGCCGATTGCTGGCGGGGCGAGGCCGGTCAAGGTCGAACGAAATGCGACGAAGCGACCCGACGGAGTGGTCAGCTCGGTCTCAAGCCCTTGTTCCAAAATAGCCTTGATAGTGGACCAGTGCGCTCCATCGTTCTGGCAATCGCGAGCAATGACAGCAGCCGCCCCGATGGCGTTGCACATCGGATAGACCCAGTTCGGCTCGCAAGGCATCAATCCATAAGGTCCGCTCCGCCAGCCACGCATGAGCGCATCCGTCATCGTGGTAAAATCATGGGCGAAGGTCTCGCCACGCGGGGTGCGAAGCGAAAAGGCTCCTACTTCGCTGAAATGTCGGTCGCCGGTGGCGGCTTGAAACAATCCAATTTGAGCGCCGACAAACCCAGAATACATGATGTTGTCATTGATCACCGGATCGGAGTTCAGGCGCAGATTGCCCCAAGCCTCCTCCAGCCGCCAATATCGCCACACCCGCCCATCCCTTTGCTTGTCAATCAAGCGACGTTGAGACTCGTGCAGGTATCCGCGAAAGGCAGGCATGCGGGCTTGCGTGAGTGCCAGCGCATAACCTGCAAAATTCAGTTGATACCGGATCGCCGCAGGCTGGAACTGATCGACCCACTGAAAGCCTTCAAACTCTTCAACAGGCTGCAAGGCACGATCATATATAAATCGGAGGCGTTCGAGATCTTCTGCGTCAGCGACCGTTAGAGGCTGAAGAAAGTCGCGAGTGCGAGGTGCCAAGTCGATTAGGGTTTGCTCGGTCTGGTTACGGAGGACAACAGCCAAAAGACCCAACGCGATAACCCCGGCGGTGAGCGGGAGGACCGCGACCACGGTGCCATCAATAGCCCCCTCGGCCCTGACACCCGAAACGACCGCAAGGCCCAGCCAGATCAACGGCGGCGCGATTACCATGCCGGTTGCAAACCACACCAGGATACTGACGACGAAGAGAGTGAAACTGAACGCCACGAGCGTCAGCGAACCAGCACCTACACCGTCTGCCAGAAAACCAAGCCCCGGACCAACAAGGCTAAGGCCAAAAGCGCGCCAGCCGACTGGACCCATCAAATTAGCGAGCAGGCCACCCACCACGATCATCGCGCCCCAGATCATCAAGGTTCGGAGCAGCCTGCGCCGTGTCTGCGGCCCCCACCGGGTCGTTTTATCCATTTTCCACCCCTCTCGCTGCGGCGGCAAAGACACGGGCGCTATGGCCGCGATGGGGGCACAATGGGGCGATTCAGGGATGTACATCGTCCGGCGCGACCGCGCGCTGCTTGTATCCCGCGTCCGCTTTGAATAGGTGTTGAGGCCCGACGTTGGAGCACTCGACATGGAACGTATCCTCATCACCTCTGCCCTGCCCTACATCAATGGGGTCAAGCATCTTGGCAATCTGGTCGGCTCTTTGCTGCCCTCAGATGCTTATGCGCGGTACATGCGGCTGCGCGGTCATGAGGTGATGCATATTTGTGCGACCGATGAGCATGGTACCCCCGCCGAACTCGCCGCTGCGAAGGCTGGACAACCCGTCGATCAATTTTGCGCGCAGATGTATGAGGTTCAGAAAACCCTCGGCGATGGTTTTCGGCTGGCCTTCGATCATTTCGGTCGCTCGTCAGGGCCACGTAATCACAAGCTGACCCAACATTTTGCCGGACGGCTGGCCGAGGCAGGCCTGATTGAAGAGGTGCTGGAAAAGCAGGTCTATTCGAATGCCGATGGCCGCTATCTGCCTGACCGCTATATCGAAGGCACTTGCCCGGCATGCGGAAACACGAATGCGCGCGGTGATCAGTGTGAAAGCTGCACCAAGCAATTGGACCCGACCGATCTGATCGAACCGCGCTCGGCGATCTCTGGCTCGACTGATCTGGAGGTCCGTGAGACCAAGCACCTGTACCTACGCCAATCCAAGCTGCGCGATAAACTGCGCGACTGGATCAATTCGAAAACCGATTGGCCCGTGTTGACTACCTCAATCGCAAAGAAGTGGCTCGATGATGGGGACGGCCTTCAAGACAGAGGCATCACCCGTGATCTTGATTGGGGCATCCCAGTCAAAAAGGGCGAGGAAGAATGGCCCGGCATGGAAGGCAAAGTCTTCTACGTTTGGTTCGACGCGCCGATCGAGTATATCGCGGGGACAGCGGAATGGGCCGATGCCAACGGCAAAGGTGAAGCCGATTGGCGACGCTGGTGGCGCGAAGACGAAGGCGCGGATGACGTCAAATACGTGCAGTTCATGGCCAAGGACAATGTACCGTTTCACACGCTGTCTTTTCCCACCACCATCATGGGGTCGGGCGAGCCGTGGAAGCTGGTCGATCATCTCAAAGCCTTCAACTGGCTGACCTATGAGGGCGGGAAATTCTCGACCTCCTCCCAGCGCGGCATCTTTATGGACCAGGCGCTTGAGTTGCTGCCGAGCGATTATTGGCGCTGGTGGCTGTTGTCGAACGCCCCAGAATCGAGTGACTCGGACTTCTCATGGGCCGCATTCCAAAGTGGATGCAACAAAGACCTCAACGACGTGCTGGGCAACTTCGTCAGCCGCGTGACGAAATTCTGCCGCTCGAAATTTGGCGAAGAGGTTCCGTCAGGCGGCACACCGGGCGAGGAAGAAGCCGCCTTGATCGCCGAGCTTGATACACGGCTTGCGGCCTATGGCGCGGCTATGGAAGCGATTGAAATCCGAAAAGCGGCGGCGGAATTGCGCGGGGTTTGGGTCGCCGGAAATGAGTACCTACAACGCGCAGCACCCTGGGCAGCCTTCAAAACCAACCCCGATCAAGCCGCGATGGTGACGCGGACGGCACTGAACCTGATGGGGCTTTATGCAACGGTTTCCGAACCATTTATTCCAGACGCATCAGATGCGATCAAAGAGGCATTGGGATGGGAGATTCCGTGGCCTGTTCGCGTGGAAGATGCTCTGAAAGCCCTGCCCGCAGGTCATTCTTTTGCAGTGCCGGAAAATCTTTTCAAAAAAATCGATGATGGTGAACGAGATATGTGGGAGGAGAAATTTAGTGGCGTATCAGCGACTTAAATACTGGCAAGTATAGGCTGTACGAATTACTTCATTTCTTGTTTAGAATAAAATCGAGTGTTTTCTTACGCACGAAAAACTTCCTTAACTTGATTGCCGGACAGTGTTCCTCAACGACATCACGACAGAGGGGAA
>CAZJWF010000230.1:0-3276 GCA_964549375.1 uncultured Neomegalonema sp.
CGGAGACCCCAAATGACGGATCAACCCATCGCCCTGATCACTGGCGGCGCGCAGGGCATTGGCTATGCCTGTGCCGAAGCGATTGCCGAACTCGGCCACCGCATTGTGCTCGCCGATATCAATGCCGACGGCGTCGAGGCAGCGGCGGCGAAGATGGGGAATGGCACGGTGGGTCTTGCCTGTGACATGGGCGACGCGGCGGCGGTCAATGCGATGTTCGACAAAATCGAAGCCGATATCGGCCCTGTTTCGGTCTTGGTGAACAATGCCGGTGTCGCGATGCCGGGGGATTTTCTGGAAACTTCGCTGGAGGATTTTCAGCGCGTGATCGATATCAATCTGATCGGTGTTTTCGTCGCCTTGCAACGCGCCGCCAAGATGATGGTCGCCAAGGACATCAAGGGCGCGATTGTCAATATGTCTTCGATCAATGCTCAAGTCGCCATCCCCTCGATCCCGGCCTATTGCGCCTCGAAGGGCGGTGTGAACCAGTTGACCAAGGCCAGTTCTCTCGCGCTTGCCCCGCATGGCATTCGTGTGAATGCGGTCGGTCCCGGCTCGATTGATACTGCGATGCTGGCGGGCGTGAACGCGAACCCGGACGCCATGAAAATGGTGATGTCACGCACGCCGCTGCAACGCATTGGATCAGCCAAAGAGATCGGCGATGTCGTCGCATTTTTGGCCAGTGACAAGGCGAGCTACATCACCGGCGAGACGATCTATGTCGACGGCGGGCGGCTCGGCATGAACTACACGTGTTGAGCAATGTCCGGTGCGTCCAGCAGACATGAGGTCTTCTCACGTGAACCAGAACGAAGACCCCGCATCACATGCGGGGCAGCGATAAAAATGACTGTTTGTTCTCAAGCCACCTCAATCTGTCCGATCCCATCCGTATGGGCTTAGCCCGCATTCTCAATCATCGCTTCTAAAGCGGATAGTTTGTCCGCTTCATGCACGGGTTTGTCCCAACGAATGCGTTTAATTCTCGGAAAGCGCATGGCGATACCGCTTTTGTGGCGGGTCGAGCGTTGCACCGCGTCGAAGCTGACCTCAAAAACCAGCCCGCGTTTCACAGCGCGCACGGGGCCGAAGCGCTCGGTCGTATTGTCGCGCACCCATTTATCGAGGCGGCTTAATTCGGCATCGGTGAACCCGGAATAGGCTTTGCCGACTGGCGTAAGCTCTGTGCTCTCCGGCCCCTCTCGCCAACACCCGAAGGTGAAATCCGAATAGTATGACGAGCGCCGCCCGTGTCCGCGCTGAGCATACATGACCACACAATCGGCGGAAAGCGGATCGCGCTTCCACTTCCACCACGGCCCCGTCGGGCGACCGCCGACATATGCGGAATCGAGCCGCTTCAGCATCAACCCTTCTTGGCCAGTGTCCCGCGACGTTGCCCGGATCGCCGCCAGCTCTTCCCATGTCTCGAACGGTACAATCGGCGAAAGATCGACTCCGCCAAGAATGGGCTGCGCCGCGAACCAAGCATCCAGTCGCGCGCGACGTTCGGCAAAACTGAGCGGGCGAATGTCTTCATCTCCATCGTGCAGCAAATCATAGAGCCGGATATGCGCTGGGTTCTCGCGCAAGGTTTTGGCCCCCGGAGATTTGCGGCCCAAGCGTTTTTGTAAATCGGCAAAGGGCGCAATCACTGGCCCGTTTGTATCAGCCCGCGCGACGAGCAGCTCGCCATCGGTAACGCCTTCGAAATTCATGGCCGCGAGCACATCCGGAAACGAATGGCCAATGTCTTCGCCCATGCGTGTATAGAGCCGCCGCTCTCCATCGAGCGAAATGGCCTGCACACGAATGCCATCCCATTTCCATTCTGCGCTGTGCTCGGCAGGATGAAGTTTTGCGTCCAGCCGTTGCAGCGACCACTCGGCGAACCCGTCCTCTTCATGCAATCCGGCCTTGCGCTCATCGGCGGAATAAAGCCCGCTATCCAAAGGATGCGCGAGCATCACAGGGCGGAAGGCAAGGCGCAGATCGACTTGAGGCATCGGCGCGCTGCCATCGAGCCACGCAAAGAGAGAAATATAAGGCGGTTCTAATCCGTGCCAGATTTCTTCGATTTGGGAGAGCGTCGCCTCAGCATTGTCATTCATCGCGGCGAGGGCGGTCTTGGCCAGACGCTCAGACACGCCAACGCGCAAGCCGCCCGTTGCAAGCTTGATCAATGCCAACCGTTCGGAGGCTTCAAGGCAATCCAGCCAGCCTTCGATATGTTTGCCCGCTTGCTGCCGCGTCGAACCTTGCAGGGTCTCCACTACGTCGGCGAGGCGCACAAGGCGGCTTTCTCCGCCGGGCCAGATCAGGGCGATGGTCTCGGCGAGGTCGCCGACGTAATCGTAAGACAGACGGAAGAGAGTCGGGTCCGCGCGTTCCTCGACGACGCTCCGCAGGCCGGATGCGGTGGCATTGCGTAACTCTAACGTTCCGGCAAGACAGGCCAAGGCCCAGCCGCGATCCGGATCTGGCGTGCGGCGGAAATACTCGGTTAGCAAAGCCAGCTTTGCATTGCGCGAGGGCGTCAGGATCAGCGCTTCGAGCAGATCGGCGAAGGCTTTCACTGGTCAGGCCTTGTATTACTCATACAGCATAGTATGGAGCGCGGATGCTGTCTTACCAACATGGTTTTCACGCGGGGGGTCCAGCGGATGTGCACAAGCATCGCGCGCTGGCAGGGGTGCTGTCTTTGCTGACCCGCAAAGCGCGTCCCATCACGTATATGGAGACCCATGCGGGACGCGGGATTTATGACCTGACCGACGCTCAAGCGATGAAAACCGGCGAGTGGCGTGCAGGCATTGGCAAGGCGCAGCGTGACGATCACCCGTATTGGATGGCGCTTGACCGTGTGCGAGCGCATTTTGGCCCCGACAGCTATCCCGGCTCGCCTTTGGTGGCGCAAGCACTGCTGCGCGACCAAGATCGCTGTGTCCTTATGGAGCTGCACCCCGCAGAACATGCGGCACTGGCGGAGGCGATTGACGCCGAAGTACATCGCCGTGACGGATACGAAGGGGTGCTGGCCCTGTCACCGCCCGAACCGCGCCGGGGATTGGTACTCGTCGATCCCAGTTATGAGGTGAAGGCCGAATACCGAATGGTGGTTGAGTTCGCAAAACCCCTGATGACGAAATGGCCAGAGGCAGTAGTGATGGTCTGGTATCCCATCCTACCAGACGCTCGACATAAACCGATGATCGAGGCGCTGAACGGCATAATTCACGAAGTTCGTTTTCCGCCCCATAAAGGGCGCGG
>CAZJWF010000231.1:0-3269 GCA_964549375.1 uncultured Neomegalonema sp.
GGATATAAGCGTTATTTCGGCAAATGTTGACTTTTGACGGTCGCTGGAACCGATCACTTTCCCGGCGAAAAGCCGAATGAGACAGCAACCCGAAGGACTGGCACCATAACGCTCACTTATTGGCCCTAGCTAAATGTCAAATTTTCCCCATTTTACCGCTCGAAAGCGAGGATTAGTGGGCGCGACCCCTGACCACAGTGTAAGGTGAAAATCTCACTGGCTTTTCCTTGCCGTTCAAATTATGAAACTTCTGATCTCATTTTTTGGGAATTATCGAAAGAGGGACCAACATGAAGATGACGACTGAAGAGGCCTTCGTGAAGGTCTTGCAGATGCATGGCATCGAGCACGCTTTTGGCATCATCGGCTCCGCAATGATGCCGATTTCTGATCTATTTCCGCAGGCTGGCATTACGTTTTGGGATTGCGCCCACGAAACATCAGGCGGCATGATCGCGGACGGGTACACCCGCGCGACGGGTAAGATGAGCATGGCTGTTGCTCAAAACGGCCCGGGCATCACCAACTTTGTGACACCAATCAAAACGGCGTACTGGAATCACACGCCCATGCTGCTGGTGACTCCTCAAGCGGCGAACAAAACCATCGGTCAGGGCGGTTTCCAAGAAATCGAACAAATGAAACTGTTCGAAGACATGGTCTGTTACCAAGAAGAAGTGCGCGACCCATCGCGTATGGCTGAAGTCCTGAACCGTGTAATCGAAATGGCTTGGCGCGGCTCTGCCCCGGCTCAGATCAACATTCCACGCGACTACTGGACGCAAGTCATCGACATCGAGCTACCGCAGATCGTGCGTTTCGAGCGCCCCTCCGGCGGCAAGAACGCCATCGCCGAAGCCGCCAAGCTGCTCTCCGAAGCGAAATTTCCAGTTCTGCTCAACGGTGCTGGTGTTGTTCTCGGAAACGCCATCGAAGCCTCGGCTAATTTGGCTGAAAAGCTAACCGCGCCAGTTTGCTGCAACTATCAGCACAACGACGCTTTCCCGGGCAACCACCCACTGTCGGTTGGCCCGCTGGGTTATAACGGGTCAAAAGCCGCGATGGAATTGGTCGCCAAAGCCGATGTCATTCTTGCCCTCGGCACACGGCTGAACCCGTTCTCAACCCTTCCCGGCTACGGGATTGATTACTGGCCTAAAGACGCCAAAATCATCCAAGTCGACATCAACTCCAGCCGTATCGGCCTGACGAAGAAGGTTGCCGTTGGTATCCAAGGCGATGCCAAAATGGTTGCCGAGCAGATCCTTGAACAGCTTGGCCCGAAAGCGGGCGATGCGGGCCGCGAAGATCGGAAAAATCTTATCTCCGACACCAAATCGCGCTGGGCACAAGAGCTTAGCTCGATGGATCACGAAGACGACGATCCTGGCACGACCTGGAACGAGCGTGCGCGTGAGCGTGAGCCAGATCGTATGTCGCCTCGCCAAGCATGGCGTGCGATTCAGGCGGCGATGCCTGAAGAGGCGATCATCTCTTCTGACATCGGCAATAACTGCGCGATCGGCAACGCCTACCCAACCTTCCCAGAAGGCCGCCGTTACCTGTCACCGGGTCTGTTCGGTCCTTGCGGATATGGATTGCCAGCAATCCTCGGTGCAAAGATTGGTCGCCCCGACTTGCCTGTGATCGGTTTCGCAGGTGACGGTGCATTCGGCATCTCGATGAATGAGATGACCGCTTGTGGCCGCAACGACTGGCCGCCCATCACGATGGTCATCTTTCGCAACTATCAATGGGGTGCTGAAAAGCGCAACACGACCCTTTGGTTCGACGATAACTTCGTCGGCACAGAACTGAACCTCGGTGTTGAATATGCCAAGGTCGCTGAGGGCTGTGGCCTGAAGGGCGTTCAGGTTCGCGGGACCGAAGCACTGACCGAAGCCCTGCGCGCGGCTGTGAAAGGTCAGATGGAAAACAACGAGACGACCTTCATCGAGTGTGTTCTGAACCAAGAACTCGGCGAGCCTTTCCGCCGCGATGCGATGAAAAAACCTGTCTCGGTTGCCGGCATCAACAAAGCGGACATGCGCCCACAACAAATCGCGTAACTGTCTTCAAAATGGCCGGGTCTCCGGTCACGCCGCACACAAAAAAACCCCGGAACAGGAATGCTCCGGGGTTTCTTTTGGCCGCCCCTGGAAAAATTCAGAGGTGCTTGAACATGTTTTTCAGCGCTTCTTCGTCCATTTCCGTCTTCCACGTAAACTGATCTTTGAGTGCAACGGCCTTTTGCGCTGCCGGACGCGCATCAATCTCGTCCACAAGACGTTTGAGGTTCGGCAAATCAGCCCAAGCCTCCGCCCCGAGTACCATCGGCATCATCCGCGCCCAGCCCCAAACGTTCATATCGGCAATCGTGTAGGCATCACCAACCATGAATTTTTGATCCGCGAGACGGTCATTCAAAATTCCATAGTGGCGCTTGGCCTCAAAGACATAACGTTTTTTAGCGTAAGCCAAATCTTCGGGAGCCATATGCTGGAAGTGAACGGCTTGGCCCGAATACGGTCCAACACCAGTTCCCACAAACATCATCCATGACAACAATTCAGCGCGATCTTTCGCCGATCCATTGGGCATGAATTGTCCGGTCTTTTCTCCAAGGTGAAGCAAAATTGCGTTGGAATCGAACACCGTGACATCGCCATCGACAATCACCGGAACTTTGGCATTTGGATTTACGGCAACAAATTCAGCCCTGTGCTGATCTCCAGCCCGCGTATCAACAGGGATAGGTTCATACGCGATGCCAGCCTCTTCGAGAAAGAGAGCAACTTTCATTGGGTTCGGTGCACCGGAAAAATAGAATTTCATCATCGCGATCAGCTCCTTAAAAAATGGAAATCAAACAAGCAGGAAGGCGCTCGTTTCATCTTGCAATATGGGCCATGCGATTGATGCAGCAACACGGGAAGGGTAGAAAAACTCAATCGTGTGAGCGCGCGGCGCATTCGTCATCCGTGCCGCGACCGGCTCGGCCGATTTCGACAAGAACCTGATAGTGATCCGATCCAATCGTCGGCAAGACACGCGCGGGTGTCGCACAAAATTCATCAGACAGAGAAGTGTATGGTCAATCGGAATAGGCACCGAGGGAAGCCACGGAATCGCGTTCACGTCGATGGTCATTCGGATACCCGGCACCATCTTCGTCCGCGAAGCCTCTGCCACCTTCGCGACCGCGTGGCTCCACGGGGCAGCATTGAAATCATCGGCGAGAATAACAGGCCCGGCAAGACCGCGAAGCA
>CAZJWF010000232.1:0-3261 GCA_964549375.1 uncultured Neomegalonema sp.
ACTCGCCCCAACCACCCTGCAAAAACCCTTGCATTCCAAGAGGCGTCCACACACGAAGGGTGGTCGAAACTGGCAGGGTGAAATCACTCGAATTTTCGTTGATATCTCGTTTGCGGATCAGCTTACGCGGCGATCCGTGACAAGCGTGATCCGGTTCATTTCAGTCGACATTTACGGGGATCGGATCAACGGGGGCAAGGTCCCATCCCTCGTCAAGCCAGCCATCGGTGCCTTCGGCAAACCAATAGATGCGCGTATAGCCCAGCGCCGTCGCGTGCTGCACCGCGTTCCAACTCATCCAGCAAGCGGAAATACAAAAAAGAATGAGCGGGCAGTTTTTGTCGCCGCCTGTCAGCCGTTTCAGGTTTTCGGCAAAGTAAGCCTGCATCTCGGCGCCAGAAGATCCGCGACCAACTTCTGGCAACCATGTCGCACCGGGGAGCGACTGGCGTTGTTTTGAGACGAGCCATGTCCCGTCAAGTTCGTCAAAACGAGAGCTTGCCGCCCCGAACACATCGACGAGCGCCGCAGGTTTTTCCAAAAGGGCTTTGACCTTTTGCGCTGTTATCCGTGTGCCGCCCGGCACGTCATCGGGGACAGGCGCGCGGTAACGCTCAATCCGCAGGCCGTTTTTAGGATGAAAAAGATGGGGATGCGACTCGCGGTGCGAGGCGGCGCTGCGCGCGAAAATGTGCGTCGGCACAAGGCAGCACGTCAAGGACGTAAGCAAAAGACGGCGTTGAAAGAGGCGTGGCATCAAAACAGGCGCTTCTGATATTTCCATTCATCGGCATCCGGTGTCACTGCCGCTGGATCATAGGCTGCGTCTTGCAGTTCAATCGCAACGTCGAGACCCGCTGATGCCGCGCGATCCACATATTGACACCCCCGGATCGGGTCGCGCGCCACGCCATGCCATGCCATGCCCGCGCAGCAGGTTGAGACCGTAATTGAACTGTCCAATTGGATCGCCCGTCTCGGCGGCTTTGCGGTCCCATTCGGCGGCTTCCTCGGCACTTTCAGGGCGTCCCAATCCATTATGCGCCATATAGCTGCGCCAATGGAGAACGCCGGTAAATCCCTGTTCTGAGCAGGTTTCGAAAATATCGTTTCCCCAATCATGCCGTCCGCTTTTGACAGCGAAATAGCCCTGCATACAGGTGACGATATCGGCCTTGCCGCTACGCGCTCGGTCAACAAAAGCGCGCAGCGATAATTTTTCGGGATTGAGGGTGCCGCCATCATCATCGGATTCAGCCTACGCAACTGCGGTTGCAGCAAGCAATGTCAATGCGACAGCAAAATACCTCATCATGGCCCTCGGTCGTTGCTTCGAGGAAACCTTAGCAACATTGCGAAAGCGGGGCAAATCAGGGCGAGCGTCACCCTGCCGAGGTTAAACCGCCGGGGCGGTAGGCGTTTCGGCGAGGTGATTGCGCTTGATCCAGACACGCGCGCCGTTCGAACCTGTGCGGGCGGTTGTCTTCGTGCCCTTGGGCAAGCGCAGCCAACTCTCGGCTTTGAATTCTTCGGCAGATTCCGTGAAATTTCCCTCCAACACCAAAAGCTCGATGCCCTCTGGCGCGTCGATGGTAATCTCCGAATTAGCGGCCCACCGCTCCAACGAGACATCCTCGCGGGAATCGGAAAACAGCGGCATGACCTCAACGTTATCGCGTTCCGGGACAAACCGCATTTTGCCCGTGTCCACTCTGACATGGGACCGGTCTGCCATATCGAATTGCCAGAGCTTTACGAAGATCGTACAGCCCGGTTCTGATCCCGGTGTGTGTGACGACTCGGGCGGATTACGGATGTAGCTTCCCGCCGGAAAATCGCCGTGCTCATCCTGAAATACGCCGTCGAGTACGAGGAATTCTTCACCGCCAGTGTGGACGTGCGGGGAAAACGAACTGCCCGGCGCATAGCGCACGATGGTCGTTGCCCGCGCAACCTCATCGCCGACCCGGTCAAGCATACGGCGATCTACCCCTTTCATCGGAGAGGCAACCCAAGGAATATCCGCGCTATGAACGGCGGCGCGTTGTGAAAAATCGGCGTTGAGGTCCATGTTGATTTCCTTTTCGGTTTAAGCAGCAATGGAAAGGCGCGCTGAAACGAGGCTGTACCAGTCTTTTAGGTCGTACACTCATTCGGTACGGCGATCTCCACCAGGGCAATGTTAGCGCGCGGGATTTTGAGATGCCGCGGTGCCGGAAATTTTCATAGATATTTTTTTATCTAGTGATAGGTAGATGAATAATCTTGTGATGACGAACCGTCAAGCCTATCTAGCCGTAGCTAGCAATATTGTGAGCGATATGACCGACACGCGAACAAAAATTCTGGACCTTGCCGAAAAGCTCATCCGACAACACGGCTATCACGCCGTTAGCTTTCGGGATTTGGCCGATGAGTTAGGCATCAAGTCCGCAAGCATCCACTATCATTTCCGGCATAAGGAAGATCTAGGCGAAGCGGTGATTGCGCGGTATGCGGAGGCCTTTCATGAGGGGTTGGGGGGTGCAAAAGAGAAGACTTGGGCTGACGCCCTACAACGTTTTCGAGGGTTATATCGTGAGGCGCTGGGTAACGATGATGCACAATGTCTATGCGGTATTCTGGCGGCGGAAAGTTTTGGTTTGCCTAAAGGAATGTCAGAGGCGGTTGCCGATTTTTTCGAACAGAACCTTGTGTGGTTAGCGGCGGCGATGCCTGAGAGCGTCGACGATAAACGAACCGAGGCCTTGCGTATTCAGTCAGAGGTGCAAGGGGCCATGATCATCGCGATTAGTCTGGGAGACCCCTCCATTTTGGACCGCGTTGCTACGTGAGGGTTCCGCTGAGATCGGGTGTCGAATCTCGTGGATTGAGCGGGGACAAAAAGCCCGTCTATTCAAGGTTATTGCTGGACTTAACCAGCGCAGGCAAAACGCTGCGCTGGGAGTATAGTGCTCCGGTTTCACGGTTACATGCGTGCCGATTGGATTTCCAACGGGGAAATTTTTAATGCTCCGCCCAGAAGACTTGATTGATCGGATGAAACCGCTGTCTCGGTTTTCGTTGGCGCAACTGCCAACGCCTGTTCAGGAACTAAAGAATTTTGGGGCGCTCTTGAATGGTCCGCGTCTATGGATGAAGCGGGATGATCTGAGCGGGTTGGAGGGGGGCGGAAATAAAACACGGAAGCTGGAATATCTGGTTGGAGATGCACTTGCGACTGGCTGCGATATGCTTGTTACCGTCGGGGCCATTCAATCT
>CAZJWF010000233.1:0-3192 GCA_964549375.1 uncultured Neomegalonema sp.
AGTTGGAATAGGCGTGGATCGTGTACCAGCGATGTGCCATCAGTTCTCCCCGCGTGGAGGGCGAAGCGTCCTCTCGCGGCTCTTTCCGTCAAAATTCAGAGCAGGTGCGCGGTTTTACCGAATCGCGGGCAAAAATCAAGCAGCAATTCCAGCGATTTTACCGCTCAGATCGCAGAGATACCGCCTGTGATCGAGATGGTTTGGCCGGTGGTTTTGGCAGAAGCCGGACTCGCCAGAAAAACAACCATTTGCGCGATGTCGTCCGGCGTCACAACTCCAAGCGCAGCCATCTTTTCGGCCTTGCTGAAGAGTTTACCGGCGAATTCGTGCGCCATCAGCTTGTCGTAGAGCGGCGTGCCCTGCACGATACTCGGAGTGAGACAGTTGACGCGGATGCCGTGGCGCTTGGCTTCGACCGCCATTGTCCGGCAAAACATCGCAATCGACGCCATCGCCGCGCCAATCGCGCTTTCGCCCGGAGTCGCCAGCTTTCCAGCGTCCGAAGCAATACAGATGATCGTGCCGCCACCCTGCCGCGTCATGTGCGGCAAAACCGCGTGGGCGGGGTGGAGAATCGGGGCTTGGACACCGTTGATCGTCGGCATCAGGTCTTCGGGAGCGATTTTATGCAGTAAAGAAGGCATCGGATCGCCGCCGCCGCAACTGAGCAGCAGGTCGATACCGCCCATCACCTCAGCAGCTTTGTTCGCCAATTCAACGGCTTGCAGAGGATCAGCGGCATCGCAGCGGATATAGGTCGCGCGCTCACCCAACGAGGCAACGGCTTTTTCCCCTCGATCCTGATTGCGCCCGGCAATCACGATCTGCGGCACATCGGCCTCAAGCAGCCTGTGAGCGGTAGTCAGACCAATCCCAGCCGTGCCCCCAACGATGACGGCCCGTGTTTCAGAAAGCTGTTTGACTGTCGGCATTTAGAAGGGACTAAGCCCCGATAGCGACAACCACTTTGATGAACGCATCAAGGATCTTATCAACGATCAGGAAGAAGATCGCCGTTAGGGTTGCCATGATGAGAACCATAATGGTCGTCGTGACAGTTTCCTTGCGTGTCGGCCATGTGACCTTTGCGGTCTCGGCACGCACTTGCTGGATAAACTGAGCCGGATTGGTCTTGGCCATGCTGTCCTACCGTTTCTCTCGCGTGGCAGGGGCTGAGGGACTCGAACCCACGACCCTCGGTTTTGGAGACCGATGCTCTACCAACTGAGCTAAACCCCTAAACGCGAGCGCGCTGTATATAGGGACTCGTTCAGCGGTGCAACCGGATGATCGCAGGAAGACGTTAACAGCGTCAGACAGAGTAAGCGCGCAAGGCACTCTTCGCACACCAGAGCTAGATTTCGTGCCGCTTGGTTTGAAACCTGGTCCTTTTCCGATCCGCAGCTCGCCCGCCCCAAGCTGTGCAGATTCGTTCGAAATCGAAAGACATCCTAAGCGTCGGTGCCTTTCGATATGTCGCTGCCCCTCTCGGGGCGCACGCTCATTAATTGGTTAGGCGCAGCTTGGACGTCAGAACAGCGTCAACAACCCCATCGAACAGGATCGAAATTTCCGCTGGTGTATTGGCGGTGTTGTGGAAGCTGGGACTGGTTACACATGACGAGAACGCACTATGAATATCGTTTTCTTTGCTCTCGATGTAATCGACCTGATTAATCAGACTGGCAGTGGTTCGCATATCCGGTGTCGTGATGTATAGGATTTGAGCCCCTAGAAGCGTGTGCCCATCCCTTTTCAGCGGAGTACACGATCCAGAATCAAACGATTGTAAGAATTTAGTACCGCCGTAATTCAGCGCATCGGATTGTGTCGTCCAGCCATCGGGGAGCGTCGCTCCCTCGGAGAACTGATCCGCCCCATCGGGAAATGTCCCCGTCCGCTCTAGCCAGACGCTACTCTCCAGGCCATCGCCGATCAAAACGACATACGATTTGCGCTGACTCGGGTCGAATCCGTCTCCGTGATTTCCGCGCGCCTGTAGCGTGCCATGCAATTCGTCCAGAGCATTCGAGACAAGGGTTGATCCGATCCGTTGCGGCCCCGTCGGAGAATAGCTGACCATCTCAAGATCAGCCATATCCGTTTTAACCGCATCGAGGTCTGTCGTTGGAGCCACAATCTCCTGATACGTTGTGTCGAACGAATAGACAGAAACCTGCACTTCATCTGGACCGACGCGACCGCGCAGTAACTCGATTGAGTCAATCAGCGCCTCGCGAACAACGTCCATTCTCAACTTCGCACCGACCATCCTTGCCGCGTCAGGAGTTTTGTTTCTTTGACCATCCGTCTTGGGAATATGGCAGGCGAAGGCGCAGCCGTTGTTGCTGAACATCAGATCCTGATCCGCCGTCGTCGCGCCAATTCCCATCGAGGCAGAGACGTCTACGAGAAACGTGAGATCAACATACGTCTTCAATTGTATCTGTGCCGTCACTTTGTCACCGATACGGGCGGCACGTGGCACGAAATTCGCGAAAAGTGACGAATGGTTCGCTGAATATTCGACCGTACCAGTCATCGCTAGGGCGTCACGGGTAAATTCAAAATTGGCAAAACTAATGTCAGCGTCAGTGATACGCTCAGATGCGCTGTTCCAAAAGTTTTCTGCCACTTGTTGACCTTCGCCAGCCCAATCCGTGTGGCCATCTTCAAAGGCGCGGACAGCAGCACGCGTTCCCGCAAGCACGGCAGCATCAGCAGACCTGTTGAGTATTCGCTTCGCCGCAACCGCGCTGGTTATTTCATAGGCGGTTGCAACACCCAAAAATCCGAGAGTAATCAAAAACCCGGCCATGACCGCAATACCGCCGAATTTGTCACTGAAGAAATTATGAATAATGGACTGTTTTGAATCGCGTGTTGAAACAAGAAGAGCCACACGCGCACGTGCCTTAAATAACATGCCAGACTCCTTAATTGAATCACAGCAATAAAACACGCCGCGGTAAATTTTTTTAAAAAAACTTGGTAAAAATTTGTGCGCGGTTTCAAATTTTACTTACAATTTGTCCAATTTATTAATTGAATATTAACATTAAAGTTGACCGCACGGTGATGACATTAGGTCGCTTATCGGAATTTTTCCTTGACAATCTGTCCAGTTTCCATCGTGCTGTTCATGTTTTGTTTTTAATCGGAGATGCCCCGCACACATGGACTGGACCCTCG
>CAZJWF010000234.1:0-3185 GCA_964549375.1 uncultured Neomegalonema sp.
TTTTCCAACATCTTGAACAAGCAACTCTTGATAGCAATGCCAATCTATTGCGCCTCATCAGGCGCGTCGTAAAACCGCAAGACAGGTCGCTTTTCGGTGTTAGGTTTTACGCAAAGGAGCCGCATTATGGATAGCCCTTCTCATTACGCCGACGCGCGCAAGATCACGCCGGGCCAAAAACCGGATGGCTCGCCGGATGATAATGACCGGATCGAGATCGGCCCGACACCCCTCGCCTTTGCGGAATGGGACGCGGCGGGATTGACCGCGCCAAATCTAGAGCGGATGCGGCGTTTTCGGTGGGAGAAGTTGACCGCCGCGATTAACGCGCGGGGATGGGGCGGCTTGCTGTTGTTCGATCCGCTCAACATTCGGTATGCGACCGACACCACGCATATGCAGCTCTGGAATACTCACAACCCCTTCCGCGCCGTCTTTTTGGGCGCGGACGGTCATATGGTGTTGTGGGAGTATAAGGGCCTCTCGTTCCTTGCCGACTATAATCCGCTGGTCAAAGAAACGCGCGGCGGGGCGAGCATGTTCTATTTCGCCACCGGTGATCATGGCGAGAAAATCGCACATAACTTCGCCGGCCAGATCATCGACCTGCTGAGCGAGCGCAGCGGCGGGAACATGCGGTTAGGCGTCGATAAGATCATGCTGCACGGTGCCGATGCTCTGCGCGGCCTCGGGGTCGAGATCATGGACGGCGAGGAATGCACCGAGAAAACCCGCGCCGTCAAAGGCTCGGATGAGATCAACGCCATGCGCTGCGCCATGTACGCTTGCGAAGCCTCGGTTGCGGCAATGGAGCGCGCGGTGGAACCGGGCATGACCGAGAATGACGTGTGGGCCGTGCTTCACGCCGAAAACATCAAGCGCGGCGGCGAGTGGATCGAGACTCGCATCCTTGCCACCGGCCCGCGCACAAACCCGTGGTTTCAGGAATGCGGCCCCCGCGTGATGAGCGCCGGAGAGTTGCTCGCCTTCGATACCGATTTGATTGGGTGTTACGGTCAGTGCTGCGATATATCGCGGACCTGGCTGGTCGGCGATGGAGAGGCAACCGCCGAGCAACAGCGGCTTTACCGCGAAGCCCACGCGCAGATCATCGAGAATATGGCCCCGCTTGCCCCTGGAAAATCGTTCAGGGAAATCTCTTTTGCCGGACGACCCATCCCCGACGAGTTCGTGCCACTGCGCTATGGCTCAAAGATGCACGGTGTCGGCCTGTGCGATGAATGGCCATCCATCCGCTATCCGCAAGACTGGCTGGACGGCCAATACGATTACGACCTCGAACCCGGCATGATGCTGTGCGTCGAAGCCTATGTCGGCACGGTCGGGGGCGACGAGGGCGTGAAGCTGGAAGATCAGGTTTTGATTACCGAAGAAGGTTTTGAAAACCTGACGCAGTATCCTTGGGACGCACGGTTGCTGGGGTGAGCTTGAGTTATTCGCCAACGGAGACGCGCAACACCAACGCCAAGCCCGCCGCGACCGCCAGTACCAGCGGGACGTTCCAATGACGTCGCAACAACAGCCACCCGCTGATACCTGCCAGAACCACCACGCGCCAATCGAGCGTTGTGACATCGGGCACCCAGAGCGTTAGGGGGCCTATGCTAGAGCGGGTGACGTCAGCGAAAAAGACGTGCAACCCGAACCACAGCGCGAGGTTGGCGATCACGCCAACGACCGCCGCCGTAATCGCCGATAATGCAGCGCGGACGCGCGGCTGAGCGTTGATCCACTCCACATAAGGCGCAGCGGCAAAAATCCACAAAAAGCATGGCGCGAAGGTTGCCCACAACGCCACAGCCGCGCCCGCCAATCCCGCGCCGATCCCCGCAGCGTTATGCGCGGCGGTAAACCCGACAAACTCTGTCACCAAAATCAGGGGTCCCGGCGTGGTCTCGGCCAGCCCCAAGCCGTCCATCATCTGACCGGCCTCCAGCCAACCAAACCGAGTGACAACATCTTGGCCCATATAGGCGAGCACGGCATAAGCCCCGCCAAAGGTCACGACGGCCAGCTTTGAGAAAAACCAGCCCAGCGCCGTAAGCAAGTGATCCCGTCCCAGCGCCGCCGCCACGCCCAAGAGTGGGACAACCCATACCGCCAACCATATCGCCACAGTGCCAGCAGTTTCGCGCAATGAGACCGCGATGGCAGGCGCGACCTCTCGCGCGCCCCGCCCCGCACGCCAAAATCCGAACAGACCTGCGGCCAAGACGATCAGGGGAAACGGCAGCGCGAGAAAGAAAATCCCGACGAATGCCGCGCCAGCAATCCACCACGCATCTGCGCCGGTCAGCGCCCGCTTAGCGATCTTGAGCAACGCTTCGATGACAATCACCAGAACGGCGGCTTTCACCCCCAGAAACAGCGCCTCTACCAATGGCACCTGCCCAAAAGCCGCGTAAATCATAGACAGCACGAGAACGACGAGAGCGCCCGGCAGGACAAAGGCCAAACCCGCCGCCAATCCCCCACGCACGCCGTGCAAGCGCCACCCGGCATAGGTCGCGAGTTGCATGGCTTCGGGGCCGGGCAACAACATGCAAAAGCTCAGCGCATTGAGAAATTGTTGCTCGGTCAGCCAACCGCGCTGCTCGACCACCTCGCGGTGCATCAGGGCGATTTGCGCGGCGGGTCCGCCGAAAGACAAGACGCCAATCCGACACCAGACCTTCAACGCGTCATTGAATGTCGGACTCACGAGCGCCTCGACGTCGGCCAGTCATGCCCCTCGTCTTGCGCGTCACGCGCCCAGCGAAATAGTGCATCGTAGAACGTCATTCCCGCCTCAAGCTGTTCAAGATCATCGCGGTACATACGCGATAAACCAACCGAAAATGCGAGTAAGCCCGCCGCCTCTGATGCAAGGTCATGTCGATTGGTATCGGCACCGCGCACAATTTTCGCCACCGTATCGAGAGCCGGGATCGCCAGATCAAACTCGGCCAGAAACGTATCGAAGCTGCACATCTCGCCGCGATGGCTGAACTGCACGTCCTCAACATCAAACGGTGTTGCAGAAAATTTCTCTGCGACCAGCGCGACATCTTGCGGCCCTTCTGGCAATAAACAACGACAGGCCTAGAGCCGAGTTGCGGGAGCAGCACTTCCAAATCAGTACGGGCATGACGGAACGCACCGGGGATCAAACGCGGATCATCGTC
>CAZJWF010000235.1:0-3173 GCA_964549375.1 uncultured Neomegalonema sp.
TCATCCGTCAATGCAAGACACGGGTACATTTTTGTGGGCGATTTCAGAATCCCCTTCTCCCGCAATACCGTGTTGAAGCGCCCATTGATCTCTGCGTCTCCGGTTAGCCAGTCGCGATAGTTCCGCACAGGTGTCTCGGTGAAGACAACGTCGAAGAGTGTCGGGTCGCCCACAATCTGATGCGCTATGCCTCGCTTACTCAGACTGTCGGTGATCGCTTTCTGTAGAGTCTTACCGGACTGGCGCAGACGTTCATAGCTGCCGGGGCGGCGCAGAATTTCCATTGTCTTGAGGCCCGCAACCGACGCAACTGGATTCCCGCTGAGCGTACCAAGCTGCATCAAAAACCCTTCGGCTCCTACTTTTGCCTTGTCGAAATGGGCCATGATTTCAGCCTTCCCAACCGTTGCCGCCAATGGAAATCCGCCGCCGATGATCTTGCCGAGGGTGCAAAGGTCCGGCGTCACGCCGTAAAGTTCTTGCGCGCCGCCGTATGCGAACCGAAATCCCGTGACGATCTCGTCAAAGATCAGCACGATTCCATTCTTGGTCGCCTCTTCGCGTAAGGTTTCAAGGAACCCGGGTTCAGGCGGGACCACCCGCTGCAATGGCTCAACAATAATACAAGCGATGTCTTGGCCGTGCTCGGCAATTAACGAGCGCGCGAAATCAACATCGTTGAATGGAGCGACCAACATCTCATCACGAACACTTTCAGGGATACCCGCCGAGTCAGGCACGGCGACCGGAAAATTGACAAGACTAGTTGGAGCGAGGCTCATCTGAGCCTCTGCACTCATACCATGATAGCCACCTTCGAATTTCATGATCTTCGTGCGGCCTGTATACGCGCGCGCCAGCCGCATCGCGTACATGTCTGCCTCGCCGCCCGACGCGGTATAGCGCACTTGTTCGGCGCACGGCACCGCGCGGCAAATTTCCTCCGCCAGTTCGACACCGGCAGCATTGTTGGCAAAGAACGTCATGCCCTTGCCGATCTGATCTCGAACGGCATCCACGACTTCCTCATGACCATGCCCAACCAACATCGGTCCAGAGCCAATGAGATAATCAACAAATTCGTTGCCGTCTTCGTCCCAAACGCGGCTGCCCTTACCCTCGCGGATCAGGATGGAATGATCAAAGTTTCCAAAACCGCCCGCGGGTAAAACCTGCTGTGCGCGTTCCGTCCAATCAGCCTGAGTCATCTTGCCGAGTCCCTATAAATATTCCAGATTACCCTAGGGCCGCTGTGGCTCTAAGGACAATCGAAATTGTGTTTGATTTGGAGCTATCCACGTTCATCCTTTGGCGACCCCATCACGATATAGGATGTGATCGAACTCACTTGCGGCAAGACACCTAAGACGTCCGTGTGAAAATGCTTATACGCGGCAAGATCCGCCACTTCGACACGCAGAAGGTATTCGACCTGACCCGTAATGTTGTGACATTCGCGAACCTGACGCGCTTTGGCGATTGCAGCTTCAAATGCTTTTTGCCCAGCCTTTGAATGATCGGAAAGACCAACAGCGATATAGGCGATAAATCCCGCACCCATTGCATCGCGGTTGAGAACGGCCTTATACCCCTGAATGACACCACCGCGTTCCAGCTCGTGCAGGCGGCGCAGACAAGCCGAGGGTGACAAGCCAATGCGGTCAGCCAATTCGGTATTGCTGATCCGCCCATCACGAACCAATTCACGCAATATTCTGTCGTCTTTTGAATCCATACCCGTCATATTTTGCAAAAATACCCTCAGATTACCGATATTTGCAATATTCTCTACGATACATAGCGATATATTGCGCGCATGACATATGATACGTTTCTTGCCTTCCTGGTCTTTTGCTTTGTTTCTTCGATCACGCCAGGACCGAACAACATGATGCTGATGGCATCAGGCGCGAATTTTGGGGTGAGGCGCACCTTGCCGCACTGGTTCGGGATTGGAATCGGGTTCACCGCCATGATTGTGTTGGTTGGCATTGGCCTGATTAAAGTTTTCGATGCTTTCCCGACGATCTATACAATCTTGAAAGTGCTGAGCATCGGATTTTTGCTCTACCTCGCCTGGAAGATCGCGAATGCCGCCCCGCCCGCCGACACGAAAGACCGTGGCAAACCTTTTAGCTTTTTACAAGCCTGCGCGTTTCAATGGGTCAACCCGAAAGGCTGGGCAATGGCGTTGACTGCAATCAGTGTTTACACGCCAACACAAGGGGTTGCCGCCATCCTCACAACCGCGATGATCTTCGGTGCGATCAACCTTCCCGCTTGCAGTACATGGATGTTCGTTGGACAGCAGATGCGCCATTTTCTGACGACACCCAAGCGCCTGCGAATATTCAATATCGTGATGGCACTCTTGCTGATCGCATCCTTATACCCGATGTTGTCCTGAACACGCGGCACAAATCCACGTCGCGATAACCCGACAAAGCCGGAGCCTACAATGATCGACTTTTACACCTGGTCCACCCCGAATGGCCGCAAAATCTCGATTATGCTGGAGGAGCTAGGCGCCCCCTACACGACGCATGGGGTTGATATCGGTAAGGATGAACAGTTCGATCCGGCGTTCTTGGAAATCAGTCCGAACAACAAAATTCCTGCAATTGTCGATCATCACAGCGGGCTGAAGCTCATGGAGTCAGGTGCCATCCTCACCTATCTCGCCGAAAAGCACGGCCAATTTCTGCCAACAGACCCGATAAAGCGCGCGCGCGTGAACGAATGGCTAATGTGGCAAGTCGGCGGATTTGGTCCGATGTTGGGTCAAACCCATGTCTACCATCGCTATAATCAAGGCAAGTCAGCCTTCGCTGAAGAAAGATTTCTCAAAGAAACCGCCCGCCTCTACACCGTGCTGAATAAACGATTGGAAGGGCGCGATTATATCGCGGATGAGTACTCCATCGCCGACATCGCGTGCTGGCCGTGGGCGTCGCGATACGAATGGCACGGCATTTCGCTAAGCGATTATCCCAATGTTCGGGCGTGGTACCAACGAATTGCAACACGCCCTGCTGTCCAAGCCGGCTATCATACACCGAAGAAGATTGGTGAGATCCCGACAGGATAGCCGATGCAACAACAATAAAAGGCATCGCCATTCAGCGGTACCAACCGAAAACTGTCTACTTTCGGAAGTTTGGTTGCGGGGGTAG
>CAZJWF010000236.1:0-3167 GCA_964549375.1 uncultured Neomegalonema sp.
TCCAGCGTGTGAGGATGACCAAGGTAATGGCCGCCGGGACCAACATCGGGAACTGCGGATAGCGCCTCGTCAAAGTCGCCCCAGTTGATGCCCTGCGCCATGCGATAGCCCATCGCGCATTGTTCGGCGTCGAGCATAAACTTGGCAACGGAGCAATGCATTCCGGCCTCGTTCCAACCTGCCGAATGCCAGATATAATTCGCGCCGCTCATCAACACAGCCATTAAGGTTGTCGCGCTTTCATACCCAGCTTGAGCATCGAGGGTCTTCGCGCCGCCGAGTGTGTTCGATGTCCGCCACGGCACACCGTAATAACGCGCCATCTGTCCTATCATAAAGTTCATCAAGCTGATCTCTGGCGTCCCGGCCATCGGCGCGCCGGAAGCCATTGAAACGGTCGAGAGGTAATGACCATAAATCGCCGGACAGCCTTTGCGAACGACTTGCGTGTAAGCCAGCGCGGACAGCGCTTCGGCATTAAGCTGCGCCACCGCCGCCGCAGTCGATGCCGGGGTGTTTGCGCCGCCCAAAACGAACGGACTGCATAGGACCGGCTGATTGCGGCGATTAAACGCGCGCATCGCACCGAGCATCACCTCATCCCAAACAAGCGGTGAGTTTCCGTTGCAATTGCCGGTGACGACGGTATGCGTTTCGAGGTATTCCTTACCGAACAGAACCTCACTCATATCGAGCACGTCTTCAGCGTTTTTGGGCGAGGTGGTCATCCCCATAAACGTCTTGTCGCTGTGCTTCATCGACGAATAGGTAATGCGTAAATGGCGATGCGAGATCGCGTGGTCCATCGGCTCGACAATGTGGTGCGCCGAAGAATGTAGCGCAGGCAGCATATGCGAGAGCTTATGAAACATCGCCAGATCGTCGAGTGTCGGCGCGCGGCGCTTGTCTTCCAAGTCTCGCAGGTAGGGTGCGCCAGTCATCGGGATAAAAATCGACTTCGGACCGCCAAGCTGCACCGTCTTTTTTGGGTCACGGGCGTGGAGCGTAATGTCGGATGGGATGCTTGCGATAAGCTCGCGCACCAGCCCTCGATCGAGATGTACACGGTCTTCGTCGCACACATCTGCACCAGCGGCCTTCCAATCGCGAATGGCTTCGTCATCGCGGAAAACCACGCCGACATTTTCGAGAATATCCATCGAAGCGGCATCGATTTTTTCGACCTGCTCCGGTGACATAGGTTCAGTCAGCGGCAGACCCCGCGTGAGGGTGGGCAGCATGTCTTCGCGCACATCGGCCCGCATCGCGCGCCGCGATCCACGCCCGCCGCGTCGTGTTTTGCCTTCAGCTTCGACGGTCATGGGATCGCCTTCAATAATTTGAAGGCGTCGTCGCCGCGCTTGTCCCGGTGATCCAGAGCGGTGAGGACTACTCTTTGCGGTTCTGGATTGCCCGAACCAGTCGGGCAATGACCTAAAACCATCAATGGAGCTATGGACTCCCGATTCTGCGGACGTGACGTGGAATCTGAAAAAGGCTTACTCATCCCACATTATCCCCGCTCGCCGGATCACTGAGATCAATCCAGATAGTTTTGAGTTCGGTGTATTGATCATGGGCGTGGATGCCGTTGTCGTGGCCTCCGAAGCCGGATTGTTTATAGCCGCCAAACGGGGTCGAGATGTCGCCCTCGCCGTAACAGTTGATTGTCACCGTCCCGGCCTTGATCGCGCGGGCGGTTCGGATCGCGCGCTTGCCGTTGGCGGTGAAGACGCTCGCGGTCAGGCCATAGGGAACATCGTTCGCGGTGAGGATCGCGTCTTCGACGGAGGCGACTTCGATGACCGACAGGACCGGCCCGAAAATTTCTTCCTGCGCCAGTTTATTGCCAACTGGAACACCGTCGAAAATTGTTGGTTTCACAAACGTACCTTTGATCGTTCCGCCCGCCAGTGGCTTTTTACCTTTGGGTTTGAGATAGCTGGCGACCTTCTTGGCGTGGTCTTTGTCGATCAACGCACCGAGGTGGTTAGCAGGGTCAAGAGGGTCGCCGGTTTTCCAATCGCGAAGACGCGCGAGGATGCGTTTCATCAACGGGTCTTTGATTGCTTTGTGTACGATCAGCCTCGAACACGCCGAGCAGTTCTCGCCCATATTCCAGAACGCGGCGTTGACGATATGCTCAGCTACAAGGTCGAGGTCTTCGGCATCTTCCAAAACAATCGCCGGATTTTTACCACCGCATTCCAGAACGACTTTCTTGAGATTGCTGTCCGCCGAATACCGCAGGAAGCGTCGTCCGGTTTCGGTCGAACCTGTGAAGGACACCACATCGACATCGACATGCATCCCGAGCGGTTCGCCCACCGAAGGCCCATCCCCCGGCAAGACTTGCAACACACCGCGCGGGATGCCCGCCTCTGCCGCAAGCTCCGCCACGCGCAATGCCGTCAGTGATGTTTGCTCAGCGGGTTTGACGATGACCGAATTTCCTGCCGCGAGCGCTGGGCCGATTTTCCATGCCAGCATCAGCAGTGGAAAATTCCAAGGTAAAACCGCCGCGACTACGCCGACGGGCTCGCGCACAATCATCGCCACTGCATCGTCTCCGGCAGGGGCCGTTTGATCGTAGATTTTATCAGCGGCTTCGGCGTGCCACTTGATCGTGTGGATTGTTTCGGGAATGTCGATGGTTTCGCAATCGCGGATCGGTTTACCGCTGTCGAGGCTTTCCATCACCGCCAATTCGCGGCGATTGCGGGTGATGAGTTTGCACAATCGGATCAGAATGTCTTTGCGTTCGGACGGGTGCAGCTTTGCCCAATGCCCTTGATCAAATGCCTCGCGAGCTTTCTTAACAGCGAAGTCCACATCTTTGGCATTGCAGGCCGCAATCTCGCAGATCGGTTTGCCGGTCGCAGGGTTGATGGTTTTCAGCTTTGCGCCTTTGCCTGCTTTGTACTTGCCGTCGATGAACGCGGCGCGGGGGAAATTCAGATCATCGGCGATGGCCTGATACTCGGCGCGGGTCAGAAGATCGCTCATGCGGTTTCCCCTCGTTCGATGGCGGCAAGCGCCGTGTTCATGGTACGGATGACTTCGGCGAGTTCGCGCTTTTCGTCTTTGTTGAGCGGTTGCAGCGGACGGCGGGGCGGTCCGGCTTCGACACCGCGCAAGGTCAGGCCGTGCTTGATGCATTGCACGAA
>CAZJWF010000237.1:0-3140 GCA_964549375.1 uncultured Neomegalonema sp.
CCGTTGCCGCCGAGGGCCTGTATTGCCTCCAACGCACATTCGGTGGCTTTGGTTGAGGCATAGAGCAAACACCCTGCGGCGTCTTGGCGCGTGGTTTCACCTCGGTCACAGGCTGCCGCAACAGCATACGTGTAGGCGCGGGCGGAGTTCATCGCCGCGTACATATCGGCGACTTTGCCTTGCATCAGTTGGAACGTGCCGATGGGTTTGCCGAACTGTTCGCGCTCATGAACATACGGCATCACCACGTCGAGGCACGCGGCCATGATCCCGACCGGCCCGCCGGACAGCACGACCCGCTCGTAATCGAGACCGGACATCAGCACATTGACGCCGCGCCCCTCTTCGCCGAGGACATTCTCATAAGGAACTTCGCAATCCTCAAACACCAGCTCGCAAGTATTCGAACCGCGCATCCCCAGCTTGTCGAGCTTCTGCGCCGTGGAAAACCCTACCATGTCACGCTCAATCAGAAACGCGGTCATGCCGCGCGGTCCGGCTTCGGGATCAGTCTTCGCATAGACCACCAGCGTCTCGGCATCCGGGCCGTTGGTGATCCACATCTTGTTACCGTTGAGAATATAGCGGTCGTTGCGTTTGTCGGCGTGCAGCTTCATCGACACGACATCGGACCCCGCGCCCGGCTCGCTCATGGCCAGCGAGCCGACATGTTCGCCAGAGATCAGCTTGGGCAGGTATTTGGCTTTTTGCTCCGGCGTGCCGTTGCGCCGGATCTGATTCACACAGAGGTTCGAGTGCGCGCCGTAGCTGAGGCCCACCGAAGCGGACGCGCGGCTGATTTCTTCAACGGCAACACAATGCGCGACATAGCCCATGCCCGCGCCGCCATAGTCTTCTTCGACGGTGATCCCGTGCAATCCAAGCGCGCCCATCTCTTGCCACAGCTCGGATGGGAAATCGTTGGAGGAGTCGATGTCCGCCGCCATTGGTGCGATGCGTTCTTGGGCGAATTTATGCACCATCTCACGCAGGGCTTCGATCTCTTCGCCCAATGCGAAGTTCATGCTGGCGTGAAACATGGCGGCCTCTTGGTTTTTGTCGATGATGCCACAGTTTGCGGTCCTTACGTTAAAGTCAATCGCCTTGATTTTCCGCCGATAGTACAGTTAGTTATCCACACAGAGTTTTGCGAAATGCCAATACCGGGGGCCATCATGACCGACGCCATTGCCATCGTATCCGCCGCCCGCACGCCGATGGGCGGGTTTCAGGGTGATTTGTCCGATGCGACTTGCGCGGAATTGGGGGCCAGCGCGATCCGGGCCGCCGTCGAACAGGCGGGGGTTGCGCCCGATGATGTGGACGAAGTGCTGATGGGCTGTGTCTTGCCCGCGGGTCAGGGCCAAGCCCCGGCGCGGCAAGCCGCACTGGGGGCGGGATTGCCGCTGGGCGTGCCGTGCTCGACGCTGAATAAGATGTGCGGGTCCGGGATGAAAACCGTGATGATCGCGATGGATCAACTGCGCGCCGGAAACGGATCGGTGGTTGTGGCGGGCGGCATGGAGTCGATGACCAATGCGCCCTACCTGCTCCCAAAAATGCGCGGCGGCGCGCGGTTGGGGCATGGGCAAGTCATTGACCACATGTTCCTTGATGGGTTGGAGGATGCGTTCGATCAGGGACGCCTAATGGGTACTTTTGCCGAAGACTGCGCCGAGAAGTATCAGTTCAGCCGCGAAGAACAAGACGACTACGCGCTGCGCTCGCTCGATTGCGCGTTGAAAGCGCAGGATGAAGGTCGCTTTGCTGACGAGGTCGCGCCAGTGACGATCAAGACGCGCAAGGGCGAGGTCACGATCACAGATGACGAGCAACCGCGTAAGGCGCGGCCCGATAAAATCCCGACCCTCAAACCGGCCTTCAAAAAAGATGGGACGGTGACGCCTGCCAATGCTTCGTCAATCTCAGACGGGGCGGCGGCTTTGGTGTTGATGCGCGAAAGCGAGGCGCAGGCCAAGGGCCTGACCATTCGCGGTCGGTTGCTCGCGCATACCTCTCACGCGCAAGAGCCGGGGTGGTTTACCACAGCGCCCGTACCCGCAATGCAAAGCGTTTTGGACCGGATGGGCTGGACGGTTGATGATGTCGATCTGTGGGAGGTGAATGAAGCCTTTGCCGTGGTGCCAATGGCCGCTGAACGTGAGATCGGAATTCCCCGCGAACGATTGAACGTGAATGGCGGGGCCTGTGCCTTGGGGCATCCTATCGGTGCATCGGGCGCGCGCATACTCGTCACTCTGCTGCACGCGCTGGAGAAATCAGGCGGCAAACGCGGTATCGCGTCGCTGTGCATCGGCGGCGGCGAAGGAACCGCAGTCGCATTAGAGATTTAGGGGCGCACCACAGTCATTGCGCCACTTGATCGGGCCATCCAGAAATGCAAGGGCTGAGACAGGCGACTTTCTTCGAATAACAACGAGTATAAGAAGACCTCGGTTTACATCCGGGGAAGCAAGGAACAACCGAGATGAAACACGTAAAAGACATGGTCGCTGCGGCGAATGAAGAGGTTGAAACACTAACGCCTGAAGAGGCAATGGCGCTGCATGGGAATGACGATGTGCTGTTCGTCGATCTGCGTGACCCGCGCGAGTTGCAGCGCGAAGGCATGGTGCCGGGGGCGTTTAGCTGTACGCGCGGGATGCTGGAATTTTGGATCGACCCGGAAAGTCCCTATGCCAAGGAGCAATTTCAGGGCGACAAGAAATATGTGTTCTATTGTGCCTCTGGCTGGCGCTCGGCACTGTCGGCCAAGACCGCGCAGGATATGGGGCTGGAGAATGTCAGCCATATCGTCAGTGGCTTTGGTGGCTGGAAAAAAGCGGGCGGCGTGGTCGAGGAGAAGTCGTAAAAATCACGGAGACGTGAGGATTTATAGTACATTTGGACCATGCGCGGGACAATCGAGGATTGTAAACTGGTGGCACAGTCGTTGGCCAAACAGCGGCTGTTTCGTTGACGCTACCCGTTTTAGGGGGGTACCTTGGCGAAGTGGCGGAAGGCAGCTTTTTTGAAGGCGCCTCCCCGCCATACTCACCATGTGAAAAGGGGCCAGCATAGCGACGCAGGCCCCTTTGATCATTTTCGTTCAATCAAACGTCGAAACGATCGAGGTTCAT
>CAZJWF010000238.1:0-3103 GCA_964549375.1 uncultured Neomegalonema sp.
TAAGCCTGATCGGGCGTCTGCCCGCCAAGCGATGAATGGGGCCGACGGCTGTTGTAGAAACCGATGTATCGACCGAGAGATGCGCGGGCCTCGGAGACCGATGAATAGGCCCGCAGGTAGGCCAGCAAGTTCGGCTCGGGGTGGCGCATTGATTACGCCGAAGCTTTTGAGCATTGGAATAGGATCGCTTCCTATGGTGCCTATTTGACAGCGCTCGCGATGTCCGTTTGGATCGTCATTGTGCTGAGAGCCGTTTACGGCAAAGACTCTGTTCGCGCGTTGGATTTTTGACTGATGCTCGCGCTTGGCCTTCATCTGGTGTTTCGTGATTTTGCGATAGTCGCTTAGACTGATGTCCATGACAGCCATCCTCACCTCAAAAATAGAAACACCTGCCGCTTGGGTAGGGGCGGATTTTGTGGGGAATGCCAGCTGGGTGCATGTCCTGTCGGATCAGGCGCTTAATGCGATTGACCTCGCGGTGCGCGGATTGGACGTGGCTGCAAAGGTCGCTTTGTCATTTTCGAAAACGTGCTTTCCGCTTGGACCTTTCTCCGATGATCTCGTGCGTTACGCCAATGAACTCGAAAACGGTCGCGGGTTCTTTTTGCTGCGCGGTTTGCCGGTTGAGCGGTACAGCGAAGACGAGCTGCGTGCGATCTATTTCGGCATCGGTCTGCATCTCGGCACACCAGTCGGTCAAAACCCGCAAGGCGATTTGCTTGGCACGGTGATGAATGTCGGCGACCCACAAGACAAAAACACCCGCGTTTTTCAAACCAATCTCTACCTCCCGTATCACACTGATCCGTCCGACGTGGTGGGCCTGTTGTGTCTTCGCAAGGCACAGCGCGGTGGTCTTAGCAGCCTTGTCAGTGCGGCGGCGGTCTACAATGAAATTCTCGAACAGGCCCCCGAATATCTCGGGCTTTATTACCGCACCTATCACTACGCGCACCTTCGCACGGACGGCGTCGGGCGCTCGCCTGTCTTCAGCTTTTACGACAACAAACTGAGCTGCCGGTATCTGCGCCAGTATATCGAGCTGGGGCATGAGCAATGCGACGAGCCGCTAACCGCGGTCGAACGCGAGGCCCTCGACCTGTTCGACCGGATTTCGCAAGCAGAGCATATGCGGCTCGATATGATGTTGCAGCCGGGTGATATGCAGTTCGCCAATAACTATGCGGTACTGCATTCGAGGTCGGCCTTTGAAGATGCAGACGGTCTAGAGGCGCGGCGAAAGCTCTTGCGACTCTGGCTGAAAATGCCGAACGCGCGAACGCTCGCGCCAGACTTTCCGGGGCGGAATGGATTTGAAGTACTGGAGCGACAAGATGCTTGATCTCAAAACCGCCCTCAAGGGCCTCAAAGCGGCTGCTCCCAATGCGCCGAAATCCGCAATCCGGGCGTTCAAGAAAATCGCGCAAGACGAGTTCGGTGATACGATCCTTTGCAACGTGGAGTGCGCCGCGATTGTCTTTGGTCAACTCGCGCATGAGAGCCTTGAGTTCACGGCGGTCGAGGAAAACCTAAACTATTCCGCCAAGCGCATCGCTCAGGTTTGGCCTAAACATTTCACGCCCTCGCAGGCACAGCCCTACGCGCGCAGTCCTGAAAAGCTTGCCAATGAGGTTTATGGCGGGCGCATGGGCAATACCCGAAAGGGCGATGGCTGGCGCTATAAAGGCGCGGGATATATCCACCTTACGGGCCGCGCGAATTTTCAGGCGGCGAGTGATGCGCTGGGCTATGACTATGTGAACCGACCCAAGCTGGCGCGCAAACCCGAACACGCGTGGCGCATCGCCCATTGGTATCTGTGCGAGCGAAAACGCAAAGGCACGCGGCTCATTGATCACGCGATGGCCGGAGCGGAAAAGCAAGTCACACGCGGGATCAATGGCGGGTTGAATGGCTACAAAGACCGCACCCGCCGCACCGAACTCGCCCGCGAGGCCATGTTGGGGCGTGCGGTTCCGGCGCGGCTCGGGAAAGTTTCCAAACGTAGCCGCAAGACGGTCAAGCCGTTGCAGGACTGGTTGTGTAAACTCGGTTATCCGTGTGGGCCGGTAGATGGCCTATGGGGGCCGCTCACCGAACAATCCGTGCAGCGGTTCCAAATCGACAACGACCTCAAGGCAGACGGGATCGTTGGAAAGCGAACTCTGGCGGCGTTAAATAAAGCGATCAAGGCCAGTGCGGCGTGATACAGCGCGCTGGTTCCTTCGCGGTTGTCTTGGCGATGTTGAGCGGGTCTGCCTCAGCGACGGACCCCAATCCGGGAATTGTCGGCAGCGATGATCGAACCATCACATCAGACGGACGCTTTACCGCTGTAGGGCGACTGAATCTCTCCGGCAAAGGGTTTTGCACCGCGACACTGATCTCCGCCCAGATCGTCATGACGGCAGCGCATTGCACTTTTTACCCCAGAACCGGCAAGCCCGTCCCCCCCGATCGCATTCACTTCGGGGCCGGGTGGTGGAAGGGCAAGCCCCTCGCGCATCGCCTCGGCAAGCATATCCGCCGACATCCGAAATACGCTGCGACCAAGTCCTTGGCGGCGGATATTGCGCTCATCGTTTTGGAGCGCCCGATTACGCATCCCAAGATCACACCGATCCCAATTGATCGCGCGCAAGGAAATGTCCGCCTCAGCGTGCCGCTGACGCATGTGTCATATTCAAAAGATCGCCCGCACCTACCGAGTATCGAGAGCGGCTGTGTCGTTCGGGCGGAAGACGGGCGGGTGCTCTACACCGACTGCGACTCAAACTTCGGCGGGTCCGGCGCGCCAATCCTGCGCGAGACGGAGGGCGGCTTTCGCGTGCTGGGCATCATCAGCGGCGTGGTTGAGCGCAACGGCCTGCGCCGCGTCGCTGCGGTCCGGGCGCATAGCGAAGAGTAACACGGGCGCCTATCCCCGGCTCAGCGTCCGCATCGCATCTTCGATTCCGGCCAATGTCAGTGGGAACATGCGGTCTTCGCATAGCTCGCGGATCATCTGGATCGAGTGGGTATAGCGCCAATGATCTTCGCGAACGGGGTTGAGCCACGCATAGCTGGGCCATTGCTCGAACGCGCGGCGCAGCCAGACTTG
>CAZJWF010000239.1:0-2900 GCA_964549375.1 uncultured Neomegalonema sp.
ACTTTACGCTTTACGAGCGCATCTCTTTCCGCGGCAGAACGCGCGATCGACGAACCCAACGCGCGTCACGGTAAATTCACAGTCCAGGCGTTGTGATTGCGGCATTCATCGTTATTTATGCGCGATACAGTCGAAAGGACGCTCATGATCCGGTATACGCTTCAATGTGAGAACACCCATCAATTCGAGGGCTGGTTCCAAGACAGCGATGCGTTCGACGAACAAGCCGCATCAGCGCAAGTGGCTTGCCCTGAATGCGGTTCGACTCAGGTCGAAAAAACTCTTATGGCACCGGGAATTCCTAAAAAATCTAAAGCATCCGATTTGGGGCCACGAGAAGTCTTTAACCAAATGCGCGCTTTACGTTCAAAGGTGATGGCTGAAACGGACGATGTCGGCTCCGCATTCCCGACCCAAGCCCGCCAAATGCACAATGGAGAGATCGAACATCAGCCAATCCGCGGAAATGCAACTCCCGAAGAAGTTAAAGAATTGAAAGAAGATGGCGTTCTTGTCATGCCAATACCCCCAGAACCACCGAGTGAAAATTAAATTATTTTCTTAAATTTATTAAGACTCGAACTAAAAAATATCTACTTTCGTTCATATATCCATAAATTCTTGCAGATTTTCTGCAAATTGATCTCGACTCTTCATTTTCGCTCAACTGCCTACGTATATTGTAACGGCGTACGAGACTGATGGGCGATGGATGCGAGACCACAATCAAAAGCAGGAAGGCACGATCGCAGAGCGTTATGCGCTTGATTACCTGCGCTTGGTTTTTCGCGATAAAGCCAGCGAGACCCGGTATCAGCGTGAAACATTAAGTAGCGCCATAAACCATGTTCGGCTCTATGTAGGAGCTGGAGCAGCATGTTACGCACTCTTCGGACTACTAGATTACCACTTACTCTCCGGCCCTACGCTCTACGCCATTTTGGCACTTCGGTTTGGGTTTGTGGTATCCACCCTGCTGATCGTCTTCGCCTTTACGTTTCACAAACGCTTTTACGAATTCGCACAGGCTGCCTTGTTCTGCGCAATGCTGTCATCAGGCATCGGCATTTTGGCGATGATTGCGATTCTACCTTCCCCCTATAACGGCACGTATTACGCCGGAATTATAATGGTCGCGGCGTACTGCGGGACACTGATCCGATTGAAATTCATCGTCTCATCAAGTTGCGCGGCCTTCCTGATGCTTGGGTATCAAGCGGTCGTGCTTTATATTAACCCGATCCCATTCGCGATTCACCTCAGCAACACATTTTTCTTGGCAATGGCCGTCGGTGTTGGCTTATTCACCAGCTATCTCCACGAACTCTACATGCGCCGCGCTTACATCGGCGACATCATCATTCGCGCCCAAAACGAAAAAAGTCGCGCGTTATTAATTGAAGCGCGCGTGGCCAACAAAGCCAAAAGCGAATTTCTGGCGACGATGAGCCACGAACTTCGAACGCCGCTAAATGCAGTATGCGGTTTTTCCGAGATCATCAAATCGGAAATGTTTGGCCCAATCGGCCAAAAGCAATACGCCGATTATGCGAGCGACATCCACAACAGCGGCACACATTTGCTGTCGATTATTAACGATATTCTCGACATCGCTAAAGCCGAAGCGGGGAAACTGCAACTGTCGGAGACCACTGTGGACCTTCCCGACGCCGTGCTGAGTTGCGTCAGAATGTGTCGCGCGTCCGCTGATAAAAAAAATATCACTGTTAATATGATCGGCTTTGACAAGGTACTGCAAATTCTGGGTGATGAGCGATTGATCCGCCAAGCTGTTCTTAATCTTCTCTCTAATGCGATCAAATTCACCGACGCCAAAGGGCGAATAGATATAAAGCTTGATGTCCTAAATGGCGGCGACGTCAGCGTCTCGGTGTCTGATACAGGCGTCGGGATTGCGAAGGAGGACATTGAGCGGGTATTGCAGCCCTTCGAGCAAGTCGAAGGCGCACTTGCGCGGCAAAATGGTGGAACGGGTCTGGGTCTTCCTTACAGTGAAAAAATCGCACAAATCCACGGGGGGCGGTTGGCTTTGGAGAGCACTTTAGGAGAGGGCACCGAATGCCAAATTATTCTTCCGTACTGGCGTATGCTCGACGTCGTTGAACCGGAAGCGCTGCGCGAAGCCAGCTAGCATTTTTCAGACAATCATTTTTTTGACATCCAGCTGAGGCAACCCATCGTCTACCCAATGTTTGCCCTCGGGATCGTTCCACCAATGGATTTAACCGCCTCGATAGACGTATATTGCGAGCGTGTCGGCACAGAGTTCTGGGCAGAGCCGATTAACGCCATCACAAATATCGCTTTTGTCATCGCTGCTCTGGTCGGGGTTCGGGAGGCAAAGCGCCGCGGCGTTTTCGGCGGTTGGATCGCGGTGCTCTGCGCGCTCGCGTTTTGCATCGGGATTGGATCTTTCCTGTTCCACACTTTTGCCCAAAGATGGGCGAGCATCGCGGACGTCATCCCAATCCTGACTTTTATCCTCGCATATCTGCTCGCAGCATCGCGTTACCTGTTCGGATTACGGTGGAGCCTGGCCATACCTGCCTCAATTATTGCATTTGGATTGGCACTTCTGGCGCGAAAAGGCATGCTGCTGCTTGCAACGAAAGAACAGTTGAACGGGTCCGAGGGCTACGCACCAGCGCTTGCCCTCCTCCTCGGTTCGGCGATCCTTTTGTATTTGAAAAAGCATCCAGCAGCACGTTGGATCGCGGCGGCGTCGGGTGTTTTCATTATTTCGATGATCGCGAGATCGGTAGATATGGCGCTTTGCCCGACTTTTCCAACAGGCACGCACTTCCTATGGCATGGATTAAACGGGTTGATGATCGGATTACTCTTGTTGGCAATTATTCGACACGGTGCGCTTGCGCGCG
>CAZJWF010000240.1:0-1403 GCA_964549375.1 uncultured Neomegalonema sp.
GATACAGTGTGTTCTTCCACTTCCTTCCGACCTACCGCCAAGATATACGGCACGGCTTGGCCTGAATGTTCGCGGACTTTGTAGTTGATCTTCTCGTTGCGCAAATCGGCTTCGGCGCGGATGCCCACGGTGCGTAGCGCCTTGACGACGCTTTCGGCATATTCGTCCGCATCCGAGACAATCGTGGTGACGACCACTTGGCGCGGGGAGAGCCAGAGCGGGAAGCGACCCCCGGTGTTCTCGATCAAGATACCGATGAAACGCTCGAACGATCCAAGGATCGCGCGGTGCATCATCACCGGGCGCACTTTCTCGCCGTTCTCGGTGACGTATTCCGCCTCCAGCCGTTCCGGCAGGTTAAAGTCGGCTTGCAGTGTCCCACATTGCCATTCACGGCCAATCGCATCGGTCAGCTTAAAGTCGAGTTTGGGTCCGTAGAACGCGCCTTCACCGGGGTCGATTTCATAATCATCGGTGACTTGTTTGACGGCGGCTTCGAGTGCGGCCTCCGCCTTATCCCAGACTTCATCTGATCCCACACGGGTTTCAGGGCGGGTGGAGAATTTAATGTCGAATTTCTCAAACCCGAGGTCTTTATAGATGCTGGAGAGTAATTCGATAAACGCCGCAGTCTCGGACTCGATCTGATCTTCGGTACAGAAAATATGCGCGTCGTCTTGCACAAACCCGCGCACCCGCATCAGGCCGGAGAGCGACCCCGACGGCTCATAACGGTGACATGATCCGAACTCGGCAAGGCGCAGGGGCAGGTCGCGATAGGACTTCAAACCCTGATTATAGACCTGAACGTGACACGGACAGTTCATGGGCTTCAGAGCATTGACGCGCTTTTCATTGGCATGTTCTTCGTCAATCTCGGTAATGAACATGTTCTCGCGGTACTTGTCCCAGTGGCCGGACTTTTCCCACAGCTTACGGTCCACCACTTGCGGCGTGCGGATTTCTTTATACTCGGCGGCGGTGAGACGTTTGCGCATATAATCTTCCAACGCGCGATAGATGGTCCAACCATTCGGATGCCAGAACACCATGCCGGGGGCTTCGTCCTGAAAGTGGAACAGCTCCAGCGCTTTGCCGAGTTTACGGTGGTCGCGTTTTTCCGCTTCGGCGCGTTGATGTAGATAGGCGTCGAGGTCTTTCTTGGTACGAAAGGCCACGCCGTAGATGCGTTGCAGCATCTTATTGTTGCTGTCGCCGCGCCAATACGCGCCCGCCACGCCGGTCAGTTTAAAGCAATCCTGTGGGACTTGGCCGGTATGGGCGAGGTGCGGCCCGCGACATAAATCCTGCCAATAACCGTGCCAGTACATGCGCAGCGGTTCGTCGCCGGGGATGCCGTCGATCAGCTCAACTTTATACGGCTCGTTATTGTCTTTGTAGTG
>CAZJWF010000240.1:1503-2891 GCA_964549375.1 uncultured Neomegalonema sp.
ATATCCGCCGCGACCTCTCCGCCTGTTGTTCCGGACGGATAGCTTCTGGTGGCTCCGTCAGGCAGGGTGATGGTGATATCGGTCATAGCTGGATTTCCCAAAAGGCTGAATTGAACAGCCTTTTCGCGCTATCGGACCGTGGGGTCAAGGGAGGACTAGCGCGAGTTTCTCCCTAACATCCCGCGACCGCTGGCCAAGCCGATTAACCCGCCTTCGCGCGGTTCTTTTCGAGCCAAGTATCAACCATCGCGACGGTTTGATCGACCGAGTCCGATTGCATGCCTTTCTGGGCCGATGCCATCTGTACTAGTTTGTCCACCCGTTCGATGTTGGGCGCGCCTGCGGCCAGCGCGCGTGCCGCGGAGGAGGGGCCGCCGAGCGATAGCGCCGCATTCGCGTATTTCTCGAATGGCACCATAGCACCCGCATCCGCGCCGAGTGTGGTGCATAGATCGGTGACGAACGTATAGACGCTGCGGGATTCCTCTAGGTCGGTATGCACCGCATCCTTGATCGGGCGCATTTCTTCGGTCTGAACACAGCGATAGTTCCCCGCCATCAACATGCTCCACTTGGCGAGAGGCACGAAGACGGAATCGTGGACTTTCAGCTTCACTGGCAGCTCGACGGCCCCTTCGGGGGTATCAAACCGGATGGCTTCGATGTCGGACTGGAGGCGTTGCAGGATCGCGGTGTGCTCATCGGACGCAAACCGGGCAGCTTTGAAGTTCGTGGGCAGACGGACTTGCAAGACGTTCACGGGTTCTTCCGGCGGGCGGAAGGCTTGTGGATCAGGGCTGCACAGGGTCATGAGGTCGGGGTCGAACCCATCCCAGACCGTAGCGTCGGCATAGCAATCGCGGCAAGCCTCGGCATCCAAACCGGAAATGCGTTTCAGATAGGGTAGCGGCGGCATGTTCATGATCGACATGCACGGGACTTTCGATGCGGCCACTTTGGCCAGCAACTCACGAACGCCGGGAGAGCGGTATTGCGGCTCTTGCATCGCGAGGGCGATGAGATCGTAGTCCGCTGGGTTGGCGTCGGTGCCGGTCGCATTGAGCTTACCGGAAAGGGTTGTTGAGCGAACTTCGATCAGTCCTTCGCGCCCTTTTACCGGCATCCGGACGATCGCGCCTTCGCTGTTGAACAGCTCGACCTCGTTCGGCAGGCAGACCATCGTCACGTCATGCCCGGCCATCGCCATTTTCGTCCCGAGCAGCGAGCCGTAGGACGCGCCAAGGATCAAGATTTTCAAGTTGTCACTCATATTCGATTCCCCCGGATTGCTTTTTATGCTTGGGTTTTTTGGAGAGGGTATCGTCAAATGGGTTGCTAACAAGAACGAAAACGAATGTTCACAGATTGATGATCGTCAACGATTTAGT
>CAZJWF010000241.1:0-2875 GCA_964549375.1 uncultured Neomegalonema sp.
GGCCGCGCTGATCGGGTATCTGTGGCTCGGCGAGGTACCGAGTGGGCTTGATACGATGGCGCTGGCAGCGGCGAGCTTGGGCGTGGCGTTTGCGAACCGAGCGTTTGGGCCGTTACGCGCAGGTTGAGCGACCCTCAATCGCTTGGGCCAGTTCTTCTTGGTAGATCGGGGTGAAATCCGGTCCATCCAGCGCGACGCCGGTGACAGGGCCACGTTGAGCGATCATGACTGACAAACGCGGAGTGCCCGTCGCGTCGACGAGGCGGAGACCATTCGGGTCGAAGAGCACGCGCTCACCCGCGCCGCTCCTGCACTGGCGCAAATACGTGCTGATGCGCTGCACCGCGAATTGAGGGTCGGTGCGGTCCAAGACCATCACCGATTGCCCGCGCAGCTCTGAGAATTCGACGGGAGTTACGACCGGATCGACAGGCTTGATCGGCAAGACCGAGACCGGTTCAGGCTGGGCGCAGGCCGAAAGGATGAGACCCACGATCAACAGAGCAGGCTTCAAAGAGAAGACCCCGGATCGCGCTGCGCTTGTCCGGGGAAGAGGCGGGCTCATCACGCCGAGACCGTCTGCGCGACGAGGCCGCTGAACATCCGCATGCCGTCTGTGTTGCCCAGTGCCGCATCGGTGGCACGTTCGGGGTGGGGCATCATGCCGAGGACGCGGCGGTTCTCGGACAAAATCCCTGCGATATTCCGTTGCGAGCCGTTGACCTCTTCGGCATAGCGCAGGGCGACGCGGTTCTGATCCTCAAGCTGATCCAGAACAGCCTCGTCCGCGACATAGCATCCATCGTGGTGGGCAACCGGTAAGGCGATCTGTTCGCCGTTGCTGTATTCGTGCGTATATCCGCTTTGGGTTTCATCCACCGTCAGCGCCACCGTGCGGCAGACGAATTTCAGCGTCGCATTCCGCATCAAAACACCAGGCAGCAAACCAGTTTCGACAAGCACTTGAAAGCCATTGCAGACCCCCAGCACAAATCCGCCCTTGCCCGCGAAATCAGCCACCGCGCGCATGATCGGCGAGCGCGAGGCAATCGCGCCGCAGCGCAAGTAATCGCCGAACGAAAATCCGCCCGGCAAGGCGATCAGGTCAATTTCAGCGGGGATAGCGGTATCTTTGTGCCACAGCATGACGGGTTCTTGTCCAGTGGCTTGGCGCAAGGCGACCTGCATATCGCGGTCACAGTTTGATCCGGGAAAGACGACAACGGCGGTTTTCATCTCGGTCTATCCCTCGATGCTGATATCGTAATTCTCGATCACCGCGTTCGCGAGCAGCTTGCGGCACATCTCGTCGACCTGTGCTTCGGCGCTGGCGGCGTCGGTGTCTTCCATCTCGATCTCGAAGACCTTGCCCTGACGAACGGCGGTGACGCCGTCAAAGCCTGACGTGCCAAGGGCTTGGCTAATCGCTGCGCCTTGCGGGTCGAGTACACCAGGTTTCAGCGTGACATGAACACGAGCCTTCATTTTGCTCTCCCTAATGTACCAGTTTCGGGCCAGTCGGCCGGACCGCGCTTTTTTCAGGCATCACACCCAGACGTTCCGCCACTTCAGTATAGGCTTCCATCAAGTCGCCAAGGTCGCGGCGGAAGACATCCTTGTCGAACTTTTGGCCCGACTTGATGTCCCACAGACGGCAAGAATCCGGGCTGATCTCATCAGCAAGGATCACGCGGGGAATGTCGTTTTCGAAAACGGTCCCGAATTCGACCTTGAAATCTACCAGCTTGATGCCAATGCCAAGGAACAACCCGCTGAGAAAGTCATTAATCCGCAGCGCCATCGACACCATATCGTCGAGGTCTTGAGGGTTGCACCAGTTGAAGGCGGCGATGTGTTCCTCTGCGACCATCGGATCGCCGAGCTTGTCGTCCTTGTAGTAATATTCGACGAGCGGGCGGGGCAGCGGCGCGCCCTCCTCCATATCGAATTTTTTCGCCAGTGATCCTGCGGCTATGTTGCGGACCACCACCTCCAACGGGATGATCTCGCACTCTCGAATGAGCTGTTCGCGCATATTGAGGCGGCGCACGAAATGGGTCGGTACGCCCACCCCGCCAAGATGCTGCATGATATATTCTGAGATAAAGTTGTTCAGAACACCTTTGCCGTCGATGATCGCGTGCTTTTCGGCGTTATACGCGGTTGCGTCGTCCTTAAAATACTGAACGAGCGTTCCCGGTTCCGGGCCAGCGTAAAGAGTCTTGGCTTTGCCTTCGTAGACAAGACGACGACGGCTCATGGATCATCCAATCATTTTAGCTACAAAATCGCGGGAATCCCGCTGTCTTCTAGGATGAGGCGTGTATAGGAGCGCGCCGCGTTACCCGCAAGCGGTTTGGGGAGGGGCGGTATTTACGCAATATCGGTTATACACAGACAGAGTGCGCGCGTTGCAAACTGAGGGGTTTTGCCGCAGTTTTCTACCGCAATAGGATCGATGGGCTAGCTGTCGCAAAACCTAAGTCTACGGATTCAGGACGTGAAGGCTGGGGAAAGCGTTGGATAAGCTATTTTCACACTGCTGGGCGCGCCCGCGCGGTTATCCGCATTTCCTATTACTTTTTTCCGTTTCCCATCGACTTAATTGCGGTAACCCCAATAAATGGGAATAGCAAATATGAGAGTCCGTCCGAGATACGAATCAAGGATTACAGTAAGTTGCACATCGTCGGATGAGCATGGTGACGGACGCGATGTACAGGCATGCACGGGCTGTTTCGATGCGTTTTTGCAATCCTTGTTGAACCTGCGATTTCGCCCGAACCATGCGAAGGAACGTTCGACAACCCAACTGCGCGACAACAAGACAAAGCCTTTTGCTCCTTTGGGGTGGCGGATGATTTCCAGTGCGGGC
>CAZJWF010000242.1:0-2774 GCA_964549375.1 uncultured Neomegalonema sp.
CTGTTCATCCAACCGCAGGCGAAAATCCGTTGCCGGTCTATGACAGCTCTGGTCCCTATACCGACCCGACAATGGTGACGGAAATTCGCAGCGGACTGCCCCCTTTGCGGGCCGAATGGATTAAGGCGCGCGGGGATGTCGAACCTTACGAGGGCCGCACAGTCATTCCCGCCGACAATGGCTTTGTCAGTGACAGCCATCTGACGCCTGAATTTCCGCACAAGCCCCAACCGATGCGCGGTTTGGACGGCAAAGCACCGACGCAACTCGCCTATGCTCGCGCCGGTATCATCACACCGGAAATGGAATTCGTTGCGATCCGTGAGAACCAGCTCCGCACGAAAGCGCCATGTCACCGCGACGGCAATGATTTCGGGGCCAATATCCCCGATTACGTGACACCGGAATTTGTGCGTTCAGAAATTGCCGCAGGCCGCGCGATTATTCCCGCCAACATCAACCACCCGGAAATCGAACCGATGATTATTGGCCGAAATTTCCTCGTAAAGATTAACGCCAATATGGGCACGTCGGCGGTTACTTCTTCAATGGAAGAGGAGGTCGATAAACTGGTCTGGGCCATCCGCTGGGGTGCAGATACGGTGATGGATCTGTCCACTGGTCGCAACATCCACAACACCCGCGAGTGGATTATCCGTAACTCTCCCGTGCCCATCGGCACCGTGCCGATCTATCAGGCATTGGAAAAGGTCAACGGAATCGCTGAAGACCTGACATGGGAAGTTTTCCGCGACACCCTGATTGAACAGGCCGAGCAAGGCGTCGATTACTTTACGATCCACGCCGGGGTGCGCCTGCATATGGTGCCTATGACCGCCGAACGGGTGACCGGCATTGTCTCGCGCGGTGGGTCGATCATGGCAAAATGGTGCCTTCACCATCACCGCGAAAGCTTCCTATACGAGCACTTCGAAGAAATTTGTGAGATTTGCCGCAAATATGATGTGTCGTTTTCTCTGGGCGATGGTTTGCGCCCCGGCTCAATCGCCGATGCGAATGACGAGGCACAATTCGCCGAATTGGAAACTCTGGGCGAGCTAACCAAAATTGCGTGGAAGCACGATTGTCAGGTCATGATCGAAGGCCCCGGTCATGTCGCCATGCACAAGATCAAAGAGAACATGGAAAAGCAGCTCGAATGTTGCCACGAGGCTCCGTTTTATACCCTCGGGCCGCTGACCACGGATATTGCGCCGGGCTATGATCACATCACCTCCGGCATCGGTGCAGCAATGATCGGTTGGTTCGGCTGTGCGATGCTGTGCTATGTCACCCCAAAAGAGCATTTGGGCCTGCCCGATAGGGATGACGTCAAAACTGGTGTGATCACGTATAAAATCGCGGCTCATGCCGCTGATTTGGCGAAAGGCCTGCCGGGGGCACAGCGTCGCGATGATGCGCTCTCACGGGCGCGTTTCGAGTTCCGCTGGGAAGATCAGTTCAACCTGTCGCTCGATCCTGAAACTGCACGCGATTTCCATGACCAGACACTTCCGAAGGAAGCCCATAAAGTCGCGCATTTCTGCTCGATGTGTGGGCCGAAATTCTGCTCGATGAAGATTTCCCACGACATCCGCGCCGAGGCGCAGAAAGAAGGTTTGGAGGCGATGGCCGCCAAATTCCGTGAGGGTGGAGAGCTTTACGTGCCGGTGGACAACAAACCGGCGTGATGACCGCCGGATAAAGCCTTTTGCAAGGCTCTGCATGAACTCTGTGACCCGGCGGCCTTCGATGCCGGGTCATGTACTGACCCTCCCAATCAAAGATGAACGTGAGCTCGAAATCTCGCCTTCATCTTTAGTCGAAGGTAATCAGCAATACTCGTTAAAATAAAATCTTGAGCGATGTGCCATTCGAGCGAGGCTTCACTAGCGTTGAAAATCTCTCCGAAACGGCGTACCGACGCGTGAAACAAGACCCCTTCGGAGCGACTCCCATGTCCAAGCCTAAAAAGGTCGTCCTCGCCTATTCCGGCGGGCTCGACACCTCGATCATTCTGAAATGGCTGCAAAAAGAATACGGCTGTGAAGTCGTGACCTTTACCGCTGACCTCGGCCAAGGCGAGGAGCTGGAGCCAGCGCGCCACAAGGCCGAGCTGATGGGGATCAAAGATGAGCATATCTTCATCGAAGATCTGCGCGAAGAATTTGTCCGCGATTTCGTCTTTCCGATGTTCCGCGCCAATGCGGTTTATGAGGGGATTTACCTGCTGGGCACCTCGATCGCCCGCCCGCTCATCTCGAAACGACTGGTCGAGATTGCCCGCGAAACCGGGGCCGATGCCATTGCTCATGGCGCGACTGGCAAGGGCAACGACCAAGTGCGCTTTGAACTGGCCGCTTATGCGCTGGAACCAGAAATCAAAGTCATTGCCCCGTGGCGCGAATGGGATTTGACCTCGCGCACAAAACTGATCGAATGGGCCGAGGCGCATCAGGTTCCCGTTCCCAAAGATAAGCGCGGAGAAGCGCCATTCTCGGTCGACGCCAATCTGCTGCACACCTCATCCGAGGGCAAAGTGCTCGAAGACCCCGCCGAGGCCGCACCTGATTACGTCTATCAGCGCACTGTCGCGCCAGAAGATGCGCCCGATACGCCAGAGCATATCGAGATTACCTTCAAGCAAGGCGATGCCTGCGCGATCAATGGCAAGGACATGTCACCCGCGACGATCCTGACCGAGCTTAACGAATATGGCCGCAAGCATGGCATTGGCCGGATTGATCTGGTCGAGGGCCGCTATGTCGGCATGA
>CAZJWF010000243.1:0-2743 GCA_964549375.1 uncultured Neomegalonema sp.
CGAGAAAGAGCGGGACTGTGTATTCACACGGTCGATGCCAAACTCGATTTGTGTGACGACGTTCCCGATGACGACCCAGTTACAATAGAATGGCGTTGCGCCCAGCCTGAGAACGCGACCTTCCAGAACCTCAAATTCGGCATCTGTGCGTTCGCAAAGTGGGGAGATCCCGTTCACGTTCGTTGAAAATTTAATTTCAATCGGGCCGTCGCCTTGGGTCGCGTCATCTCGTCTCAACTCGAAACCGTCGACGCGCACTAAAAGCGGTAAGAACAATCCTCCGAGGCCATAGCCCGTCAGCCCAACTGTTGGCTCAAGGCACTGACCCGTCTTCGCGTCAGCCTCGCAAAAAGAAAATCGGACGATCTCGTTCGCATCAGGTTTCAGAGCAGAGATTGCCTGCTCCAATCCGTTGCCAGTGCTTTGCGGGCCTGAAAGAGCGACGCCTGTTTCGGGCAAGCGGTTTGCTGCACACCCAGACAGGCACAGCATCGCTCCAACGCCGAGAAACAACCGCTTTGAGCGTTGGAGATACATCAGCATTTTGCACCTGAGGTCATGTGATTTCCGGCTGACTGGCGTCGTTGCAGGACGTAGGCGCGTAAGCTCAGGATATGCAGGCAGATGCCCAGCGGCGGCCCAATGAACAGCGGGATCAGATTCAGCGGAAAACTTGAGAGCTGACCTTCGCCGTAGAGATAGGCGGAGAGCGGTGCGAGGATGAGATCGCCGATGCCGACGGCACATAGGATAAGGAGCGGCCACATGCCAAAACGCCGTTTCATGAGCAAAAAAGCAGCAGGTACAGCAATCAATCCCGTTAGAACATCGCCCCAACCTGCGTTCATCGCGAAACCCCGGGAGAGGTGAAATCCAGAGTAGTATAGATAGAGAAATAGTGCCCCAGCGAGACGATAGACTTGCAGCAGCGCCAACCAGTGGACTGGAACCATCTTCAGCCACGACCGAAGCGGATCGACAAAACTAAGCGCGGTAATCGCGATTACCGGAATGACGAACGCAGATCCAAAAATTGGAAAGCTCAGACCGAATTGCCTGCCGACAAGGATCGCGAGACCAAACCAGGTGAACAGCACCACGAGCGAGATGCGCTGTGCCCGAAAGCCCTCAGCATTGTTTACCTCTCCCCGCATTACCCTCGAAATCAGAGGCAACAGAATCAACGGGCCAATCAGGCAGACGAGAAATATAAGAGAGGGAATCATAGAAGGGCTGGGCATTGCGGGGGGCTTTCTGATACTTGCATATGCAAATTGTATAACCTGATGACCCCATCTGTCAAAACGATATCAATCGAGAATTTGGTTTAGCTTTAATTTGAGTGCCATCCAGTCATCTTCCCCAAGCTTTTTGAGCGCTTCGGATTGCGCCGTGTGCCATAGCGGCATCGCCTCCTTCAAAAGCTGTTTTCCGGTGGGAGACAGGCGGACGAGTTTTACCCTCTTGTCTTTGGGCGACGGTGTGATTTCGACGGCGTCTCGGGCGAGCAGCGGACCTATGTTCCGGTTGACCGTGCTGACGCTCATCCCGAAGGCATCCGCTAAAGCTGTTTGCGGGATCGCTGGATGCCGCGACAGGGCAACGAGTGCAGAAAATTGAAACGACGTGAGGGAAAGCGGTTTGAGAGCGCTTTCGTATCGTCGTGTGATCACGCGGCTCAATCGGCGCAGATTGAGCGCGACGCACGCGGTTGCTGGGTCCATATTACTCATCGCGAGCTAAATTCTTGTGTATGCAACTTATTGCAAGTTTTTTCGCCTTCGAAAATTTGCTTGACAAATGTTCACTATTAGTTCTTATTACTCTCTGGTTTTGACGACAGAGGACGACGGGTTGACGATTGAGCAGGGCATAAAGACACAGCGGCTTAAGCTGCTCCGCATGATTGCAGGATTGTTGTCCGTGGTCGTGTTTGTGTCACTTGTACCGTTCTCCTGCGAATGTCGCCGCTGGGTACGGGGTATGGTCTTCTCCGTTTTGTCACGCGCGGAATGTGCCGCACAAAATCTGGTTATTGCTCAGGCGGCAGTGATCGCGAGGCAGTGCGGTTTGCGTGTTGATTTCGAAAGGGTTTTACGGGGTGCTACAAGTCAATCACCCGAGGGACTGGTCTCGGAAATGGATGTGCCGTCTCTACGCGCGCTTCGCCTCCGGTTGGTGGCGTTGCGCGCTGTTCTGCTGAATTTGCCGCGATGTGCAAAGCGCTTATTGCGGCGGGCGATGCGAGGCCGTTCGGGGAAAACGAGCACGCCTCCACCCCCCGCGATTGACGCGCTGATGCTGTGCGATTGGTGTCTGGAAGGGGGCCGGATTGACCGCCCGCCCGATAAAGCCTGCTGGGTTCCCGAAGCTGGTATCTGATCCCTCCTTCCCGATGACGGGCAGGGGGCGCTGGCGGTTGCGATGTACAGTGTCCGCAAGAAAACGCTTATTTACTTGACCTTTTCTCGCCTCGTCGCCACATGAGCGTCGATCCTAATGAGCGAGACCCCGATGCCTAAAATTACCTATATTGAGCACAACGGAACCGAGCATGTTGTCGATCTGGCCGAGGGCCTGACGATTATGGAAGGCGCGGTAAATAATGGCATTCCCGGCATTGAGGGGGATTGCGGCGGTGCCTGTGCCTGTTCGACTTGTCACGTCTATGTTGACCCTGCGCATACCGACAAGCTGAAGCCGCAGGAAGAGATGGAAACCGACATGCTCGATTTCGCCTATG
>CAZJWF010000244.1:0-2734 GCA_964549375.1 uncultured Neomegalonema sp.
GGAATGATTGAGGGAGTTTGGTCCGAGTTCGAGGCCGGTGTCTGTCATGCCTTACCTCCCTGAATTCCCTTCAGCAGGATCGCTTTATCAATCACCCCGACATCGCTGCCGTCATCACTTTGAATGACCGTGGGCAGCTCGTTTTCCGTTGAGATGTCGATCAGTTGATCGAGGTCAGTCCCGTGCGAGGTGCGTGGAGCGTTGGTGAGATCAATGCTGGGATGGGCGGTCTTGTATTCATCCAGACCCTTCATGATCGAGTGAGCAAAGACCAGCTTGAGTTTAGAGATGCCTTCGACGAAGTCTCGCACATATTCATCCGCCGGATTGGTGACGATTTCTTCGGGCGTGCCGATCTGTACGATACGTCCATCCTTCATGATGGCAATTCGATTGCCAATGCGGATGGCTTCATCAAGGTCGTGGGTAATGAAGACCGTGGTTTTATTAAGCTGCGCCGACAGTTCCATGAACTGATCTTGGAGTTGCCTACGGATCAGCGGATCGAGAGCAGAGAAGGGTTCGTCCATCAGCAGAACTTCCGGGTCTGAGGCGAGCGCCCTTGCTAGCCCGACGCGCTGTTGCATTCCGCCTGATAGCTCGCGCGGGAAACGATCTTCATATCCGTCGAGATTGACCATGCTCAGACACCGTTGGGACACTTCCCAGCGTTTCGATTTCGGCTCTCCGCGAACTTGCAGCGGAAAGCCGACATTGTCGCGAACGGTCCGATGAGGCAGCAGCGCCATATGTTGAAAGACCATACCGATATGGGTAGCGCGCATTTCGCGTAGGGCTTCGCGCTTAAGCGACAGCATATCGCGTCCAAGAACCGAAATCCGGCCAGCGGTCGGTTCGATCAACCGGTTTAGATGTCGAACCATTGTGGACTTGCCGGAACCAGAAAGGCCCATGACGCAGAAAATTTCACCGCGCTCGACTTTGAACGAACAATCGGCGATTCCGATAACGCATCCGAACTTTTCGAGGACTTCAGGTTTTCCCAATCCTTCGGCTTCAACCGCCTGCATCGCTTCTTGCGCACGATCACCGAAAATTTTCCATACGCCGTCGAGTTCAATGACATGTTCAGTCAATTGAGCCCCTTTCCCGAGGCGCACGCTGCTAAACGTGCGGGTTCTATATTTTGGAATTTGAAGTGCAACGCCGCGCGTAGAGCACGGCGTTGCGTTATTGGTGACGTCGATTACTTCAGCCAAGAATCGACGGTCTTGCCGTTCGCCGCGACCCAGCTTTTTGCGAACTCTTCAGGATCAGCCTTCTCAACAACCAATGCGTAGGTCATTGCCGATACGATGTCGGTGTCGAGCTTGACCTTCGACAGCAAATCAGCCGCCGCCGGGTTCGACTCTTCCAGAGCCGCAGCATAGTGGATGTGCAGGTAGGCGGTGTTCCATGCGACGCCTGCATCGGACTTTTCAAGCCACTCAGGATCGTCGGTCGGCTGGATCACGTTCCACTTTGCTTCATCGTACGCTGGCTCTTTCAGGATTACCAGTTCATGCAGAGCGAACATGTGGTGCGGCGTGTAGCAGAAGAACACGATGTCCTTATCCTGAGCGACGGCGTTATCGACCTCAGCGAGCGCTAACGTCTCGTCCATTTCTTTGAGATTCATGGTCTCGGCATAGCCATAGGACTTGGCGCGAATTTTCTCGACGTTGGTCGAAGCCCAACCTGCTGCGCCGATCCAAATTTCGCCTTTGCCATCGCCATCAGTGTCGAAATGCTTGGCCATGTCCGGATCGGTCAGGTCGGAAAGGTCGACGATGCCGGTGCGTTCCGCCGTGCCTTTGGTGACGCACATGGCTTGATCACCCGCTACGCCGTTCGGGTTCTGAGCAACGGATTTCTTGTCTTTAACGAATTTCGCTTCAAGGTTGGCTTGGTTAGGAAGCCAAACTTCCGGATGGACGTGCATCGCGCCTGAGTCCATCGCTTCGAAGACGACGGGGTTGGTGCCATTTTGAAGCTCGACTTCGAGCCCGAGATTATCCTCAAGAACGACCTTCAACACATGTGCGGTGACCCTAACAGATGGCCAGTTCGGCACACCGATGACAACATCGGCCGCGACAGCAGGCAGGGCAATGGAACTTGCGACGGCTGCTAGGGCAAGGCGTTTCAAGCCTGTTTTCGCGGCTTTCTTTTTGTGTATCATCCTATCTCTCCCAAATTTGATCACAGTTCGACTTTGGTGTCGAATCTGTTAAGTGCCTAGATACTAGGCAGGAAAGTGTGTTGGAGTCACGCAACTGAGCGTGACGGAGTTAGTCTCGGCGACTTCGTCTGGCTGAACGGTTCGGAAAGTGACAACGAGGTTGGAGCTTGTGCGAATCTTGAGGAGGTAGAGAATTTCGAGCAGATTGGATACCTCTCTACCCGGAAACCCAGCTTTCCGTCGAAGCCAAATCCAACCTCAAATCTGTCACTAGATGTTCCTGACAGTAAAATTGAGACGGGTGAGTGGAACCCTCGTAAACCTCGGCATCTTTTAGATTTTTTGGACTTTCTCACGGGATTTAAGGCTGCGACGGCCTGTCACTACTGATACGATTCAATGACTTGGCATAAATGACAGGCCTGATGGTGTGGACGCCTCCCGACGGCATCGCAATGTGCCAAGGTAGCGTGATGTTGAACACGATATAGAGGAGACGTCCATGAACGAAGTTAGCATAATCGGGGTCGATCTTGCGAAGAATGTCTTCCA
>CAZJWF010000245.1:0-2722 GCA_964549375.1 uncultured Neomegalonema sp.
CGGATTAGAGAACTAAATAAGAACAAAAGTCAAGTGAAATTTTCACCACCAGCACGTCGAACCTCACCAAGATACTCCCGTCAGGCCACGACATTCTGCAAGAAAGGGGGCATCGCTGGATTCATTCCAGCGATCCAGAACGACTAAACTGACAGACGCCATTCACTCTGAACACAGGTGCGGCATCGGCTGAACTGTCTCCTGCGACAACGTCTCTTCGCTTTCGCGGATGGCTGGGCGTCCGAGCAAACGTTTACCCAGCCATTGCAAATCACCCTCTGATGTCCGCTCTCTCGTTGGCGCTCTTTCCGAGGGGATGGCGCGGACCGTATCGCCGATTATTTCGGCGACGGCAAAGCGGAAGACGTAATTCGGCGTCATTCCCATGCGAAGGTCAGAGACGATGATCTTATCGCCTTCGCGTGTGGCTCGATAATATCCGCGACTGAACCACGCCAGCTTTTCAAACGCTTCGTTCCCCTCCAGACACGCGATCAGCTCCGGGTGCCTTGGGTGGCTGTGAATGGCGGGCGTGTGATCGTCGTCGAATAGGGAAAGATAGAGGTTGTGGTATTGATCCTCGTCGACCGCGATCACTTTCCACACGATTGTATTGAGCGGGGCGGCGATGGCGAAGACCCGCTCCGGCTTTAACCCGGCATCGGCGAAAATGGCTCTTGCACGGTTCTCGACATGGCTTTGCAGCACGGTCCCAATCGCCATATAGGTCGCACTGAAAATCAGCGCGCCCGCGCCTATGCGGTGCAAGCGTCTGGACCAGTCGCGGTTACTCAACGCCCAAACGGTCACGATGAACAGCGGCAATGTATAGATCGGGTCAATAATGAAAATTGAGCCAACGCCAACCGGATCAGGATTAAACGGCCAGAATAAACGCGTGCCGTAAACCGTCATCGCGTCAATGATCGCGTGAGTCGTAAGGCACAGGAAAACCGTCCACCAAACCAACACGCGGTAGTCTCTGAGGGCGCTTGAGAGGCGCGTGATGACCTCGCCGAGTATGGGCGTCGCAACGATATGGATTACAAACGCATGTGTCCAACCGCGGTGCAGCACGAACGAGTCGACTGGATTATCAAACGGCAAAAAGACGTCGAGGTCGGGTAGAGTGCCAAGCGCTCCGCCGAGGGTCGCAGCTTTACGTGGTCCTAATTTTTTGCCAAGGCAAAGGGTGGAAATCGTGGCACCAAGCGCGAATTGCGTAAGCGAATCCATGAATCTTTCCCTTTGTCGCGACCGCTAATTCGTCGGGTTTTGTAAGGCGGTCTCGGTATGGGCTAACTGTCTCTCGCGCACCCAAACATAAAGGCCGCTGGCAATCACGATGACGGCACCGACATAAACCCAAATATCCGGCACCGTGTTGAAGAACAGATAGCCTGCCCCCGTCATCCACAGGATTTGTGTGTACACAAAAGGGGCAAGTGTTGATGCCGGGGCCATACGATGGGCGATGGTCGCAAACTGATGCCCCGCCCAGCCAAAGCACCCGATGATGCACACCAGCGTAATTTCCAGCCATCCCGATGGCCAAACCCATACCCAAGCCGCCAGCGGCAGCATGACACAAGCTGGAATGATCGACGCATAGAATTGACTGGTCTCTGTCGTGTCCTCCCCGGCCAGAACACGGGTCAGCATCATATAAGACGAGGCGCATAACGTCGCGCCGACCGATAACATCCAGGCCCAGTGCAGCTCTCCGGCCCCCGGTCTGACGATGATCATGACACCGATAAATCCGATCACAATCGCGGCCCAGCGCCGAGGACCAACATGCTCGCCAAGGAACGGGACAGACAGCGCACAGATCATCAGCGGGGCGAGAAAGAATATCGCGCTGGTCACTGCGAGGGGCAAATACGCAACCGCCATAAAATTGAGTGCCGTACTGGCCATCAGCATCACGGCACGAATGATCTGAACCGTCGTCCGGTTTGCCTTCCACAATCCCACGCCCTGCGACGGAAGGAAGACGGCAGAAACAATCGCGAGGTGTCCAAGGTATCGAAAGAACACGATCTCAAAGGTCGGCAATGTCGCGGATAACGCTTTCGCGCAGGCGTCAATTCCGGTGAAACATAGAAAGGCGCAAAGCATCAGCGCAATGCCCTTCCCGCGCTGATCCGTGCGCGGGGCATGTTGGTGCGTACTCACCGCCAGCCCCGCGAAGATGTGCGTTCAAAAATTGAGCGGTGCGCGCTCAATCAAACCTCGGCAAATCGCCGTCGGGTGTCTCCGGCAACCCGCTCAAGCGTTTGTCACGGGCCGCGAGCAGGCGCAGGCGCAGGGCGTTGATGCGGATGAAGCCCGCCGCGTCTTTCTGATCATAGGCGCCACGATCATCTTCGAACGTGACGTGCTGTTCGGAATAGAGGCTATCCGCTTCCGACCAGCGCCCAACCACAGAAGCACTGCCCTTATAGAGTTTCAGGCGCACCGTGCCGTTGACATTGGTTTGGCTGGCGTCGATGGCCGCTTGCAGCATGTCGCGCTCCGGGCTGAACCAATACCCGTTATAAATCAGCTCGGCATATTGCGGCATGAGCTGATCTTTTAGATGCGCGGCTCCGCGATCCAGCGTAATGCTCTCGATACCCCGGTGAGCCTCCAGCAAGATCGTCCCACCGGGGGTCTCATAAATGCCGCGCGATTTCATGCCGACATAGCGGCCCTCGACCAGATCAATCCGGCCAATGCC
>CAZJWF010000246.1:0-2719 GCA_964549375.1 uncultured Neomegalonema sp.
TCCGTATTGACGTAACAAGAGGAAAAAAGACGGAGTGGACATTGAACAGACCTTAGAAACTCAGCGGCATCGGCTGCTCCGCATTGTTGCGGGGTTGGTTGTTCTCGTTGGGGTTCTGGCTGTTGGTCCGGTTTCTCGCCGTTTTTCGGACTGGACCCTTGGATTTGTAGGGTCGGTTCTATCGCGAGCCGAGGCTGCTGCGCGGTATCTGCTGATCACGCAAGCCTGCTTGATCATCTCTCGCAATGGCCTGGACCTCGATCGCCGCCGAATTCCCGAATTCCTTGCCCCGGTCGTCATCGTAGATGATGACGGAACGGATATTTCGTTGACCAATTGTCAGGGTCGTTTGAGGGCGTTGCGTGCGGTGTTGATGGATTTGCCGCGTTATGCTGGCCGACTGCTGCGCCGAATGGAAAAGCAGGTGCGCCGGACGACGAGCGGCGACCAAGCTTCGCCCCGGCCAGAGCAAAACCAATCGGCATTGCTTGGTCGTTGGCGACTTGCGGCAAAGCGTGTTGAGCGCCCGCCGGACAAAGTCAGGTGCGGTTCCGCTGTTTGTTTTCCCTCCCCCCGACATCCGGGCGGGAGGCGCAGGCGATTGCGCCGTTGTCTTGGTCTAGTCCCTTTAATCTTGGGGCAGAGATGCAGGTTTGAGTGCGCATGATTTCAAGCGAAGTGCGCGAAAAAGGACGGAACGCCGCCCAATGGGGGAGCATCCGCGCCTACCTAGAGGTATTGGTGAGGGGTGATAAGCGCGGATGCTGCACAACGGCACAGGCGCACCATGCCGTCATGCAGATGAGGCGATAAAGCGCCTCAGGTGGGGAACACCTGTGCACTCCAAATTATTCGAGAAAAATTTAATTTTTTTTCGTGGGCGAAAAGCTCGGGATCGAACGGCCTTCGATAATTGATTCGTTCCGCGTTGCTTTGGGTTTCAATTCCGAGCGCCGCGCTCTAAGTCTGAGACGTTGTTTCTTAGGAGCCGGCGTGTGAATTACGATCCTTCTTTGCCTTGGCGAGATCTGACCGGAATGGGATTTCAAGATCTGATCGGGCCAATCCAAGTGGCCAAGCTATCCGATAGTGGTATGGCGTACACCCTTCAGCTCGATGATCGTCACACGAATGCGAACGGCGTGTGCCACGGCGGGGTGATGATGAGTGTCGCGGATAGCGGAATGGGAGCTTGCGCGTTCGCTAGCGCTGGCTCGCCGGTGGCAACAATTGATTTTGAGTGCGATTTTCTCGCCGCGGCAAAAATTGGCGAACGTCTTTGCGGGACTGCAAAGGTCGCCCGAAAAGCACGGAACTTTATTTTTATGGAATCCGATCTCTATTCCGGCGAGCGTCGGGTCTTACGCATTAGCGGGATTTGGGCAGTGCTGGCCAAAAATTCCGCTGCCCGCGATGAAACAAAGTTGAAGTCATGAAGCATCTGCCAAAACTGCTGCGAAAAGCGATCCGCAAAGGAACGCTGACGTTGAACGGGCCTGATGGGTTTTCGGAGACCTTTGGCGGCACCGAACCGGGGCCGGATGTAACGATCCGCGTGAAGGATAAGTCTTTCGACTGGAAGATTTTTTCGAACCCCGAACTGCGCGCAGCGGAAGCATTCATGTCTGGCGATTTGGTTGTTGAGAACCCTGAAAGTGGGACGGGTGCGTGGGACTTGCTGCGCGTGTTCTTTGTCAACAAACGCAGTTTTGACCTGTCCCCGAGCCAAATCTTCTGGCGCGGTGTGGCCCGGCGAGCGAAGCGATTTGCACAGCATAATCCGGTCGCGCGGTCACGCCAGAATGTCAAAGTTCACTATGACCTCGGCAATGCGCTCTACGAGAAATTTCTCTGTCGCGACATGCAGTATTCCTGCGCCTATTTCGAAACCGGCGAGGAAACACTGGACGAGGCGCAAACCGCGAAAAAACGCCATATCGCTGCGAAACTATGCCTGAAGCCGGGGCAAAAGGTTTTGGATATCGGATGTGGTTGGGGCGGGATGGCGCTTTATCTCGCGCATGTCGCCGATGTCGAAGTGACCGGCGTGACCCTTTCTGAAGAACAGCTCAAAGTCGCGCAAGCACGGGCCGAGGCGCTGGGGGTTTCAGACCGTGTGAAATTTGAGCTGCGCGATTATCGGCATGTCACAGAGACATTTGATCGGGTTGTCTCAGTCGGGATGCTGGAGCATGTCGGGATTACTCAACTGACCCCATATTATCTGAATGTCCGAGACCGATTGGGTGAGGGCGGGGTTGCGCTGATCCATTCGATCTCGTCAAAGGCGCCCCCCGGTGTGACCGGACCTTTCTTGCGGAAGTATATCTTCCCTGGCGGCTATGCGCCCTCGATGTCAGAGGCGATGGAGTCAGTCGAAAAGTCTGGGCTTTGGCTGACCGATTGTGAGATTTGGCGGGTCCATTATGCCGAGACGCTGAAAATCTGGCGCGAACGGTTTCAGATTGAGCGCGGCTCGATTGAGGCCATGTATGATGAGGAGTTTGGGCGGATGTGGGAGTTTTATCTCGCCGCCTGCGAAGGGGCTTTCCGCTATGGGGCTAGCAACGTTTTTCAGATGCAGCTTGCCAGAGAGCGGGATGATGTGCCGCTGACCCGAGCATATATTGCAGATGAGGAAGCGCGGATTAAAGCGTCCGAAGCCGATTGGCTGGAACGACTGCTGGCATCCAGCGAAACGGCTCTGGTGCGGAATTGA
>CAZJWF010000247.1:0-2712 GCA_964549375.1 uncultured Neomegalonema sp.
ACGCGCCGATTGGCCCGACCCGCGACTGGCTGGATGCGGCGCAGCCTTCGCTCGACGCCGCCGGGATCAGGCTTGCGGAAGTGCAACGCGATTGGGACTGCGCGGTCTGGCCCCAAGCGACAGCGGGTTTTTTCAAAGTGAAAAAGCGTACTCTGGACGTGTTGCGAGCGATGTCTCCGCTTTCGTACCCAGCTTGCTGACGCGCTCCAGCCGCAGGGTCGTCCATTCACCCAGACGGATACGCTGGCGGACATTCATTCCCCAACCCGCAAAGACCTGCGCCACACCGGGAGCTTGCCGGTGAAGCAGCCCTGACAGGATCACAGCACTACCCGGCTCCGCAACGGAGGCGATCTGCGGGGCGAGACGTTTCAGCGGGGCCGCGAGAATATTTGCGAAGACGAGGTCATAAGGCGCGCTTCGCATCACCACCGCGCCGGTGGCGCGCGAGGCTTCGATCACCTGTACATTCGATGCCGTGCCATTGAAGCGAATGTTTTCGCGCGCGGTTGCAACCGCAACTTCGTCAATATCCGTCGCGATACATTGTGCCTTCCACAATTTCGCCGCGCCCATCGCGAGCGCCCCTGTGCCAGTTCCCAAATCCAGAACACGGCGAGCAAACAATCCTTGTTTCGCAAGGGCATCCATCGCGATCAAACACCCTCGCGTGGTTCCGTGGTGTCCGGTGCCAAATGCCATCGCCGCTTCAATCTGCAACCGAATGGCTGACGGCGGCGCATCACCGAGGTCATGTCCGCCATGCAAGGTAAAGCGTCCAGCTTTGACCGGGGTTAGTTCCCGACGCACTTTGGCAACCCAATCTTCTGGTGGCACCTTTGATACGACGAAGGACGCATCCGAAAACGCCATCTCTAAAATGCTAAAAGTCAATCCGTCCGGGGCAGAGTTGAAATATCCGGCGACTTCCCAAAGATCGTTATCTTCATCTACTTCGAAACAACCGACACCCACCGGTGCCGGGTCCATCTTTTCCATTGCATCAGCAAGCGCTTGTCCCCGGCTTTCACCGGAAACTGTAGCATAGATTGTATGGATCTCTCCGGCTTCTCCGCTCACGCGGTTTCACCCACGGGACAGGTGACGCCCGTCCCACGCAGGCCGCAATATCCGCCCGGATTTTTATCGAGGTATTGCTGATGAAAGTCCTCAGCATAGTAGAATTCGGGTGCATCAATGATTTCGGTTGTGATCGCTGAATAGCCTTTAGCGGAAAGTTGCTCGGCCACCGCTTTCTTCGTGGCAACAGCAGCCCTGCGCTGTTCTTCGGAGGTCACGTAAATGCCAGACCGATACTGCGTTCCGACATCATTGCCCTGACGCATTCCCTGTGTTGGATCATGCGCTTCCCAAAACACCTTCAGCAACTTTTCCACGCTGACCTTTGCGGAGTCATAGGCGACGAGGACAACTTCATTGTGTCCGGTTTTGCCGGAACACACTTCTTTATAGGTCGCGTTCGGTGTTGATCCGCCCGCATAGCCTACGGCAGTCGTGTAGACTCCATCGACTTGCCACATCCGTCGCTCAGCACCCCAAAAACAACCAAAGCCGAACAGGATTGTCTCGATCCCTTCGGGGAATGGCGGTTTGAGCGGTGTTCCGAGAATTGTGTGCGTCGATGCTGTTGGGAACGGGTCTGGGCGACCGGGCAAGGCTTTATCCGCCGTCGGAATTGTCGCGGGTTTGAACAGGCCGAACATGATGTGGTTCCTTCCTACTATTCGCCTCTATATGGCGCGCGAGACCCGCCCCGTCGAGAGTGCGGTGCGGGCCAGCGCGACTTTGCGGGCAAATGCAGCCGTCGGATCGCCCCGAAGCCGCTGAAAGCGGAAAATAAAACCAAGAATATCGTTGATAAGCTCAGTGCTCGTTCACCTATCCCTGATTATTCATGGGCGTACGCAGATTGCGTGACGGCATGCGGGTTTGGCCCGCCGTACGACGGTCATCTGTGTTCGGTTATTCAGGTGTTGAGGGTTTGCTGATATCGGGTTCGGTCTGCGGCACGATCGCCGCGCCGGTTACGGTGCGCGTGCGGCGATAGTGGTGAGCATGTGCGCGATGACAAGCGTGTTCAGCATGGCGGTCGGGAAGGAGACCCGGATGCGGGTTTTCATCATCTCGATCCGGGCGGCGATTTTCAGGAAGGTCGTGCGGATGGTCTCGAAGGTGGCGGTGCGCCATCGGGATTTCCTCGGAGCAGCGTTGCGCAAATTGAGCATCAGCCAGTAAGCGGCGGTGTGCAGAAGAAGCCGGAACTGGTTGGCTTCCCATCGATGGCAGGAGGTGTGGTCGGAGGCAAGGTCAAAGCGTGTCCATCACCAGTGGAGTGCCATAGTGCCCGTCGCCGCGCAGCATAATCTCCACGCGCGGCCAGTTGCTGCGGATACGCCGGACGACATGCCCGATCACTTTGGCGGCCTCCTCTCTCGAGGGGCGCTTGCCGGGGCGCAAGCTCGCAGCAACGGGTTTCCCGGTTCCTGCCTCGAGAATCAGGATCGGCTGGAAGACAGGTGTCGCCTGCATGGGTGTTGAACAGCGAGAGTTGCTGTCCACCATGGGCGAGATCGACGGTGTCGTCGAAATCCAGCAGAATCCGGTCGGTCACACGGGCATAACTATCGCAGAAAGCATCGATCATCCCCAGCCCCATGCGCGCGAGCATGCGCCAATCCACTGCATTCTCCA
>CAZJWF010000248.1:0-2667 GCA_964549375.1 uncultured Neomegalonema sp.
GGGGTCGAAACGTTCTGACCGGTAATGACGGGAACGACACGTTGTCTGGTCGTGCCGGATCGGATATCCTTGAGGGTGGAGCGGGCAACGATACGCTAAATGGCGGGACCGGAAATGACGTCCTAGACGGAGGTCGCGGGGGAGATACGCTAAACGGCTCGACGGGAACTGACGCTGCCGGGTACACCTCCGCCACCGCTGGAGTGCTGGCCGATTTGGAAAGCGCCGGAGTCAACACCGGAGACGCCGCCGGAGACACTTACGTCAGTATCGAGAACCTGCTCGGATCAGCCTTTGACGATAATTTGCGCGGCACCGCTGGGCGAAATAATTTGATCGGGGGCGATGGCGATGACCGGCTTTTTGGCCGCGCCGGAAATGATGTCTTGGAAGGCGGAGCGGGCGCTGATGCGCTGGCCGGGTCTGTTGGCATTGACACTGCCAGCTACCGTTCTGCCGCAGAAGGCGTTCGCGTTGATCTTGTAAATGCCGCAGTGAATACAGGCGATGCACAGGGCGATACCTACACCGCCGTCGAAAACCTGCTTGGTTCAAGTTTTGATGATACGCTCAGCGGCAGCGCAGGTCGGAATCGACTGACCGGCGGTGAAGGCGATGATGAGTTATTTGGCCGTGGCGGTTCGGATCATCTAGAAGGTGGCGAGGGGGCCGATTTCCTCTCAGGGTCCACCGGAAACGATGCCGCGGGCTATGGATCAGCGAGAGCAGGCGTAGTGGCGGATCTCGACAATTCGGCTGTGAATACCGGCGATGCCGCGGGCGATACATATTCGAGCATCGAAAGCCTGATCGGTTCCAACTTCAACGATAACTTGCGCGGCTCATCAGCGGCCAACACGCTTCAAGGCGGCAGCGGCAACGATATATTGTCTGGTCGCGGCGGTGTCGATATCCTCGTAGGTGGCAGAGGTAATGACACGCTATTCGGTGGGTCAGGCGCTGATCGGTTTGAATTTAGAACCGGCGATGGAAATGACACGATTGAAAGTTTCGTCGATGGGCAGGACGTCGTGCGCTTTTCGGATACTGGGTTGTCATTTGGTAATCTAACGATCTCTGACAACGGCGGGAATGAAGTAGAGGTTGATTACGGCTCTGGGACGATCACGCTGACCAATGTGAGCATTGGTTCAATCGGAGCTGATGACTTCGAATTTGTTTAAATCTGTTCGAGTGCGGCGTCGCGTATTGCGGCGCCGCCTACTCCATCTGGTTTTGCAAACACACGATTTCGAACGCAGATGGCATTTGCCGAGACTAGCCAAAAACGCGAAGGACGGATACGCTTCCGGCCAGAGTGAATAGGGGAATCTCGGATGATGCGTCGTTTGATCCTTATAGGTTTATTGGCAGTGCTGGCATTGCCGTTAAACGTGAAGGCGCAACCCTATCAGTTAGACAAAGTACATGCGCACCTGACGTTTGCCGTCGATCATCTGGGCTTTTCATTGGTGCGGGGCCGGTTCACCGATTTTGACGCCGAAATCGACTTTGATCCCGATGACCCCGAAGCGGCGAAAGTCAGCCTGACAATCGATGCTGATAGCGTTATCAGCTTTTCGGCAACGCGGGACAAGGCGATCAAAGGCAAGTCTCTGCTCAACGTTGCCAAGCATCCAACCATCACTTTCGTCTCAAAGAACGTCGAATTACTGGACGGGAATGACGCGATGGTAACGGGTGATATGACTCTGCTGGGCGTCACTCGCGAGGAAAGCTTCAAGACGACAATGCGTCGGGCCGGGCTTAACGAGTTAACGATGCGAGAGACCGCTGGCTTCTCAGTTGAAGGCGAGATTGATCGGCGCGATTATGGTATGGATTGGGGTGTCGGTGCAGTCGGGGCGATCATCCACTTCAACTTTGATATCGAAGCTTATGTCGAAGAATAGGTTCTGGAAAATTTTGTAAATTCCGATCCCCGATGCTGTGTGAAGAACTTAACCGTACCCCTCAGGACAAGCGTCCCGTTCCCACGCTTCATAGCCTTAACTGGAGGGTGTTCAACGCGAAATCCGTTAGTTTTATGCGGATTTTGGGGTAGATTTCGCTAGGGAGCGCTCACAGGCTTTCAAGAGTGTGGCCATTTGGATTGGCTTACTGAGACAACCGTTCATTCCTGCTTCGACGCAGCGGCGATGCATCGCTGGATCATCGTCGGCGGTTAATCCGATAATCGTGACATCACGCATTGGCGCGGCCCCGGAACGGATTTGCCTCGTGGCGCCCAAACCATCGAGATCAGGCATGTTAACATCCATGAGGATCAGGTCGAAATCGCCGATCTCTCCGTATTTAACAGCCTGAACGCCGTCCACGGCTAGCGTGACTTCATATCCGGCTTTTTCCAGCACCGCGATCAACAGACGTGCGTTAACATCCGTGTCTTCAGCCAATAGAATTCGGGGGTTGGAAGACATGGGTTCTCCGAGTCATCGCTTCGATGAGGTGAAATTACCGGGGAGAGATTAAAAGGATGCGAACAGCGCGTTAATAAATACACTTAAATCACAGCACCTTAGCGGATGAGCGGTGCCCGCCGATAAGAGGCGGCTTCGGCAATATGCCGCGCCCGTACGACTTCGCTGATTTCTAGATCAGCAATCGTCCGCGCCAGACGCAAAACTCGGTGATACCCCCGCGCAC
>CAZJWF010000249.1:0-2653 GCA_964549375.1 uncultured Neomegalonema sp.
GATGACAAGGAACAAGCCAAAGAGTTGCGTAAAGATTTGCGTTTGGAAAAAGCGCGGCTCAAAAGAGGTGAGGGTAGCCACGCAGAGATCGATCGACTCACGGAAGAACTGGTTCGTAACGTATTTGGTCACTGGAGTAACAGCGTATCTTGGGATGGATACACTGTCCATATGCGTCGACAATTCCTGATAGACAATCGCCTCACAGGTTGGCCATATCAGTAATCTTCGGAGCCGCATCGCGGTAACACGCGCCCGTCCTCGCGAACGCCGATCTCATCGAATGACAACCTCTGCCCAAAGCACTACATTCTCCCCACAAGGAGAATGCTGTCATGGACACCCCCGAACCCATCACGCTGCCCGAAGTCACCCGCCCGGACCGTGAAAAGCTGGAGGGGGGGATACGGTTTGAGATGGTGTCTGAGTTCACAGCGGCGGGCGACCAGCCCACGGCCATTGCTGAAATCGCTGAGGCGGTTAATCAGGGCGAACAGGATCAGGTTCTCCTCGGGGCCACCGGCACGGGCAAGACCTTTACGATGGCCAAGGTCATCGAGGCGACCCAGCGCCCCGCCATTATCCTCGCGCCCAACAAAACTCTCGCCGCGCAGCTTTATGGAGAGTTCAAGGAATTCTTCCCGAACAATGCCGTCGAGTATTTTGTCAGCTATTACGATTATTACCAGCCGGAAGCCTACGTCCCCCGCACGGATACCTATATCGAAAAAGAGTCGCAGATTAACGAGAACATCGACCGGATGCGGCACTCGGCAACGCGGGCACTGTTGGAGCGAGACGATGTGATCATCGTCGCCTCAGTCTCCTGCATCTACGGTATCGGGTCGGTTGAGACCTATGGCGCGATGACGCAAGAACTTGAGTCGGGCAAAGTCTACGATCAGCGCGAAGTCATGCGGAACCTGATTGCCCAAGCCTATAAGCGCAATGATGCAGGCTTTGCGCGTGGCATGTTTCGGGTGCGCGGTGACAGCCTCGAACTCTGGCCCGCCCATATGGAAGACCGTGCGATCCGGTTGAATTTTTTCGGTGACGATCTGGAAAAAATCACCGAGTTCGATCCGCTGACCGGCGAGACCTTTCAGGATATGGAAAAAGTCCGCATCTACGCCAACAGCCACTATGTCACGCCGCGCCCCACGCTGAACCAAGCGATCAAGTCGATCAAAAAAGAACTGACTGTCCGCCTGAAGCAATTTGAGGACGAGGGCAAACTGCTAGAGGCGCAGCGGATTGAACAGCGCACAAATTTCGATATTGAAATGCTGGAGGCGACTGGCGTCTGTCAGGGCATCGAGAACTACTCACGCTATCTTACGGGCCGCGCGCCGGGCGAACCACCCCCAACATTGTTCGAATACATCCCCGACAATGCGCTGGTCTTTGCCGATGAGAGCCATGTCTCCGTGCCACAAATCGGCGCGATGTATAAGGGCGACTATCGCCGCAAGTTCACGCTCGCGGATCACGGTTTTCGCTTGCCGAGCTGTATGGATAACCGCCCGCTCAAATTCGAAGAATGGGACGCCATGCGTCCACAATCGGTATTCGTGAGCGCGACGCCGAGCAAGTGGGAGATGGAACGCACGGGCGGCATCTTTACCGAACAGGTCATCCGCCCGACCGGCCTGACGGACCCTCCTGTCGAAGTCCGCCCCGTTAAGATGCAGGTCGATGATCTGGTTGATGAAATCCGCCAGACGACTGCCAATGGTTATCGCACATTGGTGACAACGCTGACAAAGCGCATGGCCGAAGACCTGACCGAGTACTTGCACGAACAAGGCATCCGCGTGCGCTATATGCATTCGGACATCGACACCGTCGAGCGGATTGAGATTATCCGCGACTTGCGGCTCGGTGCGTTTGACGTGCTGGTCGGGATCAACCTGCTGCGCGAAGGGCTCGATATTCCCGAATGTGCGCTAGTCGCGATTTTGGATGCCGATAAGGAAGGCTTCTTGCGGTCGGAAACGTCACTGGTGCAAACCATTGGCCGTGCCGCGCGGAATGTGGATTCCAAAGTCATTCTCTACGCCGACCGGATCACCGGCAGCATGGAGCGCGCGATGGCGGAAACCGACCGCCGCCGCGCCAAGCAAGTCGCCTATAACGAGGAGCACGGCATCACGCCCGCCAGCGTGAAGAAAAACATCTCCGACATCATGGACTCGATTTACGAGAAAGATCGGGTGACTGTGAAGATCAAATCGGGGCGCGGCATGAAAGAGCTCGTCGGTGATAATATGAAAAAGCATCTTGAGCATCTGCGAAAAGAGATGATTAAGGCCGCCGAGAATCTGGAGTTCGAAGAGGCCGCTCGCATCCGCGATGAAGTGCGCCGCTTGGAAGCCGTGGAACTCACCGTCGCGGGCGATCCGATGGCCCGCCAAAACGCGATTCGCCTGGCGGAGGAAGAAGCGGCTTGGCAATCGGGGCGGAGTACCGCAGGCAAAGGCGGGACGCGGAGTTACAAGGGAAAGTCGAAACAGAAGATGCGGTGAGTGAGTGCGCCGCCTTCACGCTGTAGAATACAGAAGAAGACTGGAATCTACAGAAGTTAATTGGAATGACGGCGGGTGCACCGCTCATACCTGACGAAATTTACGATCAAAAATGATGACAGAGAATG
>CAZJWF010000250.1:0-2651 GCA_964549375.1 uncultured Neomegalonema sp.
ATCGAGAGGAGAGCGGACGGAAGCTGAAACCCCGTAGTTCGACGACCCATGACCCTAACCGGTCGTGCACGAGTGTAGCGCACAAGACAAATTTTGGGACTGAGAATCATTAAAAAACGATCACGATGCAAGAATGTCTTTCGTGCGCATAACGGAGGCAATCTCGCCTTCCAATGTCGCCATGCTCACTGAATGGATTTGCTCAGCACTGTGCGAAGCGCCGTCCGGGCCGGTTATGCCATAGGTCCAAACCGCATCAGCCGCATATATGGGCTGGAACCCCAGATCCGCCGCACTGCGGGTGGTCGATTCTACGCAATGATTGGCGGTCGCGCCGCACAAGATAACCTGTTCGATACCCGCGTCCTGTAGAACGTCTTGCAAGACTGTCCCCACAAAACCACTGCTACCGGTTTTGATGATAATCGGCTCGCCGTTCGCAGGGGCGGCGACGGGTTGAACCGCGGAACCAGGCGCATCCGGGTGGAACGGGTCTTCCGGGTCGGTCCCATGATGGTGGATGTGGATGACATGATCACCGGAGCTGCGAAACTTTTCCAGCAGCGAGGCGATGTTCGCCTCCGCCTCAAGGCAAGACCGTTCTGTGCCGTTGGCATCTTCATTGGCCAGCGCCATCTGCACATCAATCACCAATAATGCCGTTTTCATATTTGAGAGTCCTTATGCATGCGCGTCGGTTAAGCGATCAGCCAGAATATTCTCTACCCGCTTGCCGTAGATGCGGATGTTGATCTCGTCGCTGATCACGCGATCTGGCTGTTCATCATAGGTGAGTATTGCCGAGATGCGAGGGCGGCTACCACCGACCTTTGTCACGCCGTGCAACGAATATCCGCCGCGAAACAGGGTGAATGTTCCCGCCCCGCGCGAAAATGATTGCGCTTGTGACATGTCTCCGGCCAGCAACCGATCAACGGCTTGGCGGTCTTCGGTTTCGTCCGTGCGCGAATTGGGAAGGAAGGTAAACTCGCCCCCTTCTTCAGCCGCTTGCAACAGAAGGGTGACCGTACATTCGGTCGTATCGTAATGCCATGCGTGCCAACTGTCGGGTTGCAGCGCTACGACGTTGAGGGCCTGAAACTCATCGGCGCAGCGATAGAGTTGCGTCTTGTTCTGAACGCGGCGGACGAACTCGGTCAGGATTTCCGAACGGTAGAACTGTTTGAGACGGGTCTCGCCGGGAATCTGGTCATCTGCAAGCTGGACTGCGATATGCGTGAATTCCTTGCGGCGCGGATTGTCTTCGGGCAACGACGGGTCGATAGCGCCCTGATAAATGTTGCGTTTGACGTGTAGCACTTCAGCCGTGGGTAACAGATCATTGGCCTCATCGTTTAACCAACCCAGCGCATCCGGTCGAATGAAGTTATCCAGATTGCACCAGCCGCGGGACTCCATGCTGCGCTGACATTCGGCCAGAAAGCCCGCGCCGACGCCGTTGTCCAGATCAGCAATCGGGTACCGGTCGAGATCGACAAGCTCTAGAGCCATATCACCGTGAGTTGGGTTTTTGATGTCGGCCATGAATTTCTCCCCTCTCGACATTGTCGACGCCCAACGGCTCAGCGATGGGTCTTGAGGCACTGTGCAGAGAAATCGAGACCATATAAAACGAAATAAAAGTCCTCTATGAACATAAATAATTTATATCATACTCATGAACGACAATCTGAACCTGAACTGGCTTCGCAGTTTTGAGGCCGCCGCGCGATTGCTCAGTTTTACTGGAGCAAGCCACGAACTTGGTCTGACCCAAACCGCCGTCAGTCAGCATATCAAGGCGCTGGAAACGCGGCTTGGCGACAAACTCTTCGTACGCCGACCCAAGAGCCTGCAATTGACAGATGTCGGCAAGGCTTACGCGCTAACGGTCAGGGAGGCGCTTGATACGATCAGGATGTCGACCACCGGACTGTTCGGTCCTCGTCAAGCCAGCACGGTAGTTGTGCGTGCCTCCATGGCTTTCATCGTCTGGCTATCCCCAAAGCTGGAAACGTTTCAAAATGAACACCCCGAGGTTGGAATCAAATTGATCACATCAATTTGGAAAGGTCCGGCCGACCAACAGCCTGTCGATGTCGACATCATCCTCGCCCCGCAACAACACGCAAGGCCGCAGTTGGAAAAGCTGTCAGACGAATCCATTATCGCTGTTTGTGGGATAAACACGGCCAGCGCCATCGGGTCACCGAAAGACTTGTTTCGCCAAAAACCGATCCACATCCTCGGGTTTGATGATCATTGGGCACGATACTTGTCGGGTCACTCTCTGACACCCGACATGTCCGATGTGCGTTTGATGACCGATACATCTGTTGCTGCAATAGAGATGGCCGCAGCCGAACTTGGATGCGCTCTAGTGATCGAGAGGTTTGCGCGGCAGGCCCTCTTGTCCAGACACGATATTTGCCTCGTCGGCGATCCGGTTGAGTTGGGGCAGTCACACTATCTTGCGAGGACTACACCACACATAAACAGACGCGCATGCGTTGAAACATTCGAGACATGGCTTCGCCGACAGTTTTTTGCCTCTGATACCATCTGAAAAAGCCACTCTATAGGCAAATTAGTTGGAAGGATTGACTGTACCTTCACCCCATATTCGCAGATGCGAATGACCGGATATGGCC
>CAZJWF010000251.1:0-2554 GCA_964549375.1 uncultured Neomegalonema sp.
CTAAATAAACAATTATTAATCACAATCTCTTAACTTTACCCGTCTAGGTTAGCTTTTGGGAAGTAGAAGGCCGATCCTATGAGCATGACCACTATACTCTGCATTTTAGCTGTACTTGTCGGTGCGGCGTTCCTTGCTTTTCGTCTGTTCAAAAAACCAGAAGCTCAAAACGAGCCAGACGTTGTGCGCGTCACGCGCAAAAACCGTGCGTCCAGCGCAAAGGCCGAGTAACACCGGAAATTCCGTAGTCGTTACCCTCCTCTCTCTCCTCTCGAATATTCTCTCGCAGTACTGGACGCGCCGATGCGAATCCTCTAGTGCTGAGACCCCGTGGGCATTGATGTGTTTCCGCAAAGAGAAGCACACTAACACGGGGTTTAACGAGCATGGCACGGTTTATTTTTATCACTGGCGGGGTTGTTTCTTCGCTTGGGAAAGGTTTGACCAGTGCGGCGCTAGGTGCGCTGTTGCAAGCGCGCGGCTACAGCGTTCGGATGAGAAAGCTCGATCCATATCTCAACGTCGATCCCGGCACGATGAGCCCATTCGAGCATGGCGAAGTGTTCGTGACTGACGATGGTGCCGAAACCGATCTCGATCTTGGTCACTACGAACGGTTCACCGGAGTTGCCGCACGCAAAACGGACAGTATCTCTTCCGGGCGCGTTTATCAGAACGTTTTGGACAAGGAACGTCGCGGAGATTACCTCGGCAAAACGATTCAAGTCATTCCACATGTCACCAACGAAATTAAAGACTTCATCCGCGTCGGCGAGGATGAGGTGGACTTTATGCTCTGCGAGATTGGCGGAACGGTCGGGGATATCGAAGCGCTGCCGTTCTTCGAAGCCATCCGGCAATTCAGTCAGGATAAGCCGCGCGGACAATGCATCTTTATGCACTTGACGCTGATCCCTTATCTGGCGGCCTCTGGCGAATTGAAAACCAAACCCACGCAGCACTCGGTCAAAGAGCTACGCTCAATTGGTATTGCCCCCGACGTATTGGTCTGCCGCGCTGAGCATGAAATCCCCGAAGGCGAGCGCGACAAAATCGCTCTCTTTTGTAACGTCCGGAAGGAAGCCGTGATCCCGGCTTATGATCTAGCCTCGATATATGAAGCCCCGCTGGCGTTTCATAGGGTCGGGCTTGACCAGGCGGTCCTTGATGCATTTGCGATTGCGCCTGCACCGCGTCCAGACCTGCGGGTCTGGCGTGATGTGTTTGACCGCGTTGAAAACCCGGAGGGTGACGTTCGTGTCGCCGTGGTCGGCAAATACACGCAGCTTGAGGATGCTTACAAATCTATCCGTGAGGCGTTAACGCATGGCGGCATCGCCAACCGCGTGAAAGTGCGAGCGGAGTGGTTGGATGCCGAAGTGTTCGAAAACAGTGACCCTGCTCCGCACCTGGAGGGTTACGACGCGATTTTGGTTCCGGGTGGCTTTGGCGAGCGCGGCACAGAAGGCAAAATGCGCGCGGCGCAATTCGCGCGAGAGCGAAAAATTCCCTATCTCGGCATCTGCCTTGGAATGCAAATGGCCGTGATTGAATCCGCACGCAATTTGGCAGGTATCGAAAACGCTGGCTCCGAAGAATTCGAGGGCGAAGGCGCGCAGAAATTTGACCACATTGTCTATCACATGAAGGAATGGACCGAAGGCAATCGCACGATCAAGCGAACCGCGCATGACGACAAAGGTGGAACCATGCGTCTGGGTGCTTACAATGCGACGTTAAAAGCGGGGTCAAAAGTCGAGGAAGTCTATGGCACCCCGTCCATCAGCGAACGTCATCGTCACCGATACGAGGTGGATATTTCATATCAAGACAAATTGGAGGCTTGCGGGTTGACCTTCTCTGGCCTGTCGCCCGACGGCAAATTGCCGGAAATTGTCGAGATCGAAAACCACCCGTGGTTTATCGGAGTTCAATTCCATCCCGAATTGAAATCGAAACCATTCGACGCACATCCGTTATTTGAGGGGTTTGTCAAGGCGGCCGTGGCGCAGTCGCGACTGGTCTAGCACACATTTTCCAAGGCGCACTAAACTATCAAGGTTAAGCGACGGAGGGAGAGCCTGCCTCTTCATTTCGGATCGTTGGTCACGCGCGAAAACAATCCGCGCCGCCGCGACATCGCTATTTAAACTCTTGTAGAACCTTCGAGATCTTCTCCAACGTGATAGAAATCTCTCTAAGCGCCTCAGTGGCTTGCAGCAACATTTCGTCAGGGTTGGTCGGTTCGGCTTTCCCGAGGAAGCCACTGATTCGAATGACGTTATCCGCAGCAAAATTGAAATCAGTCACACTGCCCTCCGGGCAAAATTACAACGGTCGCTCAATCAACATAGGATGGTTAACGCGAATACGCAAATGCGGCACAGAGCATTTCACGACATCTGATTTTCAGTACAATGAACAAAATCCTCAGAACCCCACCCGATCCAATTGCGCCTATCCATGATCAAGCAGCCTCAAGTGGCAGCGCGCAGACTTGATGATAGTCAAACCGCTCGGTCAAGTCCCCCGCATAAGAATAAATGTTGAGCAT
>CAZJWF010000252.1:0-2544 GCA_964549375.1 uncultured Neomegalonema sp.
AGGGGATATTATCTCCGACAGACAACGATATCCCCGCAAATATCCCAAAGCGGGCCTACTCAGCCAAAAGCACCGACAGCGTTCAACGCAACGATGGCAGCGGCCATCAGCCCATAGGAAACCAAATTCGCGAGTATCCACGTCGGATAAATATTCGACCTAGTGAGCATCGTTTTCTGGATACTTTTCAGCCGCGCCTCAATGTCGTCAGCATGCGCCTCGAATTCCTTCATCAATGAATTTGATCGCGCTGATTGGTCATCAATCATCTGAATTCCGTAATTACCCACCCCCGTGCTGAGCGGTTCATTAAGCGAGAGTTAGGCGGATGATGTCGTAGGGATTATGGCCTGACAGCTTTGCGGTATCGACGGTGGTCCGCAGTGCTGCATCTGTTTGGGCGCCCCAGATTGCGCGGAAGCCGTTGGTTACTTTTCGATGGATCACGGCGGGTCGCAATGCGCGTTCACAGGCATTGTTGGTCGGCTCCAGCAAATCAGGATCGTCGATGAAGGTCAGTAACTGATCGCGGGCATTGGCAATCTTTTTCAGCAAGGCGCGCGTCACGCTGCATTCGGTTCGACTGAACAGGATGCTGCCGATCCGGTTCTCCAGATCGCGGCGCTTTCGCGCGATGGTACTTGCCGCCAGTCCGCCGATGCTGCGGGCGAGTGCGAAGACGTCACCGAACCAGATCTTGAGCCGGAACGGCGCGGGATCGTCGCTGGCCTCAACGGCGTAGGCGACATCGCGGGCCAGATGCGCGAGGCAAGCCTGCTGGCGATCGGCGTGGTTCTGCTGGGCGCTGTAGCGATCCGAGCACCAAAATTCAGGGCGATGCCCGTCCATCACATCACGGACAACTTGAGCACCTCGGCTGAAGGCGACCTCATGCAGGACGGTATCGTGTGAGCGGAACACCCAATGTTGCGCGTTCACGCCTTCGATCCGCACCCCGGTTTCATCCGATGCCACGGCCCGTGCCCGGCGCAGGCTTTCGAGAATACCGGCCTTCTTCGCTGTGAACGCCTTGCCACCCCGCCGAAACATATTGCCCAGTGCGCCCTGGCTGATCGTCAACCCGAAGACACTGTGAAACATCGCTTCCAGCCGCTGATATGACACATGCTGGATGTGCTTCATGTAGAAGGCCAGCGCCGCGATATTCGGCCCAAAGGGAGAGCCTGACGCAGCCTCCGGCACTGCCGCCTTCGTTCGAACGCCGCAGCAGGAACAGAGACAGGCGAACCGGCGGTGGCGCTCAATCACGGCGACAATGGGCGGAATGTCGATCGTATCATACGCACCAATCACCTCGCCTGCTGCGTCGGCACCCAAAGCATGCCCGCAACCCTCACAATGGTCGGGATGATAATCCGTGGTGTGATCGGGATTCTCGGCCAGAGCACGCGAATGACCTTCGTGTCCCGGCTTTGCTCCGCCGGGCTTCGAGTTTTCGCGCTTTCTCTTGTGATCCGTCGAGGGCGGCTTCGAGGAGGTACGTGACGTCTTTACTGGGCGTTTCCGGCCGTCCTGAAGCGCCAAATACGCTTCAACCAGCTCTTCCTTGCTCAGCTTCTCAAGATCATCACGCTTCATCTCAATCGTGAATCATGATCCGACCCGCCGCGCAAGGGGGTGGGTAATTACTGAATTCCCCAATGGTTTCCCACATAAGTTAGACCATCGACCGCAATAAGAAAACAAACCAACCTAAAATCACGCGTCCTGAGGTCCTCTCGACTCCCAGCGCCGGTGTGACGGACAATAGTCGTCTCGATGCACGAGAACCCACGAATGAAAATCCAATTGTTGCTCGACAACGCGCTCGCACATACGTTCGCCGTTCTTGAGCATTGCACCGCATAGCGCATCCCCGCCAGCTGCACGCCATTTCGCGCACATTTCGGGGTCAATATCGAGCCTGTTCAGGATGTAGGCTTCGCCTTGCTCAAGGTAATCTAACATCTCTTCCGGTGTGAAATAAAACTCCTCCTGTGGAACATAGCCAGAGCCAAGACCAAATGTGACGCGCGGTACGAGTCCTATTTCATAGAGCGCCTGTATGGTCTTCAGGTCGTATTTCGACATGAGCTTTATCCCTCCGCAGATAGCTCCGGAGCGACCTCACTCACCCCCACTTTGGGGGCAATCCCTTATTGGGAGTAACCGCACCTGTCCAGAGTTTTCCTCAAGGCCAGATATGGCAGGCGCAGTTCAAACCAAGGCGTATAAAAGCCTTCTCAAAGCGCTTGTTCAGGCGAGGATTGATGCTGAGCAATCACAAGCAGACCTTGCCAAGCGTCTCGGCAAACCGCCCTCCTTCGTCGGAAAATATGAACTCGGAGAACGGCGCATCGACGTGATTGAGACCTGCGTCATTCTCAAAGCACTCGGGCATGACCCAATCAAATTTCTCAGCGAGCACCTGAAGGCACTGCCTCGAAAGCTCTGAATCAGAATCTACCGGTCACTGTCCCAATCTCTGTCGGCGCGGTCGCGATCTGGCTTCCCTGCATCGCGTTGCAATCGCTCCCGCATCAA
>CAZJWF010000253.1:0-2516 GCA_964549375.1 uncultured Neomegalonema sp.
GATCGGTTCCAGCGACCGTCAAAAGTCAACATTTGCCGAAATAACGCTTATATCCAATTCATTCGCCGTTGATGGCATTTTATCCCTAAAGGTTCCGGAAGTGCGATGCTCGCTGACCTTCGACAAAAATGCCAAGCGTTGTTGACGGAACTAGATCTGAGTTCGGTGGCGGGTGAATTTAAAATCCAACCGCTGACGGGGGGCGTGGCCTCGGATATCGCAATGATCGACCTTGGTGAGCGAAAGATTTGCGCGAAGTTTGCCCTCGAAAGGCTCAAGGTCGCCGAAGATTGGCGCGCGCCAGTACATCGCAATCGTGCGGAATATGAATGGCTGAAACTAGCGGCGCGGATTGCACCGGAGACTTCTGTGCAGTTGCTCGGCCATTCCGCCGCACTCAATGGTTTCGCGATGACTTACATAGAGGGCGATGACGTTGCCTTGTGGAAAACGGAGTTGCTTGCAGAGCGAGCAAGCCTTGAACAGGCCGTGCGCGTTGGCGATGTGTTGGGCCGAATCCACTGTGCGTCGACAAAGCCGGGATTTGACTCTGGTCCATTTCAGAACCGTGATGATTTCCACGCCTTACGGATTGAACCCTATCTGACCTTTACGGCGCGACGTCACCCTCAGGTCGCCCGCACCTTTACCATGCTGGCCGATGCGCTCTATGGTCAAAGCCAAGTGCTGGTGCACGGCGATGTCAGCCCAAAGAACATTCTTTTTCGCGGAGAGACTCCGGTACTGTTGGATGCAGAATGTGCGACGATGGGGGATGCCAGTTTCGATGTCGGCTTTTGCGTCAATCATCTGATCTTAAAAGCCATCCACTTGACTGCATCGCGTGATACCATGCTTGCGATGGCGAGGGCGCTCTGGGAAGCCTATGCCTCGTATATTGATTGGGAGGCGGAGGCTGAACTGAATGCGCGCGTGTCCTGCCTGATCCCTGCATTGATGCTGGCGCGGGTCGACGGAAAATCGCCTGTCGAATACCTGTCCGTATCGGAGCAGGAGACGCTGCGCGCTCTTGCCCTTGCCCTTATGGGCGACGCGCCAAAAACTGTCCAAGCGCTGACGGAACAAATTTCCACTGAACTTCAAAGGCGGGCCAAATGACGGCAATCAAATCCTTATTCGGGCGCCGTGTTTGGGATTCGCGCGGTCATCCGACCGTCGAGGTTGATGTGACACTTGAGAGCGGGGCTACAGGACGAGCGATTGCTCCCGCCGGAGCCTCTCGCGGCACACGTGAGGCCGTTGACCTGCGAGATGGTGGAACGACGTTGCAGGGTAAAGATGTGCAAGATGCGCTTACGGGGATTGGCAGCAAACTGCGGCCCACCCTGTTGGGGTGCGACGCAACTGATCAAGCTGCCATTGACACGGCAATCATCGCACTCGATCCATCCTCGCTGAAAGACACGCTCGGCGGCAATGCCACCGTTGCCACGTCACTTGCGGTGCTCCATGCGGCGGCGGCAGATGCGGGCCAGCCGCTCTGGCGGTACATAGCGAACCAATACCAATGCACCCCGTCTATTCCGCTGCCGGAGATTCAAATTTTCGGTGGCGGCGCCCATGCCGGACAGCGGGTGGATATTCAGGACTTCATGGTCATGGTGCCGGGCGCGAGCAGCTTTGATGAGGTAATGGAAATTACCAATGAAGTCTTTTTCGCCGCGCGCGACATCATGGCGGCAAAAGGCAAACTTGCTGGGGTGGCGGATGAAGGTGGGTGGTGGCCTGCATTTGATAGCAACGAGGAAGCGTTGGAAACGCTCGTTGCCGCCATCGAGAAAACAGGCGAAAATCCCGGCGAGCGCGTCGTGATTTCCCTCGATGTTGCCGCCTCAGAGTTTGGCTCCGCTGGTCGGTATCGCCTCGCATTGGAGGACCGGGAACTCGATAGTGGCGCGCTGATCGAAATGCTGGGCCGGTGGCTCGATACGTATCCCATTGTCTCTATCGAAGACCCGGTCGGCGAAAATGACCGAGAAGGCATGGCCGAATTCACGCGCCGTTTTGGAGATCGCGTGCAAATCATCGGAGATGATTATCTCGTGACCAACGCCGCACTGATCGATGAGGCCGCCACGAAAGGCGCGTGCAATGCGGCATTGATCAAGGTCAATCAGGTCGGCACCGTGACTGAGGCGATCGATGCCTATCGCGCAGCGCAGCGCGCGGGGTGGGGCGCGGTCGTTTCGGCGCGGTCCGGCGAGACCGAAGATGTCTCGATCAGTCATCTTGCCACGGGATTGGGGGCAGGGCAGCTCAAGGTCGGCTCGTTCTCTCGTTCTGAGCGTATGGCGAAATGGAACGAATGTTTGCGTATCCAAGATGGGCTTGGAGCGGAGGCCTTCGTTGGCGGCGCACCGCTTGCGCGGACGTGGTGGGGGAAGTTGTAAGGCGGCTTTGAAATCTTGCTCTTGATTGTTTCGACAAATCTAGTATTATCGAAATATGGATGATGATCAAACAATTCTCGATGCTGCGCGTGCCTTTGCAGCGCT
>CAZJWF010000254.1:0-2417 GCA_964549375.1 uncultured Neomegalonema sp.
TCTGACATCTTCGAAAGGAGCGTCTGTTCGATCCCGATGACACGAATACCCTTGTTCGAAAAATATGGCTCCAAGGTTTTGCCTTTCATGCTGCTCATTGCTTGCGGCGTGGTTTGGGGATTGACGATACCTTTGCTTAAGGTCGCTGTTTCCACAGGCCACCAACCGATGGGCCTAATCTTCTGGCAGGTCGTTATGGTGGGTGTTGCTTTGGGGGTCGTAGTTTTGTGGCGGCGAGAGCCAGTGCCGACCGGGGCGCGCCATATTCGATTCTATGCATTGATCAGCGCGGTTGGAACACTGATCCCGAGCAGCGTTAGTTTTTTCGTCGCATCCAAATTACCCGCAGGTATTCTCGGGTTGATCCTTGCGACGGTGCCGATGTTCTCGCTGCTGATTGCGCTGGCTATCCGATCAGAACGGTTTCAGATGCGGCGGATGATGGGTATTGCCCTTGGTGTCACAGCCATGATCTTGCTGGCAATTCCTGAGTTGCGTTTGCCAGGGGCGGGCGTGGCGCCGTTGCTGTTGCTCGGTTTATTCGCTCCTTTTTGTTATGGGATGGAAGGGAACATCGTTGAGCGCCTTGCCCCGCCCGATGTCACACCCCTTGCGGTGATCTTTGCATCATCGATGCTTGCGATTCCAGTTGCGGGAGCCATCGCTTGGTGGGGCGATGTTCGGGTTGATTTGGGTGATGAATGGGGTGCGGCGGAATGGGCACTTTTGGGTAGCTCGCTCGGTCATGCTTTTGCCTACACTGGCTATGTCGCTTTGGTCGGTTTGGCAGGGGCCGTATTCAGTAGTCAGATTGCCTATATCACCACGCTCAGCGCGATTGTGGCCAGCCTCGTCTTTCTTGGGGAAAGTTACCCTGCGAGTACGTGGCTGGCGATTGCCCTGATGATGAGCGGGCTGTTTTTGGTCCAGCCGACGCGATGGATGCCTGAGCGCTAACTTACGACGAACGCCGCACGACAAGGGCTTGTTCGAAAAACCCAACGATCGTGTCAAAACTGACCGAGCGGATACCTGATCCCAACGGATCATTGTACAGCAGGTTTGCGCCCAGATTCGTGTTCGGGCTGGTGGTCCATTCTATACCGCGCACGACGATCATGTGACGAATGCCGGCGGCTTCATCATGAGGAGCAGGGCGCAAACGGATGAGCAGTGTCTGGCCTTTCTTGATGATGTTGTGAATTTGCTCCGGTTTGCGTGGGACACTCGCCAATTCGTAGGCTTGTCCGCCAAACAACGAGATTAGTTTTCCAATAGCCGGAATTTCTCCGGTACGGGCGCAGATGCCGTCGCGGTCGCCGCAGCATTCTTCCACATTGAGCCCATGGGCCAGTGCGACAATCGCACACTGCGTCGGCGCATAGCCCTTATTGACCCAGCCAATCGCTTGCTGAGCTGCCGCTGCCCAGCACCACAGGGGTTCTTCCTGCGGCAAGTGCGGGATGTTGTATTCGATGGTTGGCGGAAGACCGACGGTCTCTGGATGGGTAATCAGATCGGCCCCAACGACTCCAACGCCAACATGATAAAGCGCAAGTCCGCCATTCGGTCCTAGTCCTGTTGCTTGCTCGGAATAAGGAAAGATATTCGTCGCGCTGCGTTCTTCGTATTGCGGTGCGGCGTCAGCAGGGGTCGTGCTCCGCAGCGAAGGCGCACTCGGCATCCGCGCCTCAAATTCACGTTGCAGGCGCTCGAATTCAGCGTCGCTGAGGTCAGAGACGTGTTGCGCTCTCGGCGGGAGGGTAGACTCGCGTGCTGACGTGAAGGATGTCGCGCGATTGTAAACGGGTTGCTCCGTCTTCGCGTGGCACGCTTGTGCAGAACTCGGCGTCATCGCTGAGTAGGGCAAGGCGTTATCGTTACCGGTAGGAAGGCCTTCTGCGAAGACGCCACCCGGCGCGGCCAGAATTCCACTGGTAACAAGTGCAAGCAACGACATACGGGTCATACAATCTTCCTTTATGGAACCGTTAAAGGCGACATGTGTTGACGACGAGTGAATTCTGTGACGAGTTCATGGTCGTCACGGATTATTGATGCCGAAAAGCTAGAAGACCATGAGAATTGTTCCCTCAATGTTCATATAAGATAATCAAAATCAACCCGTCGCAAATTTTGGAGTTCCGCTATGAGCACCGAAACGTCGAGCTTTTTGGCGCATTGGATCATTGGTTTAGTCGGTGTGCTGATCTTCGCTTTCGTTGCCATTACGCTGTGGAAAGTACGTCAAAAGCGAAAATGAAATCATCCGAGATTCCGTCCGAGATAGGTATTAAGGATTACAGAAGGTTGCGCATCGTCGGATGAGCATGTTGACGGACGCGATGTACAGGCATGCACGGACTGTTTCGATGCGTTTTTCGCAATCCTTGTTGAGCCTGCGATTTCGCCCGAAC
>CAZJWF010000255.1:0-2371 GCA_964549375.1 uncultured Neomegalonema sp.
GTCGGCTGCACCTCTCATACCTGACGAAATCTATGGTCAAGAAATGATGACCGAGAATGACCCTAAGCGGTCGAATGAGCAGACAATATCGTTCTTTGAAGATGCCGTCGCCGCGAAGCTCAGACATTGCTACTCCCAAAATCTATTTTGTGCTGTAATTTAAATGCACTGCGATCAACTTTGACTTTATGCCGAAGTCAACACTCAGCCCTAGACCGTAAGCGACCTTAGTGGTCCACCAATCGTAAATTTTGCCTTGGCTAACCAACATACCGCGTTCCTTCAGCGGCCAAGCTGCCGAAACGACGACCCTCGTGCCGCCCCTATTTGGAAAAGAGAGCGTGTCAAGGACCCTAAACCCCTGCGAACCAAGCCAAGATCTTACTGCATCGATATCATCGTAGCTTGACGTGATGCGCCAGATGCAAACCTCCGCATTTTCCAAGGACGACATTTTGGTCCAGTCAATCGCATCCAAATTCGGCTCATTGGCATTCTGTTCTGTTGAATCAAGGCAATCCACGACGTTAGCGAAAGTGTCAATCGAGGAGCGGTATTCACCTTCACGTCTCGTTCCAAGCGGGGATCTTCCATTAATCAGGAATGGCGCATCGTTTTCCGATGAAAGTCGAAGAACCACCCCATGTTGATCTTGATAGGGTATGAAGTCGGTCGGTGGACTTTCGTCTGTTGCACCTGAAACCGCTGCATTAAGGCTGGTCACGATTACCGCAACAAACATGAGCAAGGCCCGAAAAAGATATTTCACTCGCTTCCTCCAAACATATCGAATTCAGTGAGACAAAAACCTAAGACATTATCTAAGCCTTACTCATTGAGGCTTCCATCATGGCAGGAAGGATGGGCTGCTGAATCGCCAATATTTTACCGGCATCCCCAAATTTGCAACAGGCAGCTAATGGCCAGACTACCCCGTTTGATTGGGCCTTCCGAAACGACAGCAATCAAGCGCATTGCGGTCGAAATTCAGCATAGCTGCCGTCGTCGTCTGCTTTCAAAAGGGATGCTGCCGTCTTCGATCACAAGAAATTTCGACCTACTTTGACCCTAAGCATCCGCTTCAATCCCCATAACGAATAACGGCCGCAAGGCGAGTGTTCAGATTTAGCAACATTAGAAAGCTGCGGCCGCGACCACCCCGTGCATAGACCCAAGAACCGGAGGACTCGAACGATGACCTCATCTCGGTTGCGACGGTCGCAGGCAATTCTGCCAAACACTCTAAAAGGTCAGGCCACAGTTCCAATTCCTTCATGTCCGATGGCGTGCTTTGCCACTCCTCGACCGTTGGAAACTTTGCTCTTGGATAATTTAAAGACGATATGAGTTCCTGGAGGTTACCCTTTCGCAGGCTCGCAGCAGTTTCGTCGTCAAACCGCACGATAGAATATGTGCAACCTCTAATGACGGTTGCCGATCCCTCAAAAAACCTCTTTGCGACCAGCACTTCGGAAATGGGGAGGTTTTCTCCAAATCTCTCTCGTGCGATTTCCCACTCATTCGAAATTCGGCACTGCCGCAATAGCAGCGTGACCACGACGACGAGCATAAACAAATACAATCCCGCTTTGAACCAAGGCTTCAACTCGCGCGGTAGGTTTGAAATCGTAGTCTCCTATACTGTCGAGCGCGTAGATAATGTTAGAGCCTGACTGAAAAGTAGTTGAGCGATATCAGCAAGTTCTGAATCTCTGTCTTTGTCGAGAAGATGGAGGATCGGATGCCTTGGGATAATATCGCTCGTGCGGAGCATAATCGAAACTGCGCTCGCTATCCAAGCGATTGCAGCAATGACGAGTGGTTTGTTATCGGACCGCTGTTGCCAAAGGCAAGACCGGGTGGACGTCGGCGCACAACTTGTATGCGCTCGGTGTTCGATGCGATTCAGTATATCGCGGCAACAGGGTGTCAGTGGCGTATGTTGCCGAAGGATTTCCCGCCGGTTTCGACGGTACGGGGATATTTCTACGAGTGAACCCGGATAGGTCTGTTCGAAACGATCAACCATCTGCTCGTCATCGCAACACGAGAGTTAGAAGGCCGCGAAGCCAGTCCTACGGCAGGTGTCATCGACAGCTAATCAGTAAAACCACCGAGAATGGTAGCGTTTCGGGCTTTGATGCTGGAAAGAAGATCAAGGGGTGCAAGCGCCACATTCTCACTGACACGCTTGGACTGATGCTTTTTGTGAGGATGCGCGCTGCTGATTTACAGGATCGAGATGGCGCGCCCGATTTGCTCAGGGCGATCCGTTATCGCTTTCCGTGGCTACGCCACATCTTCGCGGATGGCGGCTATGCTGGTAAAAAGCTCCGGGGTGCTCTGAAGGATAGCGGCGAATGGACAATCG
>CAZJWF010000256.1:0-2359 GCA_964549375.1 uncultured Neomegalonema sp.
CGCCCTCGTTAAAGCGCGTCACTTGCTGGCCGTCTTCCAGAACAATCGCGTCTTTGCCGATCAGGTCGATTCGGCTGATATGACTGTCCAAATTGACCCGAACACATGGCCAATTCAGGCGTGCCGCGACTTGCTCGATATGTGTGGATTTGCCTGTGCCGTGATAGCCTTGGATCATCACGCGGCGGTTATGCGAAAAGCCCGCAAGGATCGCCATCGTCGTTTCAGGGTCGAAAACGTAGCTACTGTCGAAATCCGGCGCATGGCTGTTGGATTGGGAAAAGGCCGGAACCTTCATATCCGTGTCGATGCCGAAAGTATCGCGAACCGAAACCTCGGTGTCGGGCGCGACTGGCATCGCGTCGAAATTCGTTCCGTCAGCCATGGGAATCCTCAAAATCTCGAAATCGGCGCAGTCATGGCGTAGCTGACGCGCCCCCGCAAGAGGCGGGTTACAAAAAGTATAGGGCCAATGTGCCCGGAGGCGGGCGCCCGCTGTCTCGTCAGCGCTTAAAGCTCGCGCTTTTCTTGATGTGATTCCATGCGGCAACGGCCTTTTGCAAGCGGTCTTCCTCGCTGCGGTCGCCGCCGTTCATGTCTGGGTGAAGCTCTTTGACCAGTGTCTTATACCGCTCTCTGATTTCCTCAGCCGTCGCCATAACGTCGAGGTCCAGAGCCTCCAGCGCTTTGACATCAGCCTTTGGCAACAGGCGGCGGCGGGCTTTGAGGGCGTCATTGGCGAGCGACTCGCCGGGATTAATCGTCGCGTTCTCGCCCAGAACCTCGTGTGGATCGGTATAGCCAAACCGCTCCCATGCTTTGCCTTCGGCATGAGGTTGACTGGTTACGCCTTTGGGACGGCCTGCCCCCTTCATTTCCCATGTCGGGCGATCCCAGCGGCGGTCTTTTTCGCGGGCTTTCTCGATCTGATCGGGACTCATGCCCGCATAAAAGTCCCAGCTTTTGTTATATTCGCGGATGTGCGCGGCACAGAACCACCGATATTCATTCAGCAAGTCAGGTGATTTCGGGGCGCGGTGATCGCCCTTTTTCTCACAGTCCGGCCATTCGCAGACTCGCTGCGAATGTTCAAAGTTGCCGGTAAATCCACGTTTGCGCGCGCGCTTTTTCTTGTCGGCGCCGACGCTGATATCGCCCAGAATCGATTTCCAGTCGTCGTCCAAAGCCACTCACTCCAAAATCGCTGATACGGACTTCTCGCCGCTTTCCCCGATCACGCTACCATCCATCGGGAGAACTCGACATATGGGTCGTGATTTGAAGTTTTCCATAATGACGGGTTCCGTGCAAAAGGCCAAGGGTCTCGATAGCAGGAGCGATAAAAATGCCGGGAATTGCCGAAAACATGCGGGAAAAGTTGGAGGTTGCACTCCAACCGAATGTGCTGGAGATCGTGGATGACAGCGAAAGTCATCGCGGACATGGCGGATATCGCGAAGGTGGTGAGAGTCATTTTAACATGAAGCTGGTGGCAACCGCGTTCGAAGGTGTGTCGCGGGTGGCGCGCCAGCGTATGGTTTTTGATGTCTTAAAAGAAGAGCTGGCCGGTCCCGTCCATGCGCTGTCTTTGCAATGTCTGACCCCGGATGAGGCCGAATAAACCCACATTTTTCGGATAATTTGTACCGTGTTCAATCTTTCTTCGGAGAGTTTTGGTAGCGTTGCAACTTTAACACTGGGTGAGAGTTGAGGTGAGCCATGCTTCGTATTCCTGCAATGCTTTGTGTCTGTTTCTCTCTGTCGGGCTGTATTGTCGGCACGGCGGCAAGTGTCGCGACGGATGTTGTCGTGGGCACCGCCAGTATCGCGACGGATGTCGTGGTGGGGACCGTGGACATTACGACAGACGTCGTAGGCACCGCCGTTGACGCGGTAACGCCAGGGTCAAGCAGCGATGAAAGCGAAGGCGAAGGGTAACGTCCCCTTCGATGATTGTTTGAATGATTGAGGAAATTGGCGCTTCGCGTCCGTGCGCCTCTTCCCATAATGCGAGTTCAAGGACGCGACACGGCACGACAGCAACCGTCGTTACCCGAGCCGTTCGGGTAATCAGAGTCACAAAAGCTGACGCCTGCCGCGCTGAATCGCCAAATTGAATCCGGCAGGAACCTTCGTGTAGCCTGCTCGTTGCTCTCGGTGACTTTGCTTCGCAAAATACACCTGCCGCTGCCCGGTTTGTGCTGTTGTCGAGTGTCGCCGCATTCGCGGTGCGAATGCTTCATGACCGCGCGCTCGGTTAAATCCAGAAGACGACTGGAATCTACAGAAGTGGATTGGAATTACGTCGGCTGCACCTCTCATACCTGACGAAATCTATGGTCAAGAAATGATGACCGAG
>CAZJWF010000257.1:0-2353 GCA_964549375.1 uncultured Neomegalonema sp.
TGATTCAGACAATGTTTCAGTTTTCGGTGTGTAAAGTGACGATAGTTGGTGTGTAAAGTGACGAAGATCGGTGTGTAAAGTGACGAACTCCGTATACTGATATCTACAGGATATAGCTGGTGTGTGAAATGACGAAACTTGACCTCTAGTGTGTGAAGTGACGATAATGTGCGGTGTGTGAAATGACGAAGTGAAAAACGTCGATGAGTGACCGCTCTCCCCTGCTTCCGGATCGTCATCCACAGCGTGATCTCTTTGTCTGCGACATTGTCGATGCGGCCCCGAAAGGTGATGTGTCCTCAATGGAACATCCGGTATTTTCATTATCGACCAAGCCGGATATGCGCCCCCGCCGGTATGAGCGCAGCGATACATGGATTGAGATTTCTCCGTCTCGTTACGGGCTAGCGACGGTTCATGACCGGGATATTCTAATCTACTGCATCAGCCAGTGCATGGCGGCTGTGAATGAAGGCCGTAAGGTTTCACGCAAACTGCGCTTTAAAGCCTATGATTTGTTGGTTGCGACGAACCGCCAGACCTCTGGGCGGGGTTATGACCTTCTCAAAGATGCTTTTCGCCGTCTCCAGGGAACTCAGATCGAAACCAACCTTCGCCAAGGTGGGAAAGAGTATTTCCGTGTGTTTGGATTGATCGAGGCAGCTGAAATTGTACGCGAAACTCGTGATGGTCGAATGCTCGATGTCGAGATAACGCTCTCTGATTGGGTCTTTGATGCAATCGAGAACAACCATGTTTTGACGCTGAGCCGGGAATACTTTTTCCTACGCAAGCCTCTCGAACGTCGGCTCTACGAATTGGCACGTAAGCATTGCGGAAGTCAGAAGGAATGGCGCATTGGCCTCGATTCCTTGCGCGAAAAATGCGGATCAGGATCGACCCTGAAAGAGTTTCGTAGGCTGGTTTCGAAAATTATCGAAGATGATGGCAAGCACGATCACATGCCCGATTATGTCTTCTCTTTTGACGGTGATCTTCTGAAGGTTCGACAAAAGAAGATCGTCGATCAAGCCGCCTTGCCCCTTTTTGCCGCTTCACTAGGACTTTCTGGAGAGGTTTACGCAAAAGCTCGCATCGCTGCCCCCGGTTGGGATATTCACGGCCTCGAAGAAGAATGGCGGGTTTGGGTGCTCGATAAGGGTATCACAGTTGGCGATGCAGACGCCCATTTTCTCTCGTTTTGCCGTAAACGCGGGCGCTATAAGGGCCGGTGAAGAAATGCTGCAATGTGGCTCCCCTTCGATGTTTAAGGAAGCCAAACTGAGGGCTATTAAATGTTTGGATGTTCGCGGTTCAACAGTGCAACCGCATGTTCCAGCGTCTCTCCAAGGCCCCAACCTTGCCGGTCGGCAATTTCGCAGAATGCGTCGATCGTCTCGGGTTTGACCTTGAGATTAAACTGGGCGTTTCGGCCCGTGCGCCGCCGTCTCTGCTCTTTGCGGGGTTTGGGTGCCGGCGATGCTTCACGGCTTTGAAATCCTACGACTTCTGCTGCTTTGACCGCTGCTGGTGCACGCCCTGCTCTCTCTTTCGGTTTGGTAGGCTCAGCCTGCCATTCAGTTGGATCAAACCGCTCCAGCTCGGCACCAAAGCCAAGGTCAGGTCTATTCGTCATTACGCCACCTCCGCACGGGTTTGTCGCGCCGTTGCTGGCGTTTTAAGCCGTGCAAGAACCTCCCCGGCAAACTGCTCGGCATTTTCCCGCGCCCTGTCGATGTTGCTAACAAGCGCTGGATTAAGCTGTGCCAGCCCTCCGCCATAATCGAAAAGATCGCGGAACGCCGCGCGCTCCACGATTGAGGTATTGAAGACCTCAACCCCGGCTTCGAGAAGCTGCTGACGGACATTCTTCAACGAGCGCGATGTGACGGCCGCACTTGTGCGGGTGAAGACCACGCCATGCGGAATTGAACGGCGGGCCATCCGCTCTTGATTCCGGATGAGGCGAACGGTCTTGGCCCCTCCTCTCGCGTCCATCGAGGACCCTTGAATCGGAATGACCACGAAGTCTGCCATGCCGATGGCATTGGCAACCATCAGGCTGGCAGTGCCCTCCAGATCGACGATGACGAATTGAGCATTGCGCGTCGCCGCATCGATCACATCCATAATCGTGTCTTCAGTGACATCCTGAATGACCGTTAGACCTTCCGGGGTGCCACCGAGCGCGGCCCATTGCGAAATCCATTTCTCAGGGTCGGCGTCAATGACGGTGACTTGGGCGCCCCGTGTGGCCAGTTCAGTTGCCAGAAGCAGCGCAGTTGTTGTTTTTCCTGCACCGCCTTTAGGGTTGGCGAAAGCGATTGTCGGCATGATCAAGCATCCTTTTAAA
>CAZJWF010000258.1:0-2285 GCA_964549375.1 uncultured Neomegalonema sp.
GGCAACAACACCCGTGCCCATGAAGGGTTCGACCCAACGATCATAAGACGTGCTTCTGGCACAGTCCGCGATCCATCCGACAAGTTTTGTCTTAATTCCTTGAGATTTTATCGGAGGTACAATGGGCATAGGGAACCGGTCTTCCGCTGGAAAATTGAGGTCGCGGATTGCTGAAGCTACTGAGGTCAACCCTTCCAGATACCAATCTTGATGAACGGTAACGTACTCTATTAAATTCGCAAATTCTAGGAATCATGCAAAAAGTCGAACTTCGAAAATCCTCGTGTCCTTGGAAACCGATGACAAATTTGGATCAACGTCGACAAATCGCGAGAGTGGTCATCCGCTTCCCGTAAGTCGGAATGTTATCAGTCAAAGACGACGCGCACTCGGATAGGTTGGCGATGCATCGAACTTTGCTCTTTGCTCATGTTCGCGGGCCGTCCAGTTTGGCAGTAATATAATTCGTGTCCTCGTTTCGCCGCATGACATTTCCTCAGCAGGCTCTATGCTGATCAAAGCATGACAGCCAGAAGCGCGAAATCGCGTCCCGGCATTCAAGCACCTGGGGTGAGCGGCACGGTGCGGCTCGCCGACGATAGGAGAGATAGAATGAGAATCCTTAAAGCGGCCGTAGCAGCGCTCGCGCTGGTTACGTTTACCGCGCAGGCCAATGCCGCATCTTCGTTGAAAGACATTCTCGACAGTGGAACCCTGAAAGTAGGGACCACGGGCGATTGGAACCCGATGACGATGAAGGACGTCGCGACCAATAGTTATACGGGATACGACATCGACGTCATGACGGAGCTGGCGAAAGACCTCGGCGTTGAGGTCGAGTTTGTGCCGACCGATTGGAAGACGCTGGTTTCAGGCGTGACGGCGGGCAAGTATCACATTACCGGCTCGGCGTCGATTTCGCCATCCCGCGCGAAGGCCGCAGGCTACACCAATAGCTATTTCTCGCTGGCGACCGTACCTTTGATGCTGAAAAAGAACGAGGGCAAGTTCACCGACTGGGATGATCTGAATAAAGCCGACGTGACCGTAGCAGCTACGCTGGGGACGACTCAGGAAAAGCAGGTCAAAGAGTTCTTCCCTGACGCGAAGTATAAAATCGTCGAAGCCCCGGCACGCGACTTTCAGGAGGTTCTGGCAGGTCGTGCTGACGCGCACATTACCTCGAATGTCGAAGCCTATAAGTTGATCGAAAAGTATAATCAGATGATGATTGTTCCTGTGTCAGCACCAAAGGCTCGGACACCGATTGCGATGTTGTTGCCTCAGGATGACCAAGTCTGGATCAACTACATGAACACTTGGATTGCGCTAAAAACCGAGCAGGGTTTTTTCGATAAACTCGGCAAGAAATGGCAATTGTCGAACTAACGTAACCTCCCTCGCGTCGCTTCCGGGGGGATGGCGGCGCGAGAGGATGATAATCACTTGGGGTGTGATGCTTATTCTTTATGCGACGGAGCACAGTCTTTACTGTGCCAAAACCCGGATTCTGTTGCGACATAAGGGACTCGATTTTCAGGAAAAACCGCCTGTCGGTGGCAGCGGGTCTGATGCGTATAAACAGATTGTTCCCTCTGGCAATTTACCCGCTGTGCAGCATGGGGATTTGATCCTCAGCGATAGTGAAGCGATAGCTGAATATATCGAGGAAGCGTTTCCTCACCCTCGAATGCTGCCGGACGAGCTGGATGCGCGTGCAAAAATCCGCGAGCGGTCACGGTTTCATGATACCCGCCTTGAACCCGCGCTGCGGGCGCTCTTTCCGATCGTCAAAGCAGGAGGCGGCACTGCAGAGCAGGTTGATGTGGCCACCGATGGTGTCACCGCGCGGTTGGCGCAGCTGTCGCGGATGTTGGAAGATCCGCTCGCACCGGCGGAGTTTCTGACACTTGGAGATTGTGGGTTGCCCGTCACTTTCGATTGGATTGATGCCATCTGCGGCGGCCTGAAAGCGCCGATTGAATGGCCGGAACGGGTGACAGAGTACCGCCAATGGCTTGATACGTTTGAGGCGGTGACGAAGGAGTTGGAACGACTGCACCCGATTATGCGCGAATGGGTGAATGTGGCGGTGAGTAACGGTTGAAGAGCCGCCAATTCTTTTGAACGCAAGAACTGCGCGCTTGATTTGCAAATGTGGCCAAGCTGCATTGCTCCGCCGCGCTGCATCCGGTAACAGCGCCGAATGCCTCGGTATAAGCTCACCATCGAATATCACGGCGCGGCCTATTGCGGGTGGCAGCGGCAGGATAACGGCTATGGCG
>CAZJWF010000259.1:0-2261 GCA_964549375.1 uncultured Neomegalonema sp.
AGGGATCATCCCTCCGGCGATCACACCGCTTTCGATCAGCCCTCGCGCTTCGGCCTCGGTCATCTCTTCGATCACCTCGCCATCCGCGCCTTTTACTCCCGGAACATCAGTCAATAGCAACAAGCGCGCCGCTTGCATGGCCCCGGCAATTGCGCCGGCGGCGGTATCACCGTTGATGTTGAAGGTTTCGCCTTCTCTGCCCATCCCAACGGGGGCAACGACCGGGACCAGATTGGAATCGCGGAACACGTTCAGCACTTCGGGGTTCACCTCGACGGGTTTTCCAACAAAGCCGAGGTCGATCTGCTTTTCTTCGCCGGTGTCTTTGTCTCGCACCGAGCGGAGTAGTTTTTCCGCGACGATGAGGCAGGCGTCCTTGCCGCTGAGACCGACGGCCCGGCCTCCCTTATCGTTGATGGCGGCAACGATTTCTTTGTTGATCTTTCCGGCAAGGACCATTTCGACCACTTCGACGGTGGCCGCATCCGTAACGCGCAGACCGTCGATGAACTCGGTGCCGAGGTCGAGCCGTTTGAGCATCGCGCCGATTTGCGGTCCGCCGCCATGCACGACAATGGGATGCACGCCGCATTGCTTCATCAGGGCAATATCGCGGGCGAAATCTTCCATCAAGGAGGCTTCACCCATCGCATGACCGCCCAGCTTAACGACAATCGCCTCGCCGTCGTGCTTTTGCAGGTAGGGCAGGGCGACCGCGAGGGTCCGGGCGGTGGCGATCATGTCGCGGGAGGGAGCTGTATCTGTCATGTCCGCGCTTTTAGCGGGGGATGCGCCGGGTTTCTAGTCTGCTTAATCCGCCAATGGTGTCGGTTTGGGAGTCGGATTTTGACGAACGTGCGAATGGAACGAGGGTTTCCTCCCCAGTTCGGTTCACTCGCCGCGCTAACCGCCCATTTTACGTTGCCAGTGATGTCTCAACCAGTTTTGCCCAAAAGCTGCACCCGATAGGGATGATCTCGTCGTTGAAGTCGTATTCGGGGTGGTGCAGTCCGGCGCTGTCGCCATTGCCGATCATGATCATCATGCCGGGGCGGGCCTCCAGCATGTACGAAAAATCCTCACCGCCCAGTTTGGGGGGCATATTGCCATCGACGGCATCGGCCCCGACCACCTCGGCCGCGACTTTGACGGCGAAGTCGGTCTGGTCAGCGTGGTTCACTGTAACCGGATAACCGCGCATGTATTGCACCTCGGCAGTGCAGCCATACCCTTCGGCGATGGCGGGAACCATTGACTTGATGCGCCCTTCGATCATGTCGCGGACATCCTTATCCAGCGTTCGGACGGTCCCGGTCATCTCGGCGGTTTGGGGAATGACGTTGAAGGCATCGCCCGCGTGAAAGGTCGTGACAGAGACGACTGCATTATCCACGGGGTCGACATTGCGCGACACGACAGACTGTAAAGCTTGCATAATTGCGGCTCCGGCCAAGGTCGGGTCTTTACAGACGTTCGGCTGTGCGGCGTGTCCGCCATGCCCTTTGATCTTGATGCGTATTTCATCAGTCGCGGCCATCACCGAGCCAGCGCGGGTTGCGAATTGGCCGACCGGCAAATCAGGCATGTTGTGCATGCCGTAGACTTCGGCCACGTCCCAACGGTCCATGATGCCGTCATCGACCATTTCTTTTCCGCCTGCGCCGCCCTCTTCAGCGGGCTGAAAGATTACCACGGCAGTCCCGGCAAAATTGCGGGTTTCCGCCAGATACTTCGCTGCGCCGAGCAGCATCGCGGTGTGTCCGTCATGCCCGCAAGCGTGCATCTTACCGTCAGTCGTCGATTTATGCGGCAGATCGCGGATTTCCTGAATCGGCAGCGCGTCCATATCGGCACGTAAACCGATGCTGCGGCCCTCGCCTTTGGTGCCTTTGATCACGCCGACAACTCCGGTGCGTCCGAGGCCGGTTACAACCTCATCGCAGCCGAATTCCTTCAGCTTTTCCGCCACAATCCCGGCTGTACGGTGAACGTCGTACATCAATTCGGGATTCGCGTGCAGATCGCGCCTCCAAGCGGTGATTTCGTCATGAAAATCAGCGAAACGGTTAATTGTCGGCATTCGGACACTCCCTCTGCGTTGATCTTAATCTATCCTTCACGCGACCGAGAGCAAGGCGGACAGAGGGTGCGGAATGTCGCATTCAGAGTGAACCCTGTCGAAACAACACTTGGCGAGGGACAGCAGAACCGCCATTGTGTTGCAAACAAAAGAGAATTGATGAGGCAGCCCGATGGCCGAT
>CAZJWF010000260.1:0-2235 GCA_964549375.1 uncultured Neomegalonema sp.
TGAACTCTCTTGAGTCTCATTTTGGTGAAGATGCAAGTCTTGATGAAGATTCAGTTGCCGCGATTACAACTTATCTGAGCTCGAATTCAGCGGATTCGTCTTGGATCGGAAATCGGTTCAGTCGAGGGCAAACCAACGATTGGCCAATCCGAATTACGGAAACAGACCACTGGTTACGCGAACACAAAAACCAATCGTTCAAAAATGTGAATTCGGACCAAATCATTCGATCTGATTGCGTAGCCTGTCATGACAATGCTGCCAATGGAGATTTTCGCGCTCATGATGAATGATCGAGAAACTCCCGTTTGGGATATCATCACCCGCGTCTTTCATTGGTCGCTTGTTCTTGCATTCTGCACCGCTCAACTGACAGCCGAAGAGTGGGATTCAGTACATGAATATGTCGGTTACAGCATTCTCGGGCTCGTCGCTTTTCGGATAATCTGGGGTTTTGTCGGTCCTCGAAATGCGCGGTTTTCTGAATTCGTTAAATCTCCAAGCACGATCAAGGCGCATCTGACTAACATGATAACCGGACGACATACTGCAGAGGCTGGTCATAATCCTGCCGGCGGGGCTATGGTTCTTGTCCTGCTTGCCTGGCTTGCTTTAACAGGCATAACCGGATGGTTGAGCACAACGCTCTCTGGAAATGTTGCCGAGGTACTCGAAAAGTCCCACGAATTTCTGGGGAAATATTCATTGTTATTGATCGCAGTACACGTTGCGGGAGTAATTGTGATGAGTCTTCTAGAGCGTCAAGACCTCGCAAGGTCCATGATTGACGGAAAAAAACATCTAAAAAGCGACTCTTAAAGTTTCATGGCTTCAGCAATTTTATCTCCAATATCTTCGACTGCGATACGGAGAGGATTGTCGCTGAGGTGAGCATAACGGGCTGTTGTTGAAGTTTCTTTATGACCCAACAATGCTCCGATCACCGGAAGCGACATCCCGCCACCTGCTCCAATACTAGCAAAGCTATGTCGAAGGTCGTGAATTCGCAGATCGGGAAGATTTGCCTCATCCCGTATTGCCGCCCAAGGGTCTTTCATATTGACCAAGTGGGTTCCAGCTTTCGCGCCGGTTATCACGAAGGGGTTGCTCGGATCACGAGGAAGTTCCGACAACAGCTTCAATGCGGGCGCAGAAAGATAGACAAATTTTGCACCGGTCTTCGAGTCAGGCAACTCAAGTCGCGATGCCTCGAAATTCACGAAATCCCATTTCAGCGTGAGTATTTCGCCTCGCCTCGCCCCCGTAAAAATCAGGAGCCTAAGCGCGGCGACGGCTTGCTTTGGTACATAAAATGGCGATGAGCGGCCGGGGCGCATATAGGCCATTTCACCAGATTCAGCTTTCGCCAATGCATTGCCGAGACGTGCAAACTCTTCAGCAGATAGAAAGCGCTCTCGACGATCCTCTCGAAACTTCTTGATGTGGCGACACGGGTTAGAGCCGTCAGGTCGCCACTCCCATACCTCGGCAAGATTGAATGCCTTCGATAGCATTGCGAGCACTCGATTTGCTCGGTAGGGGGTTTCGGCGAGGCTCTTGTGAAAACGGTCGATATCGGATCGTGTAACTTCCGCGACTTTTCGTTTTCCAAATTCGGGCCCTACAAAAGTACGGATAATCCTCTCGTCATCCTCGACACTCGATGCTTTTTTATGAGGCCTTGCGTGATCGGTGATGTACCGCTCAAACAGGTCAGACATTCTCGGTGCGGCACGCTTTTCTTGCCGTTCTCCGCCGGGATCGCCACCCTTGCGAATATCCGCTGCCCAGTCCTTAGCGATCTCTCGGGCTTGATCGACAGTGACCATTCCGTATTTGCCAATCACCGGCTCTCTGCGCGTCGCAGTTCGCCCGCCACCGATCCGATACTTGAAGATGAATGTTTTTTTCCCAGACAACTCAACCCGGACGCCAAACCCAGGGATTTGCGTATCCCAAATTATGTAACGCCGGTCTCTTGGGAGCGCTCCATCAACGACGCGTTTCGTGATCTTTTGAGCTTCCATACTAAACATGCCCTTCTGCATTTTGCTGACCACCTGCTGACCACCAAAGAAGAAACTCAGTGTATAGTACAGAAACAGAACATGTCTATTAAATTATAATTATCAACGTGATAAGCAACGGTACGAAATCACACGAAACAGCACGAAAGGCCGGTTTTTAGGACTACGAATCAAGGGGTCGGGGGTTCGAATCCTCCCCAGCGCGCCA
>CAZJWF010000261.1:0-2190 GCA_964549375.1 uncultured Neomegalonema sp.
TCGACATACGCCTCTATGTGGGCCGCAGACCGATTCGGGGCAATGGGGATAACGACACCGGTATACTTCGCACCGATCCTTTTTTCCTTGATTAGCTACGTTAGAACTAAAACGACGGATGCTTTCCTCGAATCGTCACTCGACCGGCGGTAGGATACGAACGACGAGGCGGATCAGTTCTGCCCTCCGAGACACTCCCGTTTTTGAAAGCACCGAGGCGATCTGGTTCTTCGCAGTTACGGGTGACGTATTGCGACTTTCCGCAATGTCAGTCACAGAAAATCCTTGCAAGACCAATCGGCACACATCGGTCTCGGCGGGGGTTAAATCGTAAAGCGCGACAAACCGGTCCATCTTCATGAGGGGAATACGCTCGGGATCAATGATCGTGATCAATGCACCTCGTAAACCGGTTTCGATCTCAGCCTTACTATCTGAAAGCGGTGCAATATCGATTAGGTAGCGCTCCGCTTCTGATCGACGCGGAACCGCCATCAGGCTTTCGGACTTGTCAGCTTCGCCACGAGCCGTACTGGCGGCAGTCAAAATATGTGCTTGTATTTCCGCCGTCTGATCAGGTTCAGCACAGAGCAACCGCCCATTCGCAGCTTTAGACAGCCCGTCATTTAAGCCGAAAACACGTTTGGCTTCATCATTCTCGACGATAATTTCACCAGATGGAAGCGCAATCGCGAGACCGACCCGCACTCGGTCCAGCGCCGTAAGCACGGCAGAATATCGCGCCCTCAATTGCGAGAAAGTTCGTCCGATCTCCACTGATTTCGTTAGGTGAGGCAGTAACGGAACGATCCCGGCCATCGCCTGAGTCGGAACGGCGCTATGAGTAGTGTCAAAGGCGACGCTCATCGCGTCAAACCAAACTTTGTCGCTGTTCAACCGGACCCCTAGCCTCCGCCGAACACCAAGTTTCTTCCTCAACATCCGATAATCCGCCCGGGCGTCCAAATCATCTGCCGACGGGCCTATTTCGGTATCAGCCGACGGTTCATGAGCGGGCTGTCTGCTCAAAAAGTCCCAATCCGGATCTTGCAATCGACTCAAGCGCAATCCGTAATACATGCCCCACGCCGTGCGCGTAAAATCGAGATAGGTCGAATTCAGCATCGTCAGGTCACGCGCGGAGGGATCAGGGCGCCGGATCAGCAATGCAATGGCCTTGGCGTCCACCGCCTCCGTCACTGCATCCAACGCCCGCCGCCAACGCCCCAATTCAACAGCGGCATCGTAAACATGCGTAAGGGCAGCATATCCTTCTAGTTTCATCATGGTCCTTACGTATCATGACACACTCAACAAAAGCGAACATTCAAGGCGATACCAACAACTGAGGGAGTAATAAATGACTAAGTTCATTTCAAAACGGAGCGTTCGCGGAATCGTTGGGGTGCTTCTCGCCACCGGAATGTCAGGCTGCGGCGTCCAGCACTTCACCGAACCGACGACTAATCCATCCATCGAAAAGAATTTCGGCAAGGGCTATTCGTCACTTGTCACAACCGCTGACCGTAGAATTGTGATTTCATCGAACAGCAAGCACACCCGGGTTCCGCAAATGGTCTGTGCCGAACCGTCGCCGGACGCAATTTCATCCATCGCCGCTTCCTTTGGAGCACAAGCCGAGGGCAGCAACACGGACGCCGCCGGCAATAAACAAAGCATCAGCGCAGCATTCGCGCGCGGAGTCGCGACCTCAGCAGGCGCTTTGGCCAGACGCTCTCAAGGCGTACAGTTCTTTCGCGATGGGGTCTTTGCCCTCTGCCAAGGTGCCATGAACGGTATCGCAACGCCGCCGCCCGAAGTCCTGGCAGTCATGACGCGAGAAGAAAAACTGATCGCCGCTCAAGAGGGGCGCGAGCACATCGCAAAGCTTTTTGGTGAGTTGATCGTGAACGCATCAAAATTGATTTCTGAGGAGGTGGGTAACGACGAGTGGCACAAGTCCTATTCACTTCAGAAGATCGACGCGCCTGAGCTACCGAAAGCCCCGCAAGGCGGTATTTCGACCAATAACTAGGATCGTTGTCCGCGAAGCAGGCACGAAATGGGGGGTGCGCGCCTGTCAGGGAGGGCCTAAGGTGCCCTCCCGCTTTTATGCGGTCACGAAAAAATCGAATGACTCCCCATCTGCAGCAATCCGCAATACTCTCCGGCACCGAATCGAATGGGGAG
>CAZJWF010000262.1:0-2179 GCA_964549375.1 uncultured Neomegalonema sp.
AAGTACAAGCCGACGACGCCGGGCCAGCGAGGGCTGGTGCTAATTGATCGCGCTGATCTGTATAAAGGTCGCCCCGAAAAGACTCTGACACAGGGTCTGACTAAAAAGGGCGGGCGGAATAACACGGGCCGGATTACGGCACGTCGGATCGGCGGTGGCTCGAAAAAGCTTTACCGGATCGTGGATTTCAAACGGCGGAAGTGGGATACGCCCGCAACCGTTGAGCGAATTGAGTACGACCCGAACCGCACGGCGTTCATCGCACTGATCAAGTACGAAGACGGTGAGCTGAACTATATCCTCGCACCACAGCGCCTCGCTGTTGGCGATGTGATTGTTGCTGGTGCAAAAGTCGACATCCGCCCCGGCAACGCGATGCCGCTTTCGGGTATGCCGATCGGGACGATCATCCACAATGTTGAGATGAAGCCAATGAAGGGCGGTCAGATCGCGCGCTCTGCTGGTTCTTATGCTCAGTTCGTGGGCCGTGATGGCGGCTACGCCCAGATCCGGCTTGGATCAGGTGAGCTTCGTCTAGTGCGTCAAGAATGCATGGCGACGGTCGGTGCGGTGTCGAACCCCGATCACTCGAACCAAAACTTCGGTAAGGCAGGGCGCACGCGCTGGAAAGGCAAACGTCCATCGGTTCGCGGTGTCGCGATGAACCCGATTGATCACCCACACGGCGGCGGTGAAGGCCGCACGTCCGGTGGTCGTAACCCGGTGACGCCTTGGGGTAAGCCGACTAAAGGTCCGCGTACTCGCAACAACAAGACGACCGATAAACTCATCATCCGCAGCCGCCACGCGCGTAAAAAGAAATAAGGAGCGCCAGACATGCCTCGTTCCGTCTGGAAAGGCCCATTTGTGGATGGTTATCTGCTCAAAAAAGCAGAAGCTGTGCGCGAAAGCGGTCGTAAAGATATCATCAAGACATGGTCACGCCGTTCGACCATTCTTCCTCAGTTCGTTGGCCTCACTTTTGGTGTGCACAACGGCAAGAAACACATTCCCGTCCTCATCTCCGAGGACATGATCGGCCACAAGCTTGGTGAGTTTTCGCCAACCCGGACCTACTACGGTCACGCGGCTGATAAAAAAGCGAAGCGGAAGTAAGAGATGGGCAAGCAAACCAATCCTCGCCGCGTAGCGGATAATGAAGCGATGGCTGTGAACCGGATGCTCCGGGTCAGCCCGCAAAAGCTGAACCTCGTCGCACAGCAAATTCGCGGCAAGTCTGTCGGAACGGCTTTGGCTGAGCTGACATTCTCGAAAAAGCGCATTGCTGTTGACGTCAAAAAAACGCTTCAGTCGGCTGTGGCGAATGCAGAAAACAACCACGGCCTCGACGTGGATAGTCTGGTTGTAGCAGAAGCGTGGGTCGGCAAGAACATCACGCTAAAACGGGGCCGTCCTCGTGCGCGTGGTCGGTTCGGTAAGATTTTGAAGCCATTCGCGCAGTTGACGATCAAGGTTCGTGAAGAGGAGTCTGCATAATGGGACAGAAGATTAATCCCATCGGTATTCGCCTCGGCATCAACCGGACGTGGGACTCGCGTTGGTATGCGAACACCCGTGACTACGGCGGCCTGCTGCACGAAGACATTGCGATCCGCGAGTTCATCTTCAAAGAGTGCAAGCAAGCATCAATCAGTCGTGTGATCATTGAACGTCCGCACAAAAAGTGCCGCGTCACGATCCACGCTGGCCGTCCGGGCGTCATTATCGGCAAGAAGGGTGCAGACATCGAAAAACTGCGCCAAAAGCTGGCGAAGTTTACGGACAGCGAATTGCACCTGAACATCGTTGAAGTGCGTAAGCCTGAGATTGATGCCCAGCTTGTTGCTGAGAATATCGCTCAGCAACTCGAACGCCGGGTGTCGTTCCGCCGCGCAATGAAGCGCGCGGTTCAAAACGCCATGCGTATGGGTGCCCTTGGTATTCGTGTAAATGTCGGTGGCCGCCTTGGCGGTGCTGAGATTGCCCGGACCGAATGGTACCGCGAGGGCCGTGTGCCGCTTCATACGCTTCGTGCGGATGTTGATTACGCGACGGCAGAGGGCCATACAGCTTACGGCGTCTGCGGTGTGAAAGTCTGGATCTTCAAGGGCGAGATTCTTGAACATGATCCGATGGCGCGTGATAAGCGTGCGGCTGAAATGCAAGAGGGTGGTCGCCC
>CAZJWF010000263.1:0-2091 GCA_964549375.1 uncultured Neomegalonema sp.
AGATGCACTTGCGACTGGCTGCGATATGCTTGTTACCGTCGGGGCCATTCAATCTAACCACACCCGGCAGACCGCAGCGGCGGCGGCCAAGGCGGGTCTAAAATGTGCGCTATTGCATTGTGCGTGGACAAGGGATGCCGGGCCGCACTATCGCGAGATCGGCAATATCTTGCTCAGCAACCTGATGGGGGCAGAGCTGTTCCTCGATGAAACGCCGCGTCCGATCGAAGATCAGGGGCCAACGCATGAGTTGATGGATCATCTAAGGGGGCAAGGGCATAAACCCTATCTGATTCCGGGCGGCGCTTCCGAACATCCTTTGGGCAGCTATGGCTATATGACCTGCGCCATCGAACTAGCCGTCCAGATGGAGGCGGCGAATGTGCACTTTGACTACCTGTTACACACGACCGGGTCGAGCAGCACGCAGGCGGGATTGCTGGCCGGGTTCAAGGCTATGGGAATCGAAACACGGGTGATCGGAGTCGCGGATGACGGCGAGACCGAAATCAAAACGCGCCGCGTGCGTGAGTTGGCGAATGCTGCGCTAGTGAGGCTGGGGTTGCCGGAGTTGGTTTCGGAGGACGATGTCGAAGTCTTTGCCTCAAATGGTGCGGATTACGGCTATGCGGATGATGCGATTAAAGAGGGCATACACCTGATGGCGACCAAAGAAGGATTGATCGCCGATCCTGTTTATGAGGGCCGAGCCATTCGCGGCTTATTGGACCAGAGCGAAGCAGCGCGATTTACCCCTGATGATAAGATCCTGCTGATGCATCTGGGCGGCAGCCCGGCCATTCATGCCTATGCAGGCCAATTTGGAACCATCGAGATGGCACGGTTTCCAGAATAAGAAACGGCGGCTTCTTAGCCAAATATCTGGTTGAGCGTGCGTTCAATCTCGCGCCAGTTCTTTGGGGTGTGATGTGCGTCCGGCAACGCGCCAAGCAGACCGCGCAAGTGCGGATCGCCGACAAAGTGGATGCGGTGAACATCGGGGGCGTATTTTGCCGCCGAGGCAATTTGGCTGGGCGAGTCGTCAATAAACGCGGTGGCAGCGGTGGTGCGTTGAGATAGCCACGCCAGCGCCTCTCCCTTACCCCCGTGATTCACCACCAAGGGAAAATCAATGCCATGCCCGCGCAGGTTGTCGACCCGGTCCGCCTCTGCTTGGGGCGGGACATTGGTCAGAATTACAACATTCGCGCGCAGTTTGATTGAATTCAACACGTCTGCAGCATCGGGATAAACCCGCTGGTGACGGGTTTGTGTTGCGAAGAACTCCGTAAAAACCGAGCGGAACTCTTCTTTTGAAGCTTCTGAGCCATCGCCGCGCTTTAACGCACCATCGAGCTGATATCCCGTCAATTTTAACGAATAACCTTTGGTTTCGGCGAATTCGCCCAAATGTCCGGCAAGACCGACCAGAACCTCGTCCACATCGACGGCGAGAATCGGTTTTTTTGGATCAAGTGTTAACGATTTCAGCTGGGGAAGAACCTCGTCATGAACCATCCTTTTTTAGGTCCAATGGGGTGTGTCGCCGCCGGGCAAGGCGGCGCGGGCTTCAACAACCTGAGTTGGATCAATCCCTTCGGCAGAGGCGAATGCAATGACTGACTCGTCTTCCATCATCAAGTGATCAAGGACAAAACCGAGGAATTCTGGGTCTTTTGCGCGTTTTCGCACGGTGTCGATGTCTGCTCCGCACCGATCAAGAAATCCGCCCATTGCGTCCTCGTCCGAGGCGATAAAGGTCAACGCACGCAATGCGATAGTCTCCGCATCTAGGGCCTGCCGCATCATTGCCTTAAATTCACCTTCTCAAAACCTTAGACACCGCCGCGAGGTCGCCTGCGGGTCTGAGCTGATTGAGTTCGGTTCGTAAAGGTTCGTTTTGCCGGGGGAAAGATAAAATTAACCTTTACGTCTTAACTAACTAACTGAGTTTAAGATCGCCCTTCGGCGGCTTGCAGCTCGGGTGAATGCGGGAGCCACTGGCGCTATGACGAAGACTGTCCTCATCGTTGAAGATAACGAGCTGAATATGAAGCTCTTCAACGATTTGCTGTTTGCTCAAGGGTATCG
>CAZJWF010000264.1:0-2047 GCA_964549375.1 uncultured Neomegalonema sp.
TCGCGCAGGTATTCGAAGAAATCCGAATTTGGCGACATGACGATGGACGAGTTGTTGCCGTCCAGCGCGGTTTCATAAGCGATCAGCGAGCGGTAGAAGTTATAGAACTCCGGGTCTTTGCCGAACGCATCCGCGAAAGTTTTCGCGGCAACGGCATCGGCCTCACCCTGAATGATCTCCGCCTTACGGCGCGCTTCTGAGGTCAGCTCAACCGCGCGACGGTCGGCCTCAGCCTGCTTGATCTGCTTGGCCTCTTCACCGCGCGCCCGAAAGTCAGCGGCTTCCCGCTCCCGTTCGGTTTGCATCCGCTCGTAGGTGGCTTTTAAGTTTTGCGGCGGCAGGTCGGCGCTGCGAATACGCACGTCGACAATCTCCACGCCAAACTCTTCCGCGCCATTGTCGACGTCGCTGGTAATTCGCTCCATCAACTCGGCGCGTTTCTTGAGCACCTCGTCAAAGACCACATCACCAACAACCTCTTTAATCGAGGACGCGAGGATGGTGTCGAGACGCTGACGCGCAAGCGATTCCGTGCGGACCGTCTGATAGAACTTCAGCGGATCGACAATCTTCCAACGCGCGAACGCATCTACCACGAGGCGGCGCTGATCTTTCGCAAGGACTTCCGACGGCTCGGCCTCCAGCGGCAGAATGCGCTTATCGAAGTATTCAACGTTGTTGAAAGGCGGCGGCAGTTTGAAGTGCAGCCCCGGCTCGGCGATGGCGTCTTTTGGCTTACCAAAGGCAAGAACCAGCGCGTGTTCGCGTTGATCAACAACGAAGGTACACGTCGCGATGATCAAGAGAACGAGTGCGACGACAGCCAACAATCCTCTGCTAAGAATACTACTCATTGGTTCTGCCTCCCGCCTTGCTGCTGGAGCTGATTGAGCGGCAGGTACGGCACGACGCCGCCGCCACCGGCACCGCCGCTGCCGTTCTCATCAAGGATGATCTTATTCATGCCGCCAAAGACGCGCTCCATCGTTTCCAGATAGAGCCGCTTGCGAATGACCTTCCGCGCTTCGTCGGACGCATCGTATTGCTGATAGATCGATTCAAAACGCGCAGCCTGACCTTCGGCTTCGGCAACAACTTTGGCTCGATACCCTTCCGCTTGCTCCAGCATCTCCGCTGCTTCACCGCGCGCCGCAGCGACCTTTTGGTTGAAGTACGTGTCCGCTTGGTTCCGCAGTCGGTCTTGGTCTTGTTGTGCCGCTTGGACATCGCGGAAGGCGTCGATCACGTCGGGCGGTGGATCGGCCTTATCGAGCTTCACGTCCGTAATCGTGACGCCGGACTCGTAAGAGTCGAGCGTTTCCTGAATGAGTGCGAGGACATCATCCATAACTTTCTGACGGCCTGCACCCCGAATTTCCTCAGAACGTGTGGCCCGGATCGCTACAGGAACCGTTGCGACGATTTCCGCCGCCGCAGAGGGGCTGCCATCTTCTGCAGCCGCTGCCGCTGCTTTCGCCGCCGCTTCCGCTTCGGCTTTGGCTTTGTTCGCCGCCGCGAACGCAGCCTCCGACGACAGAGGCCGTCCTACGACCTCACGCATCGCGCTTTCGGCGACGGCTTTCACCGTTTCCGCTGGGTCAGCGATATTAAAGAGGAAGGCTTTGGGGTCATTGATCCGCCAAAAGACCGAGAAGTGGATGTCGATGATGTTCTCATCGCCCGCCAGCATCAGGCTCTCGCTCGCCACTGTGCGACCATTGCGGAACCCGACGTCAGTTTGGTTGATCGCCTCAACGGGGACGATTTCAACCGTATCAATCGGCCAAATGCGAAAATGTGCGCCCGAGCCTTGGGTGCTGGAATATTCGCCAAAGCGCAGAACGACGCCCTGCTCTCGCGCACCAACCTGATAGAAGCAAAGATAGGCATAGAGGAGCAAAGCCAAGACGCCCGCGAGCAACATGCCCGGCTTGCTGATGCCGCCGCCCATGCCGCCACCGCCGCCACCGAACGTTTGTTTCAGGCGCTCTTGGCTTTTGCGGAACAGTTCGTCGAGGTCAGGGGGCTGTGGTCCGCCGCCGCCGCC
>CAZJWF010000265.1:0-2023 GCA_964549375.1 uncultured Neomegalonema sp.
CGACCCACACGCAAGTGCGGATCGCCTCACCACACACACAAACCCGCCAACGAGGAAAACCACTTCGCACAGAGGTCGCGTTTGCGGTATGGAGCGCCCATACCGCGCATCTCCGATCACACCTTGCCAAATCCAAAAATTCGCGCGACGCTTAAGTAGATTCGGGGCGGCGGAGTGCGATTGGGAGGCGACTATGTGTCAGCTTTTCGCGGGGCAAGACCCGGCGGATTATGAGGGCGTTACACGTTCGGTGCGGCTTAATGGTCTCAGCACCAGCTTGCGACTGGAGGCGAGGTATTGGCGACTGGTGGACGAGATGGCGGCGGATGGTGGCCTCTCGACTCCAAAGTTCTTGTCAACTCTCTACGATGAAGTCCTTGAGATTCATGGCGAAGTTCGAAACTTCGCGTCGCTTTTACGCACAGCCTGTCTGGTTCACTTGGAGAAAAAAGCGCTCGTTCCGGCTTGAATGCGAGGGCGTAGTATCCCGCTACCACCACGAGGCAGGGCCCTCGGTTACGTTTAAACCCAACGGAGGGCAGTATGGCGAAAATGATTCATTCGATGATCCGCGTTCTGGACGAGGCGCGTTCGGTTGAATTTTACCGCACAGCCTTTGGCCTTGAGGTTGCGGATCGTCTTGATTTTGAAAATTTCACCCTTGTTTATCTCGCGAATGCCGAAACGGAATTCGAGCTGGAATTGACCGTCAACAAGGGCACGTCCGAGACGTATGATCTCGGCAATGGCTATGGTCATCTCGCGGTCAGTGTTGATGACGTTGATGCCTTGCACGCGAAATTGACCAAGGCCGGGTATGCCCCACGTAAACTGGTGGATTTCGCCCCCGATGGTGATGTGATTGCCCGGTTCTTTTTTATTCAAGACCCAGACGGATACGAAATCGAAGTCCTCAAACGCGGAGGACGCTTCAAATAATCTGCGACGCGCAAAGACCTCAAACGGGCAGCGCAGCGACACACTTTTAGGGAGGAATAAAATGAACGGTCTCGATCAGAGAGAAACTGTCAGCCGACGAGATTTTCTCGCCGCATCTGGCACCACGGCGCTGGGGGCTGCAATGGTTGTCGGTGCGGGCACGCTTGTTGTGCCTTCGCAAGGCTGGGGCATGGAGGTCAAGGCGCTCAAGCCTGAAACGATGGCCACGCTGATTCAGATGGCGCGGGATATTTATCCTCATGACCGGATTGCCGACAAATATTACGCCAAGGCGATGAAACAGCATGACGAAGCGGCGGCGGGTGATGCCGATACGCGGGCGATGCTGGAGGATGGCGTTGCCGATCTCAACGAACGCGCAGGCGAGGGTGGCTACCTCGGCATGGGCTGGGAAAAAGACCGCGTTGCCCTTCTGCAAGACATCGAGGGTGAAGGGTTTTTTCAAGCCATTCGCGGCTCGCTCGTGGTTGGTCTTTATAACCAAAAGGCGGTCTGGCCGCTCTTTGGCTATGAGGGCGCTTCCGCTCACAAGGGCGGATATATCGAGCGCGGCTTTGACGACATTGACTGGGTATAGGGGAGGATCAAACGATGAGTGCACCTTATGATCTGAACGACGACTCGGTCGTTGTTGTCATTGGTTCCGGCGCAGGCGGCGGTACGCTCGGCAACGAGCTGGCGCAAAAAGGCATTGACGTTGTGGTTCTGGAGGCCGGGGGCCGCCACGAAGCCGAAGATTTCATCAACGACGAATGGGGCAGCTTTGGACAGCTTGCTTGGCTCGACAAGCGCACCACGTCCGGCGACTGGCGCGTGGCGACGGACTTTTCTGGCTTGCCCGCGTGGATCGTGAAAGCGGTTGGCGGTTCAACAACCCACTGGGCTGGCGCCAGTCTGCGGTTTCAGGAACACGAATGGCGCGTCAAGACCGAATACGGCGATATCGAAGGCGCGAACTTGCTCGATTGGCCGATCACTGCTGAGGATATGGCGCCCTATTACGACAAGGCCGAATACAAGATGGGCGTCACGCGCACCAACGGTATTCCCGGTCTGCCCGGCA
>CAZJWF010000266.1:0-1901 GCA_964549375.1 uncultured Neomegalonema sp.
ATAACGAGCTGAATATGAAGCTCTTCAACGATTTGCTGTTTGCTCAAGGGTATCGAACCTTGCAGACGCAGGATGGCATGAATGCGCTTGAGATTGCCCGCGCCGAGATGCCTGACCTTATCCTGATGGATATTCAATTACCTGAAGTCTCGGGTCTGGAGGTCACGAAGTGGCTGAAGGAAGAAGACGATCTTCGCCATATTCCTGTCATCGCCGTGACCGCATTCGCGATGAAGGGCGATGAAGAGAAAATCCGGGATGGTGGGTGCGAAGATTACATCGCCAAGCCGATCTCCGTCGTTGATTTCCTCGCGACCGTAAAAAGATTCTTGGACGATTGATGCCGATACCGACCCGACCCGCTACCCAGCCGCAGGAGCGCTGAACTATGTCTGCTCGTATTCTTGTTGTCGATGACATTGCGGCCAATGTTAAGTTGCTGGAAGCTAAGCTATCGGCTGAATATTATATCGTTCTGACAGCATCGAACGGTTTTGAAGCGCTGGAAGTGGCGCGCGCCGAGCAGCCCGACCTGATCCTGCTGGACGTGATGATGCCGAAGATGGACGGTTTCGAAGCATGTAAACGTCTGAAATCTGACCCTGCGCTGGCGCATATTCCTGTCGTTATGATTACTGCGCTCGATCAAGCCTCCGACCGAATTCGGGGCCTTGAGGCAGGTGCCGATGATTTCCTGACCAAGCCTGCAAATGATCTGGCACTGTTTGCGCGTGTTCGCAGCCTTGTGCGTGTGAAGATGATGATTGATGAGCTGCGCTTGCGGGATGAGACCTGCAAGGAGCTTGGGTTCGATTCGGCATTCTCGGCAATCGCTGACGAGGATCTGTCTGGAAAAGTCTTGCTCGTTGATGACCGTCCAAATGCTGCGAAAAGCATTCAGACCATTATCAATGAAAAGCTGAACAGCGAATGCGTTGTCGCCTCAACCCGCGAAGATGCGATGAATGCGGTTCGCTTCGATAAGCTGGATGTCATGCTTATCAATGCCGGTATGGAAAGCTATGACGGGCTGCGCCTCTGTTCGGAAATCCGGTCTACACCGCAAGCTCGGCACGCCTCGGTCATTCTGATGGTCGATCACGGCGATTACCGCGCCATCGCGGCGGCGCTGGATTTGGGCGCAAACGACTATATCATGCGTCCTTTGGACGAAAACGAGTTGGTCGCGCGGATGCGGAGCCAAATGCGCCGCAAATGCTATGCGGATCAACTGCGCGACAATGTTCACAATAGCCTGAAAATGGCGGTGACTGATCCATTGACCGGCCTTTATAACCGCCGGTACGCTGTGCCCCATATGCAAGCACTGATGGAACGGTCAGACTCGGATAAGAACCCGATTTCGATCGCTTTGCTCGATATTGATCACTTTAAGTCGATAAACGACACCTACGGTCACGGCGTCGGTGATGAGGTTCTCAAAGAATTTGCTCAGCGCATTCGCCAAAGCGTTCGCGGTGTCGATCTGAGTGCCCGGATTGGCGGAGAAGAGTTTCTGGTGGTGATGCCAGAGACGGCGACGTCATCGGCGGCGGTGGTCGCAGAACGTTTGCGTGCGAGTATTGCGGCGAAACCGTTTACGGTGAGTCATGAAGTCGGCGAGATCGATTTGACCGTAAGCATCGGCCTATCGATGTGCCTAGACCCGAAAGAGTCGCCTGAAGCGATGCTGGAGCGCGCTGACGTCGCGCTGTATCGCTCGAAAAATACGGGCCGAAACCGTGTGACCTTGTCTGATTCGAACGTCGCTGCCGCGTAACGACGTCCGGTTCCGAAAGGGGCTGGATATTCTTTACTGGTTCAGGTGGATTGCGTTGGTTTTACTCAGCTCACTGTCCAATTTTGCTCCTTGTCGGGTTCAGCCGAACTTGTCTTCACAA
>CAZJWF010000267.1:0-1884 GCA_964549375.1 uncultured Neomegalonema sp.
CTAGCTTTCCAGTTGTTGCCGAACGGGTTTGGAATATGGCGAGGGCGGACATGCTCGATGAGCCCGGTAAAGCGAATAAACGGCACTTTTGGCGCGTCGACACTGGTGATTACTCGTTCTCAAGAGCGAGTAGTTGCAGCGCTGTCGCGGCAGCAGCGATGGAACTAGGCGATGCCGAAGTGGCGCGCGCTGCGCTTGACTTGCTCGACGAAGACTGTCCGGCTCTCACAACGGGTGGCGTGCGTAAGCGCGAGAACGCTTCGGTTTTCAGTCACTTCGTCGAGGTCATGGCGCGTCAAGGCGGGACGGACGCGCTGCGTGATCTCGTCCGGGGTGGCGTGCGCCATCCAAGTGGCCCTATCCTCGATGTCATGGATTATCCGATGACACTGGTCGCAAAAGCGGAATGGCAAGACCGCGCATTGCACGCTGTTCTGGTTCCAGGTCGCAAGGCTGGGCCTCGCCCGATACCCATCGCCAATCTCAAGCCCAATGCTGACGTGATTGTCGAGGGTGCAGTCCAACAAATGGCCAAGGCCGATGCACAAGGACGGCTGACCATCAACGTTCCGCTAAACGGCTCAACCCCTCTTATAGTGAGGCAAGCATCATGATTTGTTGCATCGTGATCGCGGCCATTATTGCCGCGATAATCCACCCCTTCCGCCTGCGAGGCGGTCGTTCGGCCCAATCGTGGAGGCTTGACTCGTGAACAGCTTTTCCATCGCGGGTCGTCTCAAGAGTTTCTGTTATGCTGGGCGTGGTCTTGTCACCACCCTCAAGACCCAGCACAATGCTTGGCTTCACCTTTCAGCGGCAATCGTCGCAATTATTGTTGGGGCAGTACTGGGCCTCTCACTAGAAGACTGGAAGTGGTTGACGCTAACGATTGCCCTCGTGTGGTGCGCGGAGACAATGAATACGGCCTTCGAATTCCTCTGCGACGTGGTGTCACCAGAGTTTAACGAGGCGGTGAAACACGCCAAAGATATTGCCGCCGGAGCAGTCCTGATTTGCGCGGGCTCTGCCGTCATCATGGGGGTGATGATCTTTGGATCTTACTTATTGTGATCTATTGAGCCGGAATCACCACTTCGTTCCGTCGTAAGAAGGGCGCGGTCCACGGCGGATCGTAAAAGGCATATTCGGCGGGGCCGGTCGGTGCGATTCCCTTGTTTGCCATCCACGTCCGCAGAGCCGCCTCTTTGTCATCCAGCAAGCCCTGATTGGCGCGGCCAGAGAACCGGACCACGGCAACCATTTTGGCAGGTTCTTCCCGTAGCGTAATATTTGGGTTTTCTGGTTTAGGCAGCGTCGCGAGCGTCCATTTCGAAGGCATGGAAAACGCCATCGTCCATTCGCCCTCGCCATCCTCGGACTGAACAACAGGCGTGGTCATCGCGATTGTCTCGCGTTTTGGCTGTTGTACCACCGGAGCTGTCATAGCGATGCCGCCTTCAGGGCGCTCCTTATCGAAAATATATGCCGCAAGCTGCCGAAACGCTGCACTTGCAGCGCTTTGCCGCGTGCCCGTCGTCGTGACTTCGGCATAGAGCTGCGGTTCATACTGGCGGATCTCGAATGGGTCATCCGCCTGTTGGACGGTATAATTTGGGATCTCAGTCTCCCCCGAGAGCGCGGAACAGGAGAGCAATGCGAGGCCGGTTACGGCAGTCAGAAAGAGGGTCCGCAATGTCATGGGCATCCTTTCCTTGGAATTTCCGTACATGTAGAACGAAAAACCCCGCCGCAAACCCCTTGCCCGCCGCGTGAAGGCTCGCTATGAACCCGATCTGCACAGCTTCTCAGCGCGGGCGTTGTGTAATGGTAAGACCTCAGCCTTCCAAGCTGATGATGCGGGTTCGATTCCCGCCGCCCGCTCCA
>CAZJWF010000268.1:0-1720 GCA_964549375.1 uncultured Neomegalonema sp.
ATCAAGTTTTGACCGACGCCCAATGGAAGGTTATCGAACCGTTCTGCCTTGGCAAGAAGAGTGACCCCGGCCAGACAGGCGGCGATGTACAAGTGGCAGCATCTGATCGAAAATTTCTTTGGAAGGATCCAAAAAAACAGAGGTATCGCAATGCGCTCCTGTAAAACCGATACCAGTTACATTGCTTTCTTCGATTATTGGCGTGCCCAGCATTCAACTTTTACGTTTGAATAGCACCCGAAGTGGTTCGTCACTGTGCTACCTATTCGTCTCCTCCGGTCACTTCGCAGAAGCCGAGTTTCAGGACCACTTCAGTTCACCTCTGCAAAGTCCGGCCTTTTTCGAAATGCGGCGGATCGGGGATGATACGGTTGATGGAGATATGTACAGCGCGTGTGCCGTCTTCGAGGCGCAAGTCAGCGCGGCCTCGTGTCATCAGCACCTCGCCGCCTCTTGCCGATGTGCCCTCGGCCCAGACTTCTCCGCTGCAACAGTAAATCACATGCGTTCCGTGATCTGACAGGGTGGTGGTTCCGCCTTCCAGAAAAGCCATATCCGCAACAGCGCATTCAGGATCGTAGATCAGGTTCAAGTGCCGTATCCCGCCATCCACTAATTCTCCGCGATAGAGAATATCCCCGGATAGGCTGGCAATATCTGTCGGTCCCACCACACACTCGACGGAAGAGGTGGTATCGGTCAGGCGAACGCCCATCCCCTCGACAACCGCACTTACGCGCATCAGTTTCGGGAACAGGGAATAAAGGCAATCCGCCTTGACGCGCGCAGTACTCACCCGCCAGATCAGACCGCGATCATCGCTTTCGCGCGCGATCTCCTGTGTTGCGCCGCCCCCATTCATCCACGGCATCTCCGTGAAATCTGAGGGCTTGAGGCATCTCATGTAACGGGGTTGGCCAGTATCATGCGTGTTGCGGCCTCGACGTCATCTTGGCGCATCAGGCTTTCGCCAATCAAAAACCGCCGCGCGCCAACTTTGGCGAGCCGCGCGAGATCATCGGGTGAGTGCAGTCCCGACTCTGCGACAAGAATCCGACCTTCGGGGACCATCGGCGCGAGGCGCTCTGTCGTTGTCAACGTCGTCTCAAAAGTCTTGAGGTTCCGGTTATTGACGCCGATCAACGCAGATTTCAGGCGCAGCGCGCGCTCCATCTCGTCCTCGTCATGCACTTCGATCAGAGCATCCATACCCCACCCCAGCGCGGCATCCTCTAATTCGGCGGCCTGAGCGTCTTCGACGCTGGCCATGATGATCAAAATACAATCCGCCCCTAGCGCACGCGACTCGGCCACCTGCCACGGATCATAGACAAAATCTTTGCGGAGTGCGGGCAGGGTGGTCGCACTGCGGGCGGCCACCAAATACGCATCCGCCCCTTGAAAAGACGGTTCGTCGGTCAGCACGGACAGGCAGGCCGCGCCGCCGCGCTCATACGCGCTTGCCAGCACCGGAGGGTTAAAGTCCGCGCGGATTAATCCTTTAGAGGGGCTGGCCTTTTTGACCTCGGCAATCAGGGCATACCCACCTGCGGCAACCTTTGCATCCAGCGCAGAGGCAAATCCGCGCGGGGCATCCGCCGTTCGCGCTGCCGCTTCGACATCGGCGAAAGAACGCGTTGCTTTGCGGGCTGCGACGTCTTCGAGTTTATAGGCTTTGATCTTGTCGAGTATGGTGCTCATGAGGTCCAGTCTATCACGG
>CAZJWF010000269.1:0-1548 GCA_964549375.1 uncultured Neomegalonema sp.
AGATTTTTCAGGGAGCGCGCCGTGCGTTATTTCGTTCTTTTTTGTATGGTCGTCGCTTTCACCGCAGGTCTCGCGATCTGGTGCATTCGGAAAATGGGTGAGGCAGCCACGGTTGCCATCGGTACGTTGCTCACTGTCGCGCTTATCGTGCTATTCGTCCTGAATAAAAGTGACTCCGTGGCCGATACTATTCTTGAAAAAATCGCGGATGTCTCACCGCCTCTCGTCACAGGGTCAATTGTGCTCGGTTGGTGGCTCGGCTACGCGCTTCACAAAATGTGGACGCGCGCCAATCGTTGAACTCAGCATAAGCAGAGCGATGCTTTTAACGATGGCATAATCATCATGTCATTGTCCCTCAACCTGTTGTGCTTGGTCTGAGGGTCGGTTATTCCCTCGGAAACAGCGGTTTCGACGCACGCCGTTTTGGACATTTACTAGGAAAAATCATGGCTGTACTCGTTGACGAAAATACCAAAGTCATTTGTCAGGGGATCACAGGATCACAAGGCACGTTCCACTCAGAGCAAGCAATGGCTTATGGAACGCAGATGGTTGGCGGTGTGACACCGGGCAAAGGTGGGCAGACGGCGCTGGGCTTGCCGGTATTCGATTCTGTCCATGAAGCGGTCGAGAAGACGGCGGCCGATGCCAGCGCAATTTATGTTCCTCCGCCATTTGCGGCGGATGCGATTCTTGAAGCGTTGGATGCTGAGGTGCCACTGATTGTCTGTATCACCGAGGGCATCCCGGTGCTGGATATGATGCGGGTTAAGCGTGCATTGATTGGATCAAAGTCCCGTCTGATCGGGCCAAACTGTCCGGGTATCATCACTCCGGATGCTTGCAAGATTGGCATTATGCCGGGCCACATCCATAAGCGCGGCAGTGTTGGCATTGTCTCGCGCTCCGGCACTTTGACCTACGAGGCCGTGGCGCAGACCACAGCCATCGGCAAAGGTCAAAGTACCTGTATCGGTATTGGCGGCGATCCAATCAAAGGCACCGAGCATATCGACGCGCTTGATTTACTGCTCGGCGATGATGAAACCGAGTCGATCATTATGATTGGCGAAATTGGTGGGTCCGCCGAAGAAGACGCAGCGCAATTCATTGCGGATGAAGCCAAAAAAGGCCGCAAAAAACCGATTGCAGGCTTTATTGCGGGCCGCACGGCCCCGCCGGGACGTCGCATGGGTCACGCGGGCGCCATCATCTCCGGTGGCAAGGGCGGCGCGGAGGACAAGATCGAAGCGATGCGTTCTGCGGGAATCATTGTATCTGAGGACCCCTCGAAGCTCGGCGAGGCGCTGATCGAAGCCATCGGCTAAAATCAGGTCGAGCAAGTGCAAAGGGCGCGAGCGTGATAAGAGCGGCTCGTGTCTCTGCCGTTGATACCAGCATCAGGTTCCGCTTCTTAGGCAAGGCGTGAACGACATCTACTGCGCTCATTTGCGTTTCGGCAGCGTTGCGCTTTCCTAAATCTCTGGTAACTAGTTCTTTATTTTTGTTGAAAATATTTCAAGCACAACCTTAAGAATAAGATTG
>CAZJWF010000270.1:0-1531 GCA_964549375.1 uncultured Neomegalonema sp.
ATGTGGCTGGTCGGTGAAGACATGCCACAAGAAAGCAACGCGATCACGTTGTCGGATGAAAAAGATCAGTACGGTATGGCTGTGCCGAACGTCCATTTCGACGACCACGAGAACGACATTGCCATGCGTAACCATGCCTTCAAGCAGGGCATGGCTGTCTATGATGCGGTCGGCGCAACGAACACCTATCCGACGCCGCCATATCCCTCGACCCACAACCTCGGCACCAACCGCATGTCGGCGGATGCCAAGGACGGTGTGGTCAACAAATGGGGTCAAAGCCACGACATCGCGAACCTGTTCATCTCGGACGGCTCGCAATTCACCACTGGCGCGGCAGAGAACCCGACCCTGACCATCGTCAGCTTAGCCATTCGTCAGGCTGACTATATTGCGGAACAGATGTCGGCAAAGAACATCTGACCGTAGCTTCAGTCACGTCGCACCAGTGGGGTTCTCCCGCTCGTTGATGCGGCACGTCTGGGGAGGAGAAGAGGGCGCGCCGAAAGGCGCGTCCTTTTTTGATGAAGCATTCGCGTTGCGAATGCGGACAACCTCAACTCAAGAACAAACCCCTCAGTGGCAGATGTATTTTTCGAAGAAAAATCATCGAGAGCGGAGAAGGTCTCTAGCGCAAGAAAAGGCCAGCGCTCGCGAATGCGTCCAGTCCCGAAGCACTTCCCCACCCCTGTTCTATCGTACATCCCCGATGGCGTAGAATTTGCTCGAATAGTCCCAAGCAATCGCTATTCATTGTAGGATCAATCGGGGAAGCTGCTGTTATGTCTTATCTTGACGGTCTCAACGCACGGCTCGCGCTCGTATTGAAACAAAAGCACCGCACCGCAGCGATTGGTTCTCTCGTTGCCGCAGCATTGGTCGCGACACTGGCACCTGGTACGGCCAACGCGGCCTCCGGGTTTCAATCTGTCTTCGATTGCGGCGAAGTCATCGGCAAAGTGTTTGACGATAAAAACCGGAACGGCGTACAGGATCACGGCGAAGCGGGTCTGCCGGGGGTACGATTGGCTTCAGCGCAAGGGTTGCTGACTGTCACGGATAAACATGGCCGGTATCATGTGACATGCGCTGACCTTCCGCGCCGCAGTATCGGTACGCTCTTTGTCTTGAAGGTCGATCCGCGTTCGCTGCCCATCGGCCATCGCATCACAACCGAGAACCCGCGCAGCGTTCGCCTGACATCGGGCAAAGTGTCGAAAATGAACTTCGGCACGGCGGAGTCTCGCATGGTGCGCCTTGATCTGGAGGGCGCAGCCTTCAAACCGCACAGCACCGAACTTAATCCGGAATGGGACGCGGGAATTGATCAGTTGATTACGGTTCTCAATGAGGACCATTCCGTTCTGCGCTTGGTTTATCAAAAGGGCACCGAGGATAAAGCGCTCGCGACCAAACGTATGAAGGCCGTCGCGCATCTTGTGGAACAGCGGTGGCACAAACAGGACAGGGGCTATCAGCTCGAAATCGACCGCCGTATGAAGCTGGGCCATTGAGCGCAATGGCGCGCTAG